>JBPCKZ010000227.1:0-5815 GCA_051003795.1 Bryobacteraceae bacterium | reverse complement strand
GACGGGAAACGCATTCAAGGAGCGTGGGTGAACGAAGACTCGTTCACGGTTCAGGTCCGTCTGACGGACGAGAGCTTTGCTTCCTTCGACAAACAAGCCTTGAAGGAATTGGTGCACGACAAAAAATCGATTATGCCGGCGTATCGGCTGAGCGCGTCCGATCAAAAGAATCTGCTTGCCTATTTGAACAGTCTTACGGGCGATAACGGCGCGGTTGAAACCCGGAGTGAAAGGAGGTCCCGTTGATGATGATGAAAAGGGCAGTCGCTGTTCTCGCGCTTCTTTGCCAATGCGGGGCGGAAGCCGCCGAAATCACTTACGACCGTCTGGTGCACGCCGTCGAAACGCCTTCCGAATGGCTCACGTACTGGGGCGACTATCAGGCCACGCGCTTTCGCGACCTCAAGCAGATCGACGACCACAATGTGAGCGAACTGCGTCTCGAATGGCTGTATCAGACGGGAACCCAAGGCTCGAATGAGACCGTTCCACTGGTTGCGAATGGCGTGATGTATCTGACCACTCCGGATTCGGGTATTGACGCGGTGGACGCGCGATCCGGCAGGCGGCTCTGGCATTATCAGTACCGGATACCGAAGGATGCGAAGTACTGCTGCGGCAATCTCAATCGCGGTCTTGCAATCCTCGGCCGCAAGCTCTATATGCTCACTCCGGACACGCGCCTATTGGCGATCGACACGCGCACCGGTTTGCTCTTGTGGAACGTGGAGGTGGCTTCAGCGGCCGGCGGCGCTTATGGCGGCACCGAAGCGCCTCTCGTCGTGAAGGACAAGGTGGTGCTTGGAACCGCGGCGGGCGATTATGGCATCCGGGGCTTTATCGATGCCTACGATGCCGAAACCGGGAAACGGGTATGGCGATTTTGGACGATTCCGGCTCCCGGCGAGCCGGGCAACGATACTTGGGGCGGCGATTCCTGGAAACACGGCGGCGGCGCAACCTGGATGACGGGAACTTTCGATCCGCAATTGAATACCGTCTATTGGGGGACGGGGAATCCGGCGCCCGATCTCTATGGCGACATCCGGCCAGGCGACAATCTCTACACCGATAGCGTCGTGGCGCTCGATGCGGATACGGGAAAGCTGAAGTGGCACTTCCAATTCACGCCGCACGACGTCTATGACTATGACGCCGCCGAAACGCCCATGCTGCTCGACCTTCCCTGGCAGGGCAAGATACGAAAGCTTCTGGTGCATGCGGATCGCAATGGATTCTACTATGTTCTCGACCGGCGGACGGGCGAATTCCTGACTGCGAAGGCTTTCGCGAAACAGACATGGGCCAAGGGAATCGATAGCAAGGGACGTCCGATCCGGATTCCCAACCTCGACCCCACCGCCAAAGGCACTCTGGTGTGTCCGCAATGCGCCGGAGCGACTAACTGGATGGCGCCATCATATAGCCCACTCACCCGTCTCTACTATTTCAACGTCCGGGAAGGCTGCGATATCTTTTACTCGAAGCCGCCGGCTTACAAGGAGGGAACGAGTTACTGGTCGACCAGTGTTCGGGCCGAGCCCTCCGAGCATCAGGGCGGCCGAGTGACAGCCATGGACCCTCTGACCGGGGAGACGAAATGGACGTTCCCGTTGTACTCGTCGCCCTGGGCTGGGACGCTTGCGACTTCGGGCAACCTGGTGTTCGCGGGCGATGAGGATGGCTATTTGATGGCGCTCCAGGCCGACACGGGAAAATTGCTGTGGAGGGTAAACACGGGGAACCGGCTGGTGACATCGCCGATCGCTTACGAGTTGGACGGGAAACAGTACGTGAGCATCCCTTCCGGCAGCGTGGTGCTTACGTTTGCCTTGCGCTGAACGTGCTTTGCGCTAAACGACCCCGATATCGTCTTGGAGATCCACCATACGGCGCGCGGCCGTGAATACATCGAGCAGCATCCGTTCCGTCAGCTTGCCGGTCGATGTGTTTTGCTGGCTCGGGTGGTACGAACTGAGCACCACCGGACATCCAGGCGCGATTCGATGCTCGCGATTATGCCCGAAAGCGAGATCCGCCTTTCGCCGGATGAATCCGCGCGATTGCAGCAGCGATAAAGTCGCGTCAAACGCGACCTTTCCCAGCGGGACGATCACTTTCAGGCACGTCAGCAAATCCATTTCGCGCTCGAGCCACGGTCGGCAGTTCCGCAACTCCTCCGGCGTGGGCTTGTTGTCCGGCGGAGCGCAGTGCGCGGCCGCGGTGATCCAAGCGCCGGTCAGACGCAGATCGTCCGCGCTCGACCGGCTCTCCGGATGCGTGGCGAACCCGGTCTGGTGCAGCACTTTGTACAGCAAATCGCCCGACCGATCGCCGGTAAACACCCGCCCGGTCCGGTTCGCCCCGTGAGCGGCGGGCGCGAGGCCCACAATCAATAGAGCCGCTTCGGGATCTCCGAAAGAAGGCACGGGACGGCCCCAGTAATCCCACTCGCGGAAAGCGCGGCGCTTCACCCGGGCTATTTCCGTGCAATGCGCGATCAGGCGCGGACAGCGGCGGCAAGCCGCAATTTCCTCTTGCAGAACCCGTAATGGCAAAGCGTTGTTACAATTCACTCTGATGAATACACCTTTTCGTTTGGACGGCCGCAAGGCGATCGTGACGGGCGGCGCCAGCGGCATTGGCGAGGCGACGTGCCGCGCACTCTCCGGAGCCGGAGCCTCCGTAATCATTGTAGACATCGACGAGGCGCGGGCCCGGAAACTCGCGGGCGAACTTCCTGAAGCGTCAGTCCTGATTCTCGATATCACCAACGAAGCCCAGGTTCGGCAAGGGATCGCCGATATCAAGCAACTCGATATTCTGATCAATAACGCGGGCATCGGGCTTGTTGGGGGAATCGAGGAAACGGAGCTTACCGACTTACAGCGGCTATTCCGGGTCAATGTGGAAGGGCTATTCCTGATTACCAAACATTGCATGCCCCTGCTGAAGCAGTCACAAGGGACGGTGGTAAATATAGGGTCCGTCGCCGGCTTGGTGGGCGTCAAGAAGCGATTTGCTTACTGCGCCACAAAGGGAGCGGTGGTCGCCATGACGCGGCAGCTTGCGGTTGATTATCCCACGCAAATTCGGGCGAATTGCATCTGTCCCGGCACAGTGGACACACCTTTTGTCGAAGCGTATCTGGATAAGTATCATGCACATGAGAAAGAAAAGGTGAGGGGAGAGTTGAGCCAACGGCAACCGGTCGGGCGGCTTGGGAAGCCTGAAGAGATCGCGAATCTTGCCCTATTCTTGTGCACCAGGGAATCCGAATTTATCAATGGATCGATCGTCGCGATCGACGGCGGCTGGACGGCGGCATAAATTCAGTACTGTTAAAATGCGTACCGCTATTGACGGGGGAAACGTTTTCCCGGACAATTAGATGCCGGTTGCTCCCGGTGGTTTGGCGCTTGAGGCTGGACCTCACCTCTCTCTGGTTGCTCTAAGTTTTGCTCTTAGGTTCGCGCGAACTATGATTAGACGCCGTGTCTTTTCGATTCTGAACCAGTTTATTCCTTTAGCCGTGGCGCTAATATTGGTTGCCGGGGCCGCTTCCGGCTCGCAATCTTCTCGTGGGAAAAGCCGGAAAATCTCAAGCAAACATGCCGCAAGGCATAGCGCGAATCGCGGTTCGCGGCCCTTAGTGGGGAGGTCGCGCTCCACGCGCCGAGGGCATTCGTCGGCTCATGCGCGGATGACCCGCGTTTCGGTCCATTCGATCCCGGGCAATATCCATGGGCGGGCCGCGCGAGCGGCTTGGCTCCGCCACCATCGCCGGCCCATTTGGGTTCAGACCTGGGATGAACCCACGTACGCCGATTCCACCACGGGAGATAACGTGGATGGCGAGGCGCTCGATATCCGTCGCGCGGCCGTCGAGTCGCTCGGGTCCTATAACGGATCAATCGTGGTGGTGGATCCGCACACCGGGCGTATTTTAACCATGGTGAATCAGAAACTCGCTCTGGGCAACGGTTTTCAGCCATGCTCGACGATCAAAGTTTCGGTAGCCCTGGCCGCCCTGCATGAAGGCCTGGTTCAGAGCACGAGTCCCATTCGCTTGGGCCGCCGGGACATGGATCTTACCGAGGCATTGGCCCGTTCCAATAATTATTACTTTGCCACGCTGGGCGAGAAACTGGGATACGAGCGCGTGAACAAATATGCGCATCTGTTTGGATACGGCGAGAAGGCGGGACTGAACATAGAGGGCGAACACGCCGGAATTTTCCCGTCCGCGCCCCCCAAGAGCGGCGTTGGGATGCTGACCAGTTTCGGCGAAGACATCTCGCAAACACCCCTTCAGCTCGCCGCCCTTATTAGCGCGATCGCGAACGGCGGGACACTTTACTACCTGCAATATCCGAAAACCGCCGAGGAAATAAGCGCTTTTACGCCCAAGGTGAAGCGGCAGCTCGATATCAAGCCGTTGATTGATGAGATCAAGCCGGGCATGCAGGGCGCAGTCGAGTTTGGGACTGCCCGGCGGGCGAAGCAAGATGGCGCGCAGGATAATAATATTATGGGGAAGACAGGCACATGCAGCGAAGGCCGCACGCGCCTTGGCTGGTTCGGATCGTTCAACGAGGCGGGAGAGCGGAAACTGGTGGTCGTGGTGCTTCTGACCGGCGGACGTCCTTCGATCGGACCGATGGCGGCGGGCGTGGCCGGCGAGGTTTACCGCAGGCTATCGCAGAAGAATTTTGTTGCCGTGAATCTGACGCCGGCAACATCGATAGCTGGCGAGTAATTATTCTCCGCCGTTTTCGAGGTCCGCGATTCGGCGCTCATGACTCTCCGCGATTCGAAGAAGCTTTTCGATACCAGTGAGAACCTTCTCCGTTTGCCCGCGTTGCGCCTCGATCTCGCGCCATGCGAGTTCCATGTTCATGGTCAGCGCTTCCAGCCGTTCATCGATCGTCATTTTTTCGCTACATTAACCGGAAATTGACCTCGATGGTCGCGTGGACGGCAACCGCTTGGCCGTTTTTCAAGCCGGGCTTGAATTTCCACTTGCTCACTGCCTCAATCGCCTTCTCGTCCAGCCCCAAGCCCACGCTTTTCACGACCTTGATGTCGCGCGCTTTCCCGTCCGCGCCCACAACGACCTGAATTAGCACGGTTCCGGAGTACTTCGCTTTCCGAGCCTCTTCCGAATACTCGGGATCTACCTTGAACAGCACTTGGGGAGCGGACACTCCGCCGCCCGCTCTATAAACTCCTCCCCCAAATCCACCGCCTTCTCCGGGTCCGAACCCGGCACCGTTCCCGGATCCGATTCCGCCACGCGATCCGGTGCCAATGCCGCCACCAGAACCCGTGCCGTCCGAGGGCGGACCAATATGCGCCAAGGGATCCCCAATCACCGGCATATTCACGTTCGGCAACACGGAATCGGGCGGGGCGACGATGGTCGGCTCCATCACCAACTTGGGGTGCTCGTTCTTGACCTGCGTCGTCGGGGGAACAAACTGGCGAAGGGCGATTTTCGGAAGCTTGCCCTTGCTGGCCGGAATGAGCGACCGGTCGCCGCCCCCGCCGCCGCCCTGCATCACATTCTTTTTGGGTTGCATCTCCGGGACGTAGGGAGCCAGATTCGTATCGATTATTCGCGCCAGCAACTTGGTTTTATCCTGTACGGCCTTGCTCGAAAACACCGTAAACAAAAGCACAATCACAGCGGCATGAATGGCAAGAGAGACCCAGTTGGATTTTTTATCCCGCCGGTACATCCCCCAAATGTCCTTGACCGCAACGGGCTTGGAAGTAACGACGAGCGGAGCGAGCTGCGGAGGGTGAATTAACT
>JBPCKZ010000226.1:0-9368 GCA_051003795.1 Bryobacteraceae bacterium | reverse complement strand
ACATCCGGCCCGTCATTTTCGGGAACCAGTAGTAGACGCCGGCAAAAACGGCGAACAGCGTTCCGCCAAAGAGCACGTAATGCATGTGCGCGACTACATAGTAGCTATCGGTTACTTGCCAGTCGATCGGCACTACGGCAAACGTCACGCCGCTGAGTCCTCCGATGGTGAAAGTCACCAAAAACGCGATAGCGAACAGCATGGACACCGTAAACCGGATGGACCCGCCCCACATGGTCGCGATCCAATTGAAAATCTTGACTGCCGTTGGCACCGCGATCAGCATGCTCGAGGCTCCGAACGCGAGATCCCATGCATGTCCCAGGCCAACCGCGAACATATGATGCGCCCAGACGCCCAAGCTGAGCAGCGCGATCGCCACGGTGGACGCGGCGACGAAGCCGTACCCGAAGATCGGCTTTCTCGAAAATACCGGGATAACTTCCGAGATGATTCCGAACGCGGGCAGCACCATGATATAAACTTCCGGGTGGCCAAACGACCAGAAGTAGTGTTGCCAAAGCACCGGCGAGCCGCCTCCAAGCTGGGTGAAGAAATGCGCGTTTAACTGGCGGTCGATCAGCAGCATCACGAGCGATGCGTTCAACGCGGGTAGCGCGAAGATGATGAGGAACGAGTTCACCAGCACCATCCAAACGAATAGCGGAACCTTGCGGATGGTCTGGCCAGGGGTTCGAAGCGCGAAAATCGTGACGATCAGATTCAGGCCCGACGCCACCGTTCCCACGCCGATTCCGAGCAATCCCAACGCCCAATAATCCAGGCCCACATGAGACGAATAGGGCTTCTCGCTAAGCGGCGCATAACTGAACCAGCCAGCGTTGGGAGCGCCTCCCGCGACGAAGCTGAAGTAGAGAAAGAAGCCGCCGAAGAGCAATAACCAAAAGCTGAGCGCGTTCAAGCGCGGAAACGCCATGTCGGAAGCGCCGATCATGAGTGGAACCATGTAAGTCGCGAATCCGAGAAGCGCGGGAACTACAACCAGAAACACCATCGTAGTTCCGTGCATGGTGAAGATCTGGTTATAGGCTTCCGGGTCGAGAAAACGGTTGCCGGGCCAGGCAAGTTGAATGCGAACCAGCAACGCCTCGATGCCGCCCAAGGCGAAAAAGAAGACCGTAGTTAGTAAGTAGAGGATCGCAATCTGCTTATGGTCGACCGCCGAAACCCAACTTAGTAGGCCGCGCGCCGCTTTCTCCCGGGTAACAGGCACTGGAAACGGAGCTGCCGGAGAGAACGGAACATCGCTCATGTCGCGCTCCTCATTTAAGAGACTCCAGGTAAGCGGTCAACGATGCAATGTCCGCCCGATCTAACTGCAGGTTCGGCATGTTCGTTCCGGGCTTAATCGCTCCGGGATTCTTCAGCCAGTTCGAAAGATTCTCGCGCGTGTTTTCGATACGCTCGCCCGCCAGCATCTTGCGGCTGGCCATGTGGGTTAAGTCCGGTCCGATCTGTTTGTCCGCGTCCGTACCTTTGATCGCGTGGCAGTTCGCGCAGGTGAGCTCTTGGAATCTCTTTGCGCCGGTTTGCGCCTGTTCGCCCGACGCCGCCGCCGCCATCCGCGCCTGCCGCCGCTGCCACGAATCGAATTGCTCCGGCGACTCTCCAATCACGCGGAAGCGCATCCAAGCGTGTTCGGCTCCGCAATACTCGGAGCAGGCGCCGAGGTAAACGCCGGGACGCTCCAAGCGAATCCAAACATGATTTTGCAGTCCGGGAACCGCGTCCATTTTGCGCGAAAGCTGCGGGACCCAAAAATCGTGAATTACATCGCCGGTCAATACCCGTATAGACATGTCCCGCCCGACCGGCAAATGAATCTCGTTTGCCGTTATCACGCCGGTTTTGGGATATTCCACGCCCCACCACCATTGCCGCCCCGTTACGATTACATCCGGATCGCGCGCTGGCGGAGGGTCGACGGCTTGAACTGTTTTCCATGTAAATCCGAACAGAAGGGCAATGATGAGCACCGGAATGGCGGTCCAGATAATTTCAAGCGTTCGATTTCCAAAGTTGGCCGCCGGTTCCGCGCTACGCGGGCCGCTTCGGTAACGGAACGCACTGTAGCAGACCAAACCGGCGACGATTGCGAACACGAACCCGCAAACTATCAGTGTAAAAACGAACAGACTCTCGATGCCGCCGGCTTGCGGGGAGTGGGGATCGAATGAGCTGACTTGCATGGCGCACCCAGGCGAACCGGGACCTACAGCCGAATATAGAAAAGAACGTCTCAAGGTAGGGTCAAGAATCGTCGCGAAGGCGTCAATAAACCGTCAAGGGGTTGACTGCCGTCGCGCGCTTTCTCACACTGGGCACATGCCGGACGAAGAAGTAGAACACGCGCGGCTTCTCCGCCAGACCGATGACCTCCAAAACGCCTTGTTGAATTCCATCTCACACAACGTGCGCACGCCGCTCGCGGCCATCCTGGGGTCGCTCAGCACGCTGCAAGACGAATATGGCAGCCTCGAGGATTCGATAAAACGTGAGTTAATCGACAATGCGCGAGCCGGGGCGGAGCGCTTGAACAGGCTGTTGGGGAATCTTCTGGATATGAGCCGGCTCGAAGCCGGCGCCCTTCAAATCAGAAGAGATCTTTGCGATGTGCAAGACGTAATCGGGGCCGCCCTGGAGCAACTCGGCTCGGTTGCGGCTAGGCGGACCATCGAAGTGATTATTCCGCCCAACTTGCCTTTTGTCCGAATGGATTTCGTGTTAATTGTCCAGGTGATTGTCAATTTGTTAAATAACGCCCTAAAATATTCCGCCGAATGTTCGCCGGTGACACTGGAGACAATCGTGCTGGACGGGACGTTAGAGGTTCGAGTGCTCGATGATGGTTATGGCATCCCGGCGCAAGATCTCACGAAGGTGTTCGAGAAATTCAACCGGGCGGCTCGATCGGGTGAAACCGGGGGGATCGGCTTGGGTCTCTCCATCTGCAAAGGATTGATTGAAGCTCACAAGGGCAACATTTGGGCGCAACGGCGCGAGCCGCGGGGTACGACGGTCGCTTTCTGCCTGCCCCTCGGTTGCGGTGCCGGCGGCGCCGGCGGGGATTAGCCAATGATCGCAGACGGCGCGCGGGTATTGGTGGTGGATGATGAGCATGGCATCCGCCGCTGCCTGCGGGCGTGCCTGGGCAATCAGGGTTATCACCTGTATGAAGCGGCTACCGGCGAGGAGGCGTTGCAGGCGATTTCCATCGCGCGCCCCGACATAATCATCCTCGACCTTGGGCTTCCCGACGTGGATGGGATCGATATGACCCGTTCGCTTCGAGAATGGACTCAAACGCCCATAGTGATTCTGTCGGTGCGCGACCGGGAATCCGACAAAATCGCCGCCCTCGATGCCGGCGCCGACGATTATCTTACGAAGCCATTCAGTCCCGGAGAATTGGCCGCGCGCATCCGCGTGGCTTTGCGCCGCGCTGCAAGATCGGAAACCGCCGCGGTGTTTTCCGTCGGGGAACTTGAGGTGGATCTGGTTCGCAGGACGGTACGATCGAATGGCGAAAAGCTTCAGCTCACGCCGACCGAGTACGATCTTCTGAAAGTATTGATCCGCTACACGGATAAGGTGATTACTCATCGTCAAGTAATCAAGGAGGTATGGGGCGGGGCCTGCTACGATGATGAGATGCACCTTCCGGGTCAACTTCAGTAACTTGCGGCGTAAACTCGAATCGAATCCGACGCGGCCCCGCTATATTTTGACCGAACCTGGAGTCGGCTATCGCCTTCGGACGGTATAGAGAACGACTACCTTCGCGAATTTTTGACGTTTTCTTGACGCGCGGACGTCAACTCTTGACGCCGTTTTGATTTTGTGAAACGTAAAGTGATGTCATGGAGGCGGCGTCGATGGCCATGGTTCGGGATCGACTGATCCGCGAAGCCTTGGAGCGGACCAATTGGGATCTGCTGGTCTGCGCAATGCCCGCCAACGTGCTGTTACTTTCGGGTACTGGCCCGCCATCGGCTACTCTCTCGCCCTCGCCATTCGCGGTGGAAGAATTGTGTTGATAGTGCCGGAAGACGAGGACGACCTGGCCGAAAGAAGTTGGGCCGATGACGTCACCACGTATTCTCCGGCGCCGCTCGATCGCGTTCTGACCGCGGAGGAAAGTCTGTTCGAAACGTTTGCGGCGGTTAAAAGCGAGCTGGGCTTGACGGCAAATCGTATTGGCTTCGAGCAAGCCGACGCCTTCGAGCCGGCCGCTTACGCGCCGCACTTTTTTCGAGGGAATGCCGGGCGGTTGTTGCGGCGCGCGTTTCCCTCCGCCACTTTGGCGCCGGCGGATGAGCTACTCGCCCAGTTGCGGACGGTGAAAACGTACGCCGAAACTCAACACATCCAAATTGCGTGCAGGCTTGCGGAACACGCGTTTCTCAGCGGCGCTCGGCTGTTGCGGGCCGGTCTCACCGAGGCGAGTGCCGCCGCGTCTTTTCGAATGGCGCTGATCTCGTATCTGGGAGATTTTGAGCAAGTCAAGCGATGCGACGGCTTCGTATATTGCATGACGGCAATAAATTCGGCCACGGTATGCGGGCCGTATGGACGGTCGGGCTCGCGGAAGATCGAAACGGGCGATCTGGTTACCATCCGATGCCACTCCTACGCGGACGGATATTGGGCCGATGTAACGCGGACGTATCACATGGGAGCCGTTGACGAAGTGAAGCGCAGCATGTTCGAAGCCGTTCTCGCGGCCCGCGACGCCGCGCTAGGTACGGTTCAACCGGGAGTCAAAGCGTCCGACGTGGACCGTGGGGCGCGGCGGGTTCTCGAGGACCGCGGCTTTGGACCCGCATTCAAGCATCCCGCGGGTCATGGGGCGGGTTTCGGCGCCGCCGATCATGCCGCGAGGCCCCGGATTCACCCGAAATCGGACGATGTCCTCGAGACCGGAATGGTGTTGAAGCTCGAGCCGGGCGTTTACCTGAACGACCTCGGAGGCGTCCGAAAGGCCGACATGGTGGCCGTCACTGAAGACGGCCCCGAGATCTTGACTCCGTTTCATTGGAATTTGGAGCAGTTGACACTCAACGTTGTTAATTAAGCGAGGACCTATGCGTTTCAAAGACAAAGTATGCGTCGTTACGGGCGGCGGTTCCGGAATCGGCAAGGCTAGTTGCAAGCGTTTCGCGCAGGAAGGCGGAAAGGTGGTGGTCGTCGATCTGAACGAACAGCATGGCAATCAAACCGTCCAGGAAATCGTTCAGGCCAAGGGAGAAGCCATCTTCGCAAAATGCGACGTGGGTAATCCGGATGAGATAAAGGCCACGATTAAGACAACCGTGGATAAGTGGGGGAAGATCGATGTCGTCGTAAACGACGCGGCGATGATGACTTTTAAACCGATAGTCGACTTGCCCGACGACGAATTCGACAAGGTCCTCAACGTCAATCTCCGCTCGGTTTTCCTCTTCTGCAAGTACTCGACCCCCCACATGCCCAAGGGCAGCGCATTCGTGAACATCAGTTCGGTGCATGCTTATGAAACGACGAAGAACGTCGTCCCTTACGCCACTTCAAAAGGAGGAATGGAAGCGTTCACGCGAGGCTTCGCGGAAGAACTTGCCGAGAAAAAAATCCGCATTAATTGCGTGTCTCCGGGATCCGTGAACACTCCGATGCTCTGGAACAATCCAAACGTCAAGAGCGGAGTGGAGAAGGTAACTGGCGCGGTCGGCCAACCGGAAGACATAGCGGCCGCCGTCTGTTTTCTGGCGGCGGCCGAAGCTCGCTTCATCACCGGCACGAACCTCACCGTCGACGGCGGCAAGTTGGACATTCTTCCCTAAGGAGCGAGACCCATGTCGGAATTCATGTTTGCCACCGGCGTCGAGAACAGCTACCCGACTATCGAATGGAAGGGGAAGACAATCCGTCAGGACGAACTTGCCAAGACCAAACATTACGAGCGCTGGCGCGACGACTTCCGCAATCTGAAAGAACTCGGCATCCAGTATCTCCGTTATGGTCCGCCTTATTACTCGACCAACACCGGCTCGGGGAAATACGATTGGAGCTTCACCGATGAGACCTTCCGCGCGCTGCACGAACAGAAAGTCGAACTGATCGTGGACCTGTGCCATTTCGGCGTCCCCGACTGGATCGGGAACTTTCAAAATCCCGATTGGCCGAAGCTATTTGTCGATTATGTCGAAGCTTTTGCCAAGCGATTCCCGTGGGTTCGCTTCTACACGCCGGTCAACGAGATTTTCATCGCCGCAACGTTCTCGGCGCAATTCGGTTGGTGGAATGAAAGGCTCAAAACGGATCGCGCGTTCGTGAACGCGCTGAAGCATCTCTGCCAGGCCAATGTGCTGGCGATGCACGCCATTTTGAAGCATCGCGCGGACGCGATCTTCATCCAGAGCGAATCGACGCAGTATTTCCACCCGGAAGGCCCGGATTGCGAGAACGCCGCGCGGCGTTATAACGAGAAGCGTTTTCTCTCGTTCGACTTGACATACGGCCATCACGTGAACGCGACGATATACGAATACCTGCTCGATAACGGCATGACTCGCCAAGAGTATCACTGGTTTCTGCTGCACCATTTACGGTCGCGCTGTGTAATGGGCAACGATTATTATGAGACCAACGAAAATCTGGTTCATGCGGACGGCAGTACGTCATTGTCCGGTGAAATTTTCGGCTACTATCCGATCACGCACCAATACTTTGCCCGCTATAGCCTCCCGGTCATGCACACGGAAACGAACTACGCCGATCCGGATGCGATTAAGTGGCTGCAGAAGGAATGGTCGAATGTACACCGCCTGAAACAGGACGGTGTCCCGATTCTCGGTTTCACCTGGTACAGCCTCCAGGACCAGGTGGACTGGGATACGGGACTGCGCGAAGACAATGGCACCGTCAACCCGCTGGGTCTTTGCGACCTGGATCGGAATATACGCCCGGTCGGTCATGCGTACAAGAAGCTGATTAGCCAGTGGCGGAGAACGCTGCCCACCGAAAGCAACGTGTTAGGCATCTGCCCATGAGCACGCCCGGCGGACTGCCGCCCGTGTTCCTTCATCGAAAAGTTACTGCGGCTGGGAAAACCCCGGAATTCCTTGGGGCTACACTGCTGCCGGGCCGCGGCATGAACCTCTTTCAGGCGCGCGCCGCGTTTCCGGGATTGGGAGAAATCGATCTGCTCGCGTCGCCATCGCTCGAGGAAGCGCAACACGAACTGAACGGCGGCCCGGGCGACTACATGGGAGTGCATTCCTTTAGCTTCGGCGGAGCGCTGCTGCTGCCGTTCGCGAACCGTATCCGCGGAAAGCTTCTGCCCGGTGGCCGCACGATCGAAACCAGGGTCCTTGGCCGCGATATCCACTTGCCGGCCGACTGGCACGGAAAGGAGCCTGGCGCGGAAAAGTGCGCCATGCACGGATTGATTCTTGCTTCGAAAATGGACGTTGTCGATGTATCGGACGTCCATGTAAAGGCCACTCTACAGGCCGGCGACTTTGACGGCTATTGGCTGTCGAAAGCGGAAATTCAAGTAGAGGCGGAGCTTCGTCCCGAATCGATCGCGTTCACAGCGGCTACTCGCAACGTGGGCGACGAGCCGCTTCCGGTCGGCATTGGCTGGCACCCTTACTTCGCGCTGCCGAGCAAGCGCCGCGAACAGGCCCGTCTCCATCTGCCCGCCCGCCGCCGCGCGCTCGTGAATAACTACGACGATGTTTTTCCCACCGGGCAACTCGCGTCCGTCGCCGGTACGGCGTACGACTTCAGGGGGCCCGATGGGGCGCCGCTCGGCTCTCACTATTTCGACGATAGCTTCGTGGATCTGGAGAAGACAGCGGACGGCCACACCGTGGTTGAGATCCGCGACCCGGCTGCCCATTACGGCGTTCGTCTGACTGCGCTTTCGCCCGAGGTGACGGCGTTGCAGGTGTACTCGCCGCCGGGGAAATCGTTCGTGGTGGTTGAACCTGTCTTTAACTGGGCCGACCCATTCAGTCCGGTTTGGCCGCCCACCATCGATACCGGAATGGTTGTCCTTGCCCCGTGGCAGGAAGTAACTTGGGCGATTCGTTGGGAGTTGTTCGTAGCGTAGACGACAAGGAGGCGCCGATTGAGATCGAAAACACTGCTGGCAGGCGCGCTGGCCGCGGGAAGCATGGCGCTCGGTTGCAAGCTTTGGAAGAGTTCCAACATCCGGCGGCGCAACCGCAACTTGCCTGGCGATCAAAGGATCGTGATTCTCGGCGCCGGCTTTGCTGGAATGAATACCGCCCAGGAACTTTCCAAACTGCTTCCCGCCGGAAAGGACGGCACAATCAGCCTGATCGACCAGAATAATTTTCTCCTCTTCACGCCCATGCTGACCGAGGTTGCCGGAGGCGAGCTCGAGCCTCGGCACATCGTCGCGCCGCCCCGGCGGTTATCTCCGCGCATCGACTTCGAACAGGGCCGCGTGCGCGAGATCGATCTGAAAAATAAATCGATTGTCTTAAGCGCCGGGCCGGACGGCAACAGCCAGCGTACTTTGCAAGCCGATCACTTGGTAATTGCCCTCGGTTCCGTTCCCAATTTTCACGATATCCCTGGCGTTCAGGAGCATTCTCTCCCGATCAAGAGCATCGGCGACGCGGCCGCAATTCGGAATCGCGTCCTCGGCGCTTTGGAGTGCGCGCATTGGGAGCCGGACGCGAAGGTTCGCCGGGAGATCCTGACGTTCGTCGTGGGTGGAGGCGGGTACACGGGCGTCGAAACCATGGCAGCTCTGAACGATCTCGCCAGAACGAGCGTCCGCGATTATCCAAACGTCCAGCCGGATGAAATCGGCACGCTGATCGTCGAACCGGGGGAGCGTCTGCTGGGGGAGATCAGCCCGGATCTCGCATCGTTCGCGCAAAAGAAGCTCGAAGAGCATGGCGTTAGGATACTGCTGAAAACCAAAATCGCCAGCGCTTCCGCGAGCTATGTGGAACTGGAAGGCGGCAGGCGGATTCCCGCGCGGACACTGATTTGGGCGGCCGGAATCACCCCGAATCCCCTGATCGGGAAGCTCGACGCCCAACGCGGACACCACGGCGGAATCGTGGTCGACGAATGCTGCGCGGTTCCCGGCCATCCCGGCGTGTGGGCGCTGGGCGATTGCGCCGAAGTTCCCAAGGCGGGATCAAAGGATACTTATGCCCCTACGGCGCAAAACGCCACTCGCGAGGGCGCATGGGTCGCGAAGAATATTGTCGCGACCCTCCGCGGGGAGAAGCCGCAACCGTTTGTGTTCACTCCCATTGGCGAACTGGCTTTAGTGGGAAGGCACTCCGGCGTCGCCAAGATTTATGGACGCCATTTCTCCG
>JBPCKZ010000225.1:0-37135 GCA_051003795.1 Bryobacteraceae bacterium | reverse complement strand
GATCCCACAACGCCGCTTGCCGTAATCAAATAAGACGCGATCAGTGCGCAAGCCGCGATGCCGACCGTGATCCACCGGAAGTCGATGGCCCATTGAACGCTCCGCCGGTAAGCGGCCGTGATCGCGGTCATTACCGGGTTGCGCCATTCGCGCGTGTCTTTGCCGAACACGAAGCTGGCGAGCACGGGCGCGATGAGCATCGCGAACAGGAGTGCGCCCAAGAGCGCGAACGACACGGTCCAGGCCATGGGCTTGAACAGCCGGCCTTCCACGCGCTGAAGGGTGAAAATCGGAACATAGGCCGTGATAATGATGCCGATGGCATAAAATACCGGCCGCTGCACTTCGTGCGCCGCTTCGCGAATGGAGTCGATGGCGGTGTCCGATTTCCGATCCGGTTTACCCAGATAGCGAACGATATTTTCAATCATCACCACCGCGCCCTCGACGACCATCCCGAAATCCAGAGCGCCGAGCGACAGCAGATTCGCCGGAATCTTCGCGAGGCTAAGGCAGATTGAGGCGAAGAGCAGCGAGAACGGAATGGTCAACGCCACGATGAACGCCCCGCGCACGTTTCCGAGAAAGAGAAACAGGATCACGGCAACCAGGACGATGCCTTCGGTCAGGTTGTGGAGCACCGTGTGCGTGGTGTAGTGAAGCAGATTGCTGCGATCGAGAAACGGAACGATCTTTACGCCGCGGGGCAGTATATGCCCGTTGAGCTCGTTTACTTTGTCGTGAATGGCTTCGAGAACCGCATCGGAATCGGCGCCCTTGCGCAAGAGCACGATCCCCTCGACAACATCGTCGTCGTCGATGATCTTCCCATCGGCGCGATGTACCGCTTTTCCGATCCGCCCCAGGCGGATTCGCGGGCCTTGCACCACGGTCCCAATGTCTTTCACGCGAATTGGCGTTCCGCCCTGCGTCTTGATTACCGTTTGCTCGATATCGCGGACATTCCTGAGCAGCCCAATCGCGCGAACGTTGATCTGCTGCAAACCCGCCTCGACAAAGCTGCCCCCGGCATTCACGTTGTTGTTCGCGAGCTGCTGTTCGACTTGCCCGATACTCAGGCCGTATGCGATCAACTTATCGGGATCGATGCGGACCTGATATTCGCGCGTAGTCCCGCCGAAACTGACGACATCCACCACATTTGGAACGGACTTGAACTGTTTCTCGAGGACCCAATCCTCGATGGATTTCAGTTCCATCAGATCGTAATTGGGATTGCTGCTTCTGAGCGTGTACCAATAGATCTGTCCCACGGGACTGAAATCCGCGCCGATCTGCGGTTGCAGGCCGCTCGGAAGATTGAGCTGCGAGAGCCGCTCCAGAACTTTCTGGCGGTTCCAATCGTTGCTCGAATCGTCGTCGAAGATCAGCATCAGGCTGGAGAGGCCGAACAGAGAGGTAGAGCGGAGGTGCTCCAGGTGCGGAATTCCATTCATCACGATTTCGATTGGAATGGTGACTTGCTGCTCCACTTCCTCGGCGGCGCGTCCCGGCCATTGCGTGATGATTTGAACGTAATTATTGGCCACGTCGGGATACGCCTCGACGGGCAGATTGTGGAAGGAGATCGCTCCCCAGATCAGCAGCAGAACGGTTGCCGCCGCAATCATCAGGCGATTGTTGAGGGCGAAATCGACAAGAGCGCGAATCATTACTGCTCGACCGTGCTTTGCAAGACCAGGGCGTTAAAAACCACTTTTTGGCCGGGAGCGAGACCGGAGAGGATTTCCTGTGTGTTGTTCGGGAGCATATCGCCGCCCATCACCGCGACGCGGCGAAACGCCGACCCGCCCGCTGGCGTGTACACCCAGTCGCGATCGTGAAGATGCAGCACCGCCGACGCGGGCACAACGGTGTGCGTCTGTTTTTGCAGTCCGTGGAAAGTCGCCGTGACGAACATCCCAATCCGCATCGTTCCCGGATTGCGCAGTTCCAATCGAACCTTAGCGGTGCGAAGCGTGGGATCGAGGACCGGGCTGATGTTGCCGATCCGTCCTTTGAACACCCGATCCGGATAGGCGTTCAGGCGAACGTCCGCGAATTCTCCCACGCGGATTTGCGACAAGTTGTTCTCGTACACGTCGCAGAGAATCCAGACGGAAGAGAGGTCGGAAATTGTGAACGGGTTCGGCGAAGCCAGACCTTGGGTGCCTGCCGCGGCCGTAACCTGCTGGTCCGTAATCACGCCCGAGGCGGGCGCCCGGATTTCGACGATTGCCGAGGGGTGTTCGGGATCGGCGCCCAGAACGCGCAAGTGTTCCCGCGTGGTGGCCACCGTCACCTTGGCCTTCTCCTCGGTTTCGCGGGCGACGTCCAAATCCTTTTGCGCGATGGCGCCTTTGTCGTAAAGCGTGGATGATCTTTCGTATTGGGAACGCGCCAGCCCTTCGTCGGCCACGGCTTGCTGATATTCGGCGTAGGCCGCCGAAATATCGGCGCTTTGCACCTTCAATAGAAGCTGGCCCTTCTTGACGGTGTCGCCGAGACGCGCATCGACTTCGATAATGCGTCCCGAGGCAAGTGAAATCACCGGGATGGTGCGGGAGACGTCGGCGCTCACCACGCCGGTGACGCTCAATTCCGGCGCGGCGTCGTGTTCGGTCGCGGTCGCCAGCGGGAACTGCTGCGGACGATCGACTTTGACTAGATTGACGTCGGTTTCCCGCTCGATTTTGGCGGCGGGTGGCGCCTCGTCGGCCGGATTGGCCTTCACCTTATCGCCGCATCCGGTCAAAGCGAGCGCCAACGCGACGGCAAATGTGGCGCACGCACTCCTGCGTGCCGCGTCCCCACTCATGGGGACGCCTGGCGAGGGCCACAACATCATTGGATCACCTCGCGGCCGACCGCCATATTCAACTGGCCCGCAGCGGTCAAGTAGCTGCCGATCAGGTTCAGATAAGTAACCTGTATCGCGCGGTATTCCTGCTGCGCCTGCAAAAAGTCCAGCAGAGACGCCCCGCCCCGCTGATACGCGAAGTTAATCGTCTCCCTGACTTGCGTCGCGATGTTCAGATACTTTTCCTTGTAAGGCCGCAGGAGAGTGACCGTGTTGTTCACGGTGGCATAGGCGGAATCCACGTCGCTGAACACCTGCGCCTCCGATGCCTGGCGCAGCCGCTCGGTGCGATGAATATCGAGATCGGTTCGCGCTTTCTCCCCCTGATTGCGATCGAAAATACGCAACGGAATCGTCACGCCGACGCCCAGGTAGTTGATCAACGGCGGATTCCGTCCGTAATCGAAGCTGAAGGTCGGATCGGCCGATCCATTCGCAATCGCGAGAGCGTGATCCGTTTTAGCTTTCTCGATGGATTCCAGGGCGGCTTGAAGATCCGGCCGGGTCGCCAGCGCGATCCGGCGCAATTCTTCAAGCGGCGCAATTTGCTCGCGGAAATCGAACGGGCCGGAGATGTCGAACCGGTCGATCGGCGTGCGATCGTTCAAGAGCGTGAGGAGTTGGATCTTGGCGGTCCGCAGATTGACGTCGGCGGTTTGCAGATCGGATTCAAACTGAACGCGTTGAAGCTCAATGCGGTTCAGATCGACCTGCGCGATGTCGCCCGCGTTCTTCCTGGCCCGGTTGAGCTCGAGTACCCGGTCGTACTGCGCCAGATTTTCCTTCGCGACGGCCAGGACCGATTTGGCCTGGAGCGTTTGCACGAACGCGCCGCGCAGATTGAAGAGCAGCGTCCGGTTCAAGTCGGCCTGATTCGAAAGTGCGACGCCCGTGGCTTTTTCGGCGCTCTCCCGCCGCAGTTCGCGCTTGTGCTGGCGTTCATGAAGATAGCTGACGGTCCCGGGACTGAGCACGCTCGCAAACGGACGGTACGGATTGGTATGGAACGGCTCGATTTGATCGGCGAACACGGAGAACTCCGGATTGGGGCGTAAATAGGCCGTGATCTCCTGGGCGCGCGCTTCCGCGACACCGATTTGCGAGGCCAGAAGCGTGGGATTCGAGAGATAAAATCGCTCGCGAACCTGTTCCCAGGTAAACGCCTGTTGAGCAAGCCCGCTTGGATTGACGCCAAGCGCGAGAAGCAGCAAGGGGGCTAGTCTCTCCAGAACGAAGAGACCCGAAGAACGGAAGCTCAAGTCAAAATATAGCAATGCCGGCGTGGCCGTTCGCGCTATCTTTTGGCGGTCACGGCCTATCTTTTGGCGGCGTTAGTCGTGCTTCGAATAGTAGTACGTATACTTGCTGTACAACTCGGTCGCTCGCGCCCCGTTGGCGACAATGCCAAGCACGTTGTTTTCGCAAAGCGATTGCATTGCCCGGATTACGTTATCGTAACTGGTCGCTCCGATGCGGACTACCATGACGGTGCCGTCGGTGAGCGTCGAGAGCAGATTCGCATCCGCCGAAAACAAGAGAGGCGGCGTATCGATGACGATCCAGTTAAAGATCCTGGGAAGCGCTTCGATAAGCGCTTTCACCTGGCGCAGATTCAACAGCTCGAGAGGGTTTTTAACCGGAGTGCCGGCCGGCATGAAATAGAGATTCGTGGTCCCGATCTTGCGAATACAAGATTCGAGCGGGACTCCATCCAGCAGGAAATCCGAGAATCCCGGACTCCGCTCCGCTCGAAACAGGTTATGAATCACGGGCCGGCGAAGGTCGAGATCCGCCAGGAGCACGGGGTTTTCCGCCAATTGCGCCTGAGCGAGGGCGAAGTTCACGGCCGTAAAGGTTTTGCCTTCGGCGGGCGAGGCGCTGGTGACGACCACCGAATGCAAGTGCTGTTGATTCTGAAGGTGGTTGAGGCGCGTTCTCAGGCTGCGGAACTCTTCGGCGGGAATCTCGTGCGGCCGCTCGGGATTGATCAGGTGCGCTTCGGGAGCCGTTTCGAGCGGGATTTGGGGGATTCGCTCGAGCAGGCTTTCCCAATCGATGTCCAAAGTGAGCGGGCCATGTCCGGTCGTGCTATAGCCGAAGGCCTTGGGGTCCACTCCGTTTCGGCCCTCGCGATGAGTTTCGAGCGCGGGCGCGAACTGCGGCCGTACGGCTTGCGCTCCATCGGTTGCGATTTCGGCGGCGGCATCGAGCGCCGCGTTTTCCGGCACCCTCGAACGCGCGGAATGAAGCGGAACTTCTTCCGAAGGGGGCAACGGCAGTTCGTCCGCCCTGGGTCGCTGCTCGCCGAGATACTCGGCCCTTCGTAATGCGTCGTGTACTCGGCTCATTTTTGCTCCAGCCTAAGCTTTTAAATAGAAAAAGTGATAGTACATCGAGGCGCTGATGGCGATAACGCCCACTATCACGGCCATCGACCAGCCCATGAAGGCCAAGCGGCGCTTGCGCCTGACAAGAAGTGCATTCTCAAGCAGCGGTATGCTGCTCAGAACCGGAAGATTGGTATAGGCCCGGACGTCTTTCAAATTTTTCAGCGATGTATCCTTTACTTCCCGCGCGGCGGCGAAGCACACTCCCAACGTCAACCCCAAGCCCGTCCCTATTCCCACGATCAGCCACCGATTTGGATCGGCGGGCGCGTCCGGGAGCGACGCGGGATCCAGCACTTCCAGGTTCTCTCCCGCTTTTCGCTTGGTTAAGTCCTCGCCCGCGCTCGCCACATTCTGCTTCTGCTGCACCTCCTGATAATGCTGGGATGCCGCCAAGTGTTCCCGCACCAGAGCGTCGTACTTCTGCTCATTGATCGGACTCGCTTCGATGCGAGCCTGGTAACCGCCCATATTCCTGTTGATTTGATCCTGCTGCTTCAAGCGCTCTTTTCTATCGATATCGATGGCGCGAAGCTGCGCTTTCGTGTACTCGATATTGGCCTCCACGTCGCTAAGCGATTTCGCGACCTGTGGGTTCATTATTTTCCGAGGCTTGTTCTTGGCCTCGGCCGCTTCTTCCTGTTTCCTCAAACCATCGCGCTCTTTACGCTTCACCTCAAGAAGAGCCTTCAGGTTGCGAATGTCGGGATGGTTGTCGGTATAGAGTTCCTGGTAGCCCGCCAGTTGAGCCTCGGCGGCCGTCACCTCTTTGTCCAACTGGGCCAAACGCTCGTCTTTCGGCGGCCTGTTGGCCTCATCCATCGCCGGCGCCATGTTCCGGATCGTCTCCATCTGCCCTTGCATGGTCTGCAGCCGCGATTCGAGCATCATTTTATCCTGCGCGTTGCGGTTCAGCGCTTCGTTTACAGCGGCGAGCTGAGTCTGGAGGGAGTTGAGGGCCTGCGCGTTCACCGTCATCTGCTGTGGCAGCCGGCCGGCATTTTCCATCTTGAATTTAGTGATTTCGCCTTCCAAGCGGTCGAGCTCGGTCTTAGCCGCCGCCAATTCGTCTTTGAAAAACAGATTGGTGACGCCGGCCTGATTGCGCTGCAGATTCTCGTTCGATTCGCTAAACTTCGATACCAGCGCGGCCACCACGGTTTGAGCCTTGTATTTGTCCGGATACCGGAACGTAATGGAAAACGCCGATGCAGGCCGGTTCCCCTGGCCGGCGATGTTCAACATGTTGATGTGAATGTCCCGGTGCTGCATCTGTTCGAGTACGTCTTCGAGCGGCTTGCTTTTCAGGTCGCGCGCGTACAGGTTGTATTTGTTGATTAGATCCGAAACGCTGTTGCGGCTCAGAATCTCCTGCTGCATCTGATTGATCCGCTCGGTCATTTGCTGGCTCAACGTGGTCGGAACCAGAGTCTGCGGGATTTGGGCCGGCGTAATCTGCATCATCGCCTGCGATATGTAGACATTCGGCAACACAAACGCAATGACGCACGAAATCACGAGGCCGGCGAACAACGGTCCGATGATCCACGATACATGCCGCCGCAGAACGTCGATGTAATCCTCGACGTCCAAACTGCGTCTGGAAATGCTTACATATCCCTGGGAAGCTGTCATAATTCCATGCCGGAAGCGGTTTGTTGGACGGACATAAGATCAGGGCACGAAGATTTGATCGCCGTTCTGGACCATGATGTTCTCTTCGGTGTGCTTACCCTTGCTGACGTCTTTGTAATTGAAGGGAAACCTCTGCGTGCCCCTGAGGACGTAGATCTTTTTCGTGTTGGCAAAATCGTTGAAGCCGCCCGCGTTTACCAAAGCTTCGAGGACCCTGGTCGGCACCACTAGGGGATACGAACCCGGACGGTGGACCTCTCCCTGGATAAAGTACTTCTTGCTCAAAACCTTCATGATCTGAATGTTCACTTCGGGGTGCTTGTGAGTTTCCAGAAGGCGCTCGGTCAAAACCTTGGACAACTGTTCGGGGGTGAGCCCCGCGGCTTTGATTTCACCAACCAATTGCATCGAGATCATGCCGTCGGGCCGCACGTCCACCATGCCGGATAAATCCTGATCTTTCCAAACGCGAACGTATATAACGTCCTCCGGACCGATGACATATGTGTTGGGATCGACGCCGGAGGCGGCTTTGGGAAGCTTCTCCGTCGCCGCGGCGCCCGTCTCCGGCAGTTTTTCAGGCAAACTGGAAACGGCGGCCTTGGGCGCAGGCTCGCCTTGAGCGGGTACATTTGGCGCGGGTACATTTGGCGCGGGCACATCTTGAGCGGGCACCGGCGCTTGAGCCGGCCGCCCGACGGAGGCGAAACAGAGAAGGCTAATAGACAATAACGTGAACTTCGACATAGTTGGTAAACGAACGCGCCCGGACCTCGATTTTCCGCTATGAGTCAATAGATATCGTATCAGGATGAAGCATTTCGGAAAATACCTTTCCGCCGCGCTCCAGGTTAAAAATTCCTAGGGAACTGTCCGCTTTACCCTAAATTCCTCACAACAATACTCCCATCGGCAGTTTCCACGCAAGACTTGAGCGGAGCCGGTTTTCGGACGCCCGAATCGTCGTTTAAATTTACAATCGGGTATGCCGCGTTCCGGCGCGAGCTTCATGACCGAATCCCCCACCACTGCATTCAGGGCGCCCCGATGGAAACGCTACCTTGTCCACGGATTTACGGTTTCCCGGCTGCTGTTCACGCCATTTGTTGTGTGGGCCATCGTGCGCAGCCGCCCTCTGCTGGCCGGATGGCTATTCGGCATCGCGGGCGCCACGGATGTATTCGATGGCGGCCTCGCGCGCAAATTTCACGCCACCACCCGCGCCGGGCAGTATCTCGATCCGATCTCGGATAAGGTCCTGCTTAGCGCCGTCTACCTCGCGCTCGCCTGGATCGGGAGCGTTCCCTGGGCGCTGGTAATTCTAATCTTTTGCCGCGATCTCGCGCTGCTCATCGCATCCGCCATCGCCATGCGGTTCACGACTTATAGCGACTACACGCCGACGGTCTGGGGCAAAATCAGCACCTTCGTCCAGATCCTGACAGCGGTGGTCGTGCTCGCCTCGAATGCGTTCGGCTCCGTTCCGCAGCATGACATCTTGCGCCGCCTGGCGCGCGTGCTGATCGCGACCGCGGCGGCGGCCACGGTCTGGAGCGCGGTGCATTATACTTGGCGTGGAGTCTCCTATTTCCGGCATCGTTGACGAGGGATTCGCGCGGGAGTAATCTTAAATTGTCAGGGTCCACATGACGCGCTACGTTCCCGCCCGCCACTATGTTTCGTTCGGATTGATTGCCCTGGCTCTCGCCGTATTTTCCGGGTGGTTGGGCCTGGAATGGCCGCCGGCATTCGTTCCCGGCGTGCTCTTCATCGTGAGCGCCGTGCTGCTTTTGATTCTCGCGCTCCGGCCTCCCATTGAGATTCAGGAAGCCTGTCTTGCCATCGGAAACCGGACCATTCCCTGGATGGACGTCCGCCGGTTGGATCGTACGGGGTGGCTGTCGCCGCTCATTGTCCGCCTGACCCTGTATGACGATACGCGAGTATTGCTCATTTACCCGGGCGACCTCGAGTCCTGCAAGAGCCTGCTGCGGGCATTGCGGCGCATGTCGCGCGACGCCTTGATCGACGGCATTCCGTTCCGGCAGTATTGGGGTGAAGTGCTCGCCTCTTCGGGCGATCCAAAGCAATTGCCCTCGCCGCGATACCGGTTGCTACTGCCCGAGGATGAAATCGAGGTAGAGCGGCTCTATCAGCGGTTAAAAACGGTCGGGCATATCGATCCGAAAAATTCTTCCGAAGAAAAGTAGCAATCGCGCGGCGGTCGCTTTGGAATGCCGGTTTGGAACACGGTTGGGACACCCCGTGCCGAAATTGCACATCATTCCCGGCTTTTCGCGACCGGTTCTCTGAAAAATCAAGACTTATTGTTTGGCAGAAAGATTGCTGTTTAGTCGGCGTGATTCAAAAATTCACAGGCTCAAGGATAGACCATCTTCCAAACAATTCCCTAATGTAGTTCCGCCCCTAGCCCCCAAATTCTTCAAGAGTTCCTCTTTAACCTCGTCTTTCCTTGAGCCTGGAAAAAATCCTTTCCAGGCGCTAAGATGTTCCCTATGTCGAAAGTTTTAATTGAGGTGGCGTGCCCGTGTTGCCAGGCAGTTTTGAAGATCGATCCGGAAACACGCGCCGTCATCTCACACAAAATCCCGGAGAAGCCCCCCGCCATTGAGGATCTGGCGGTCGCGGTGGCCAAGCTGAAAGGGGAAGCGGGACGCCGCGAAGAGGCGTTTCAAAAGCAATTCGCAGCGGAAAAATCCCACGGAAAAGTTCTGGATCGGAAATTCGAGGAATTGCTGAAACAGGCGAAGGAAGATCCGAACCCGACCCGGCCGCCGCGCGATTTCGACCTGGATTGACTTAAGCGATTAAGCCGGCGCTTCCGCCTCTTTCGGCAGCCGGAAATACCCCGCCACCGCGATCGCGGCAAGCAATCCCGCGCACGCGAAGAACAGATTGCGAATTCCGATACGCTCCGCAACGGATCCCGATAGAACCAACCCCAACATTTGGGATATCGCGATCACGGACATGAAGCTGCTGCTGACCCGTCCGACCATCGTCACCGGGGTTTTTCCCTGCATCAGCGCCTGTGCAGGCGTGATGATGAACGCCACCCCGAATCCCAGCCCGAATGTGCTCACCGCGGTGGTGGACACGAATCGGACGCTCGCCATCAGGCAAACCGATCCGCCTAGCAACAACAGCCCCACCAGTACCATCTTCTCGTTCGACATAACCGTCCCGAAGCGGCGCAGCAAGGTCGTTCCCACCAGCATCCCGACCCCGATCAGGGCGCTTAAAATACCGAATGCCAGGGGTCCCGCCGAAAGAAAATCGCGCACGTAGATTGCGATCAGCGGGCCAAAGCAGCTGAGCACGAAAAATCCGGCGCCCATCGCGAGGATGACGAACGAAAGAGCGGGAGTGTCGAACAGAAATCGCATGCCGCCGGCGAGATCTTTCAGAACCGCGACCACGCCTTTACTGGCAACCGCGGCGGTCCGATGAATCGCAATGCCGGAAAGCATGAGCGCGGAGAATAAAAAGCTGAGCGCGTCGTAATAGAAACACGATTCCGGCCCGAACGCGCCGACCAGCGCGCCGGCGATGGCCGGGCTCACAATGCGCGTGACCAGAAACGCCTGCATGATCAGGGCATTCGCGGTAAGCAGGCCTTCCTGTGGAACCAGCGTCCGCACCGTTACCGATTGCGCCGGCGAAAAAAACGTCGATACGAAACTAAGCGCGAACAGCAGGAAATAGAATGAAGTGAGATCGCGCGCGAACACCAGCAATAGCGCGAGGCCGAACCGCACCAGGTCGCTCGCAATCATGGTTGCTTTCACGTTCCAGCGGTCGACGAACACCCCCGCCACGGGGCCGATTAGCGCCATCGGCAGCATATAAGCGACCGAAATCAGCGTGACCTGTTCGGGCGTGGCGTGCAACCGGAACGACGCCACACTGAGGATGGCGAACAGGGCCAGAAAATCGCCCATTATGCTGACGAATTGCGCGATCCACAAGCGGCGCACGCCGGCAATGGCGAACACTTCGCGGAAGCCGAGCTGTTTAGCGGGCGTTGGAGATGCGCTGGGGGGTGGTGCCGTGGTGCTCACTTATCTCGACATGGTAAACCAGCGCGCCCCTTCCATGCCACACCTTCCATGCCACATCGTGCCGCTTCAAGGCGATTCGATATACTTGCTTCCAAATGTTACAAACCATCACGCCGAAAGAACCTTTCGATGCCATCGTGGTTGGTTCCGGCGCTACTGGCGGATGGGCTGCGAAGAAGCTTACCGAATCGGGGTTGCGGGTCGCGCTTCTCGAGGCCGGCAGGAAGATTACGCCGAAAGATTTCACCGAACACAAGCCAAGCTGGCAGATGAATTATCTGGGATTCGATCCGGAGATCCGCAAAAAGCGCCCGATCCAGGGGCTTTGCTACGCGTGCCGCGAAACAAATCAGGACTGGTTCGTCAACGATCTCGAAAATCCGTATACGCAGGAAAAACCGTTCCACTGGATTCGCATGAGGGTGCTCGGTGGACGCTCGCTGAGTTGGGGACGCCAAAGCTACCGGATGAGCCCGCTCGATCTGAAGGCGAAGAGCCATGACGGGTATGGCGACGATTGGCCCATCACGTACGAAGAACTGGTTCCGTATTACGAGCAGGTGGAAAAGTACGTGGGGATCAGCGGAACCGCCGAAAATTTGATTCAACTTCCCGATAGCGTATTTCAGCCGGGCATGGAAATGACGTGCGGCGAACGGCTGTTGAAGAAATCGGTCGAGAAAACGTTCGCGGGGCGCACGGTCACCATCGGCCGCGCCGCCGTCCTCACCCGAAGCCTGAATGGCCGCGCGGCCTGTCATTATTGCGGACCGTGCGAACAAGGCTGCATCACGTTTTCATACTTCAGCAGCCCCTGGACGACGATCCAAGACGCCGCCAATACGGGCAAGCTCACGCTGATCACGGACGCGGTTTGCAGCCACGTCGTGATGGGTAAAGACGGCAAGGCGGCGGGCGTGGCTTATATCGAAAGCAACACGAAGCAGGCGCGCGAGGTGCGCGCGAAGGTCGTCGTGCTGTGCGCCTCGACGCTTGAATCGACGCGGCTCATGATGAACTCGGGAATTTGCGATCAGAACGACGCGCTGGGCAAGTACGTGATGGACCATATCTTTGGCGGCGGGGCGGGGGGCGTGCTGCCCACGCTCGAAGCGCGTCCGTGGGCGGGTCCGCCGCGCCGCCCGAACGGCATTTACGTGCCGCGTTTTCGCAACGTCACGGAGAGCACGACCAACGGATTCATCCGCGGGTACGGGTATCAGGGCGGCAGCAGTCCGGCGTTCACGTTCAGTCGGCCGGGCTTTGGGGCTTCTTATAAAGATGGCGTGCGGAAAGGCGAGTGGGGCTTGAACCTCACCCTATGGGGCGAGTGCTTGGCGCGCAAGGAAAACTACGTTGACATCGATAAAGAAAAAGCGGATGCCTGGGGAATCCCGATTTTGAAAATTCACGCGGAGTACGGCGGCAACGAGCGGGCGCTATTCAACGATGGACGCGAGCAGGCCGCGGCGATGATCGAATCGGCCGGAGCGAAGGACGTGCATCTCACGGGCGGCGAATCCGTGCCTGGATTTTGCATCCATGAGACCGGAACCGCGCGCATGGGGAACGATCCGAAGACCAGCGTGCTGAACCGCTTCAATCAGGCGCACGACGTGCCGAATCTGTTTTGCACCGATGGCGCGGCGTGGGTCTCGAGCGGGTGCCAGAATCCGACGCTCACCATGATGGCGATTACGGTGAGAGCTTGCGATTACATCGCGAAAGAGTATTTGAAGTCGGCTTGAGCGACGAACGACTAAATATCCGCCACCGACCCATCCGCGAACGTGAAATGCTGGCGCGTGATGGGCTTGTACGGATGCTCCGCCGCGATCTTTTCATTGAGATCCACGCCTAGTCCGGGGCGGCTCGGCAATTCCGCGTAGCCGTTTTTGACGACCACCGCGCCGCCGTTGAACAGATCCTGAATCCAAGATTCGCGCTTCGGGCTGTACTCCTGAATGGTGCAGGCGGGCGTCGTCGCATCCACGTGCAGCGACGCCAGCGTGCTCACTTCGCTTTGCGGATTGTGCGGCGCCATTTCCACGCGGTACGTCTCCGCGATGGTTCCGATCTTCTTCAATTCGAGAATGCCTCCCGCATGGCAGACGTCGGGCTGAATGTAGTTCACCAGATGGCGGGAACAGAAATCGGCAAAGCCGTATTTGGTGAACGATCGCTCGCCGGTCGCGAGCGGAACCTTGGTCTTCTCTCGAAGCAGGGCAAGTTCGCCAAGGTCTTCCAACTGAGTGGCTTCCTCGACGAACATCGGGCGCAGCGGCTCGATGCGCGTGCAGAAATCGACGGCCATCACGGTCGTGAGTTGCCCGTGCGCGTCGATGCAGATATCGAAATCGTCTCCCACGGCCTTGCGAACCGCATCCAGTTTTCGCGCCGCCTCGCGAACCGCGAATGACGGAATTACGCGCTCGTTTTCAACAGTGATAAAGCCGGATTTCGCGGCCGTGTAGCCTTCCGATTTCGCGCGGACGAAACTCGCGGCAAGCTGTTCCGCCGACGATCCGCCCACGTCGAGATACATGCGCACGCGTTCCCGCGCCGCTCCGCCCAGCAGTTTGTAAATCGGAACGCCGAGCGCCTGGCCGGCGATGTCCCACAGCGCGATCTCGACGGCGCTGATCGCGCTGTTGAGAATCGGTCCGCCGCGCCATCGCGGATAGCGGAACATCCCTTGCCAGAGCAGCTCGATGTCGGTTGGATCTTTACCCACCAGAAAGCGTTCGTGTTCGAGGATGGCTTGCGCGAGCGTGGCTTCCTTGCTGGTCACGGAACCTTCGCCGAGTCCGGTGAGACCTTGGTTCGTCGCTACCTTGCAGAACACCCAGTTCACGCCGCCGACGTTGACGATGAACGTTTTAATGCCGGCGATCTTCAGGTGAAGGGGTTTTGCTTTTTGCGCTACCGTTTGGGCGTAGGCCACGGCGGGAACAAGGCATGAGGAAAGAAATTGCCGCCGATTCATTGTCGGAATCAAACGATAGCGTACTTCCGAACGCCCCGGCGCAGAGCCGCGGCCAAGGGCGGCACGGCCGTTTCCGCGGTTTCCGGCTCCTCGTACTCGAGCGAAAGATAGCCCCGATAGCCGCCGCTTGCGAACATGCCGATCAGCCGGTCCCATTCCGCCTTTTCCTTCGTGCCGTCCGCGCCGGCTATGTGCTCTTTGAAGTGCACATTCGTGGCGTACGGGATGCACATCGCCACCTGCGAATAGCCGTTTTTCGGAAAATTTCCCGTGTCCAGATTAATCCCCACCGACGGCGAGTTCACCTGTTTCACGATCTCGATCGTCGGCTCGGCGGTGGCCGTCAGCCCGCCATCGTCCTCCACGCCGAGAACAATGCCCTTCGCCTCCGCCGCTTCAGCCGATCGCTTTAACACCTCAACGGCCCAGCCGATACCCTGCGCTTCGGTCGCGCCCTTCGGTAATGTCCCGCCGAAAACGCGCACGTGGCCCGCGCCCAGCTTGCCGGCCACGTCGATCCATTTCTTCACGTTCTCGATTTCGGCGCTCTGCAACTCGGGGGTTGGCTGGCAAAGCCGCGCTCGCACGGCGACGCTATAGAGGCTAACCCCACTTTTGTAGGCGGTTCGACGCAACGACGCGAGGAACCGGTCCGACGTATCCGGAAACCAGTAAACCGTCGTGTCCATTCCGTCGAGGCCCAAATCCGAAACGTAGCGGATCAACGCTTCATAAGTCATGGACTTCGATGCGAGCTGTTTGCGAAACGAGTAGGCGACCAGACCCGCGCGCATTTGCGATTTGGATGCGGGTTGCGCAGGAAGTCCGCTTGCGGCGGCAAGAGCGGACACGGACATCAGCAGTTCACGGCGATTCATGATTTTGGCTCCATCGCGGAAAGAAATCGCAAAAAGTCCCGGGCGGTGCAATCCAGATTTTCAATCGAGCCGCCGCCCTGAGCACGCACCAGGGCGGGCTGTTCGGGCGCAACGGGCTGTTATGTCCCCAGGTCTCAATCTCGTCCGGCGCGGCGTTTGGCGGGACCCAAGCGGAAATCGTGTCTTCGATTTTCAATGGACCGAGTCCTAGAAATGTATGGCGCATTTGTAGCGGATCGAAAATCCGCGTCGTTTCAAACTCGCGCAACGGCGTTCCCGTCAGCTTCTCGACGATTTCTGCGGCCAGCAGAATTCCCATGCTTTGATATCGGTATTCGGTTCCAGGCTTGTAGAGCAGCGGCGTCGAATAAACGCGCTTCACGTACTCGCTCAGAGGGGCATTCGATTTTCGCAGCTCGACGTTCTCGGGAAGCATATCCGGCAATCCGGATGAATGCGTGAGTAAATCGCGAACGCGAACCTTCGGGCGGTCGCCGCCGGTGAACTCCGGCAGATAGCGAGTAACGGATTCCTCCAATCCCACTTGGCCTTGCTCCACCAGCAACATCAACGCGCTCGCCGTAACAGGCTTCGTGATCGAGGCGATCAGATAAATGGAATCGGGTTCGGCCTTCCCAAAAGCTTTGTGCAGCACGATCGTACCGCGCCGCGCCACCAGGATGGAAGCCGCGCCCAGACCGCGATTCTTCACTTCGGATTCGAGCAGCGATGCGGCCACGGCCAGTCTCGCGGCTGAGATTCCCACGCCCGCGGGCGGCCCCGGCTTCAACTGCGGGAACGCTGGGGCGACGAAGATTACTAATCCGGCGAAGAAAGGTATGCGGAGTGGCATGTTCGATGCAGGTTCAATATTATCGAGATCATGGAACCAATGTTTTTACCCGGGATCGAGCGCGATCCCAAACCCGGTCCTTACTTCGAGAACCTGCGCGCGATGCAGAAAAGCGGGGCGGAATATCCGCAGATCTGGCACCTGTTCGCGTTCGCGCCGAGGGCGACGGAGCACCTCGCCCGATTCACGCAGGAGATTATGCGCGGTCCGGCGCCGATTACCCCTGGCCTTCGGGAACTCATCGCGGCATACACGTCGAATCGCAACCATTGTCCGTTTTGAATAAAGTCGCACGCCGCGGTCGCGGCGGAACTGTTGGGCAGCGAGGAACTGGTCGCGGGCGTCTTGCACGATCTTGAAACGTCGGCGCTGGAGGAGAAAGAGAAGGTCCTATGCCGGTTCATCGACAAGGTAAATCGCGAGTCGCCGCGCATCTCTCCCCGCGATATGCAGCCGCTCTACGCCGTGGGCTGGGACGACGAAGCGATCTATTACGCGATCACGGTTTGCGCCCTGTTCAACTTCTACAACCGCTGGGTGGATGCGACTGGTGTTCACGCGCTATCGGACGAAGCGCACCGCAACGGAGGCAAGAGCATGGCGGCCAACGGTTACGCGCGCGGCTAATGGCCGGCGCCGGCATCGGTATGATTATTCCAGAACGACCCCGTGGATGGATACCGCCAGATACCGCCATGCGCCAATTAAAAGATCTCTCCGGCATCGGCCGGGCGATGCTTCGCGACTTCGATGTGCTGGGCGTACGGAGCGTTGAGGATCTCGCGGCCAAGGATCCGGATGAACTGTACGAGCGCCTTTGCGCTCTAACCGGCGCCCTCCACGATAAATGCTGCCTTGACGTTTTCCGATGCGCCGTGGCGCAGGCGCGCGATCCGAACTTAGCCGAAGAGCAAAGAAACTGGTGGTACTGGAGCCGCAAGCGAAAAGCGGCTGGTTAGAGCGATCGCCGCGCGCGGAAGAAGGTGCGCGCGAACGCGATGTCGCCGGTCATGCCTAGATCCTCGCGGGCGTCGAACAACTCCACATCCCGGAAACCGGTGTTTATCAGGGCGGTCCGCACCGGTTCCATCGCATGGCATCGTTGCGAGATCACGGTGTCCGCCCGATTCCAGGCGCCCTCCAGGCGAAACATCGTGATGTCGCAACGCGCAATCTTCTCCTCCGCCCGATAGCTCGCCCGCGATGCGCACACGTGATCTTCTTCCGTAATGATGTAATGCAAATTCCAATACTTTTCGAACACGGGCTCGCGATTCAGATCGAAGATGAAGTACGCGCCCGGCGAAAGACATTGGTGTACATTTGCGAAAACCGCTCCCAATTCTTCGACGCTCATCACGTGATTGAGGCTTTCGAAAATCGAAATCGCCAGGTCGATTGGGCCTTCCAAACGGAAGCTTCGGGCGTCGTCCACCAGGAACTCGGCCTCGGGCGCATTCTCGCGCGCGTACCGAACCATCTCGGCCGAACCTTCCACGCCCGTAACGTGAAATCCACGATCGGTCAGCGCCGCCGATACCCGCCCAGTACCGCAGCACAAATCCAGAATCGAGGCTCCGCGTTGGAGGCCGGCCGTCGCCAGACGTTCCAGAATCGGCAGCGTCTGGCGATGGTATTCGGCGCCCCAATGCCGGTTGTAGAACCAGGCGAACGCGTCGTAATCGGTGTACCTAGTCGTGCTCGCGCGGCTCATCGTTTGGAAACGCGGAGCTGGGTAAAAGCGAACCGGAATGCCAGGCGAGGATTCGCCTGCTCGCGTGGTCCTGGGCGCCCCACAGATATTTGTACTCTTCTTTTTTGCGCAAAAAATCGTATTCGCGAACGCCTTCTTGAATCGCGCGCTCAATCGAGAATTCCATTAGCGCGGAACCGGGACTAAGACGCGCGAGCTCGGGATCGAATCCGCCGAGGTACGCGTATGCCGTCGTCCCCGTCACGAAGCTGTACACGACGGCCGCGATAATGCCTTGGCGGCGCAAACCGTGGACGCGAAGGCTTCCCGATTCCTGGAAGCCCGAAGCGACCTCCCGGTGGAAGTTGCGGATCTCATCGGTGCAAAGCACTCCGGGCTCATGACGGAGCTGCCAACGGGCGGAGTGCAGCCGGAAAAGCGCGTTGAGATATTCGGGAAGCGCTTCCGCCGCGGCGGTTTCGAACAGTACATCGCCCGAGTTACGCAGACGATTACCCGCGCGACGCAGATCCGTCCGAAATTTCGCCGACAGGCTCTTGCGAAGGAACGCCATATTTTCCGGTAGTATTAAAACCGGGCAGATTCCGCACGGGGAAACGGCGTGATGCACGCCGACGGGAAAGGCGTTCGCAAGAAGAGGAGAAGCCGCGCGAAGGTCTTGGAAATCGCAGACGTCCCAGCGCGATCGGCGGTCTTCCAGATGACGAAAAAAAGCGACGGTGCCCGAGCGTGCGAAGCCAGGTTCGATCAACACATCGAGATAATCGGAAACGCCCGCGCCGATAAAGGACACCTGGCGAACCTCGGGATTGCGCCAATGCCGGTGGATGAAAAGCGGCGCGATCCCGGCGAGGCGCCGGCCGCAGCGCACGGCCAGTGCCCAGATCTCTCCGCCTTTATATAAATTTCGCAGCCAGGGCAGCAGCCACCGCGGATTTTGAAATGGCGTCGCTTCCGTGCATCGCGACCATAACTCGCTCCACTCCGGGCCGAGCGCCTCCAGGCCTGCAATGGAATCGATCTCTTCAATCACGAGTCAATCCCGATATGGCGGACCGCAATGGCGAGATCGGTGGTAATGGGCACCTCGAAACGGAGTAGCTCGCCGGCGGCAAGATTCAAATCCATGCTGGATACCGCGGCTCCCGCCAAAGTATCCCAACCGGTCACGCGATACCGCCCTGGACTCAGGCCGGGAACGCGAATCGTGGGCCGGAGCGCCTCGCGCGTGCGATCCAGCATGCCGTTCGGCCCGATGGAATCCGCCCGCAGCATCCATAAAACAGCTTGACGCGTATCGCCGCACCCGAAAAGATGGATGCCTTGCTCGCGCACTTCGCGTTCATCCCATTCGCCCGCCGGATTCTTGCGCCGGAACCCGCTCCAATCGATCAGAGGCAGAAACGCGGCCAACCCCCTTTGCGCTTCGTGCATGCCGCGGGTCAGGATATGCGGCTTGCGATTCGGCCACCGCATCCCGCCCCCCGCGCCGCCGGATGCGAAATGCGCCCACTGCATGTGCCGGAAGTACTCGTCGTCGAACGGCTCGGGCAGCGATTTGTGACGATCCTTGAACGCGTGGATCGGTCCGTGCTCGCTATCGAAGAACGGGCGCATCCGCATCTCGCAAGAGGCTTCGATTTCGGAAAGCGCCCCCCGGGTCAACCTCGCAATCGAAACCGCCGGATCGACGGTGTTGCGGGGATCGTCGATAGTCCCTTCCTCGTAGAAATGCGTATTCGCGAAATCGAGGGCGGGATGCCGGAAAATCGTCTCGGGAATTCGCGAATCGAGCACCATGTGCGGACTGAATATCGAGACCGTCTGCAAGTGCGCGCGGCCATGCAGCCGGATTTCCGCACTCCTCAGAAATCCGCCAACGTCGTCGATGAACTCCGAAAAGCATTCCGCGGAGTTTTCCGCGTAAGAGGGATGAATCTCGTTCCAAAGGTCCCAGGCGAACAGCGTGCCGCTTCCACCCCAGCGCTCAGTCGCGAAAGCCAGGCGGTTCTTGATCGCGGCCCGCGTTTCCCGGCATAAGAGAAGGCCCGAGCGCTTCTCGCACGGGCCGCCGTTCTTCGTGTTGTAGGGATGATATCGCCAGCGAATCCACATCCAGAACGTATCGAAGGGGGTCAGCAGGATTCGCAGGCCGAACCGCTCGCAAAGCTGGAACAGGTCGTCCCAATACTGGACCATCCTGGGCTTGAAGCGGCCAACGGGCTGCTCGAAATATCGATGCTCGCCGCGGCAATATTCAAGCATCAGCCGAATACAGGTGACGCCGTGGGCGGCGAGCATTTCCAAATGGCGCGCGAGACGCGGCAGATCGCGGTGCCCGAAACCGCCGTTGAGATCCGGCCACGTAATGGCGCTGTTGTGGCCGACCGGGGTCCACGCGTCACCCGAAGAAGTTACGAAATAGGGAGCGCTGCAGGCAACCTCGATCCAAGCCGGAGCAGCCAAAATCTACTTGACCGTAAACGGAACCGAAGCGACTGTATTTTCCCAAGCCATCGTAAGCTTGCCTTTCTTCCCGCCTTCGCCGGACAGCGCTATTTTGAAAGTCTCGACGGGCGCCGGCGGTCTGCTCACGGTCATCTTGACGCGCCCTAAATCCTGCCCTTGGCTGTATTCCGTGCCCCATTGGCCCGTCTGTTTGTTCACGATCAGCATCGTCCCGCTTTGACTTGGCAGCGTGTAGATCGTGTACTCGCCTTTCGGAACCTGAAGACCGCCGATGTCGAGATCGGCTTCGGTCTTGAGCGTCGTCGCGGCGTTTGCGCCGGTGCGCCACACTTGGCCATACGGAACCAAGGCGCCGAATATCTTGCGTTCCCGCATGGATGGAGCCGAGTACTCGATGCCGATTTTCTTCCCGTCAATGGTAACCGAAGTGTCGGCAGGGGGGCTCGGCGCCGCTTTTTTCTTGGTCTCCTGCGCGGACGCGGCCAAGCTCGCGCCGGCGAGCAGAACAGTAACGAAGAGCATGGTTTTGCGATACATACGGCAAGTCTCCTCTAAGAGGATAGCGAACCCGGATTACACTTGATAGGGAGGAACGAACCCGTTCCAATGACGCCGGTCAGCGTTGAATCGCCAAAATTTGCCAGTCTGTCCGGCCTCGATCCGGAGGCCCTCATCCGGGCATACCGCCTGATGCACGCTTCGCGGCGGATCGACGACCGCGAGATCCTCCTCAAACGGCAAAATCGCATCTTTTTTCAGATCAGCGCGGCGGGGCACGAAGCCGTTCAAGTAGCCGCCGGCATGGCGCTGCGGGCAGGATACGATTGGTTTTACCCGTACTACCGGGATCGCGCGCTTTGCCTGACGCTCGGCGTCACTCCTTATCAAATGATGCTGCAGGCGGCGGGCGCGGCGGAAGATCCGGCGTCGGGCGGCCGCCAGATGCCGTCGCATTGGAGCGATCCGAAACTGCACATTGTCAGCGGGTCCTCGCCCACGGGAACCCAGTTCGTGCAGGCCGTGGGTTGCGCCGAAGCGAGCCGCTATCTCGATGCGCGCACCGATGAAGTTACGCTTGTCTGCGCCGGCGAAGGGGCCACCAGCGAAGGCGAGTTTTGGGAAGCGATAAGCGCGGCGTGCCTGGAGCGGCTGCCCGTTTTATTTTTGATTGAAGACAACGGCTATGCCATCTCCGTGCCGTCCGAGTTTGAAACCCCCGGCGGAAATATCTCGCATCTGCTCTCCGGCTTTCCGGCGCTGTTCCGCCAGGAAGTGGATGGTACCGATCTGATCGCCTCCTATCGCGCCATGCGGGAAGCGGCGGCGTATTGCCGAGCCGGAAACGGCCCGGCGCTGGTTCACGCGCATTTGGTCCGGCTCTACTCGCATTCGCTTTCGGACGACGAGCGGATGTATAAGACCGGCGCGGAGCGGCAACTCGAAGCGAGCCGCGACCCGGTTATCACGTTTCCCAAATTGCTGATCGAGGAAGGCATTCTAGACCGGTTCGCTTTGCAGCGCATGGTGCATGAGATCGACGAGGAGGTCTATGAGGCCACGCAGAAAGCGCTGCGATCCGATCCTCCGGCCGCCGGAACGGCACTCGTGAATCTGTATTCCCCCACGATCGATCCGCGATCCGGGCGGTTCGATAGGCCCGCGCAATTCGAAGGCGAGCCGAAGACCATGGTCGATCTCCTCAACGCGACTTTGCGCGAAGAGATGCGGCGGAATCCGCGCATGATCGTGTTCGGCGAAGATGTCGCCGATTGCAGCCGCGAGGAAAATCTCGCCGAAGTCAAAGGCAAGGGCGGCGTATTCAAGGTCACCGCCAACCTGCAATGCGAGTTCGGCGGCAGGCGCTGCTTCAATACCCCTATCGCCGAGGCGTCCATCGTCGGACGCGCCATGGGCATGGCTACCCGCGGCCTCAAACCGGTGGCGGAGATCCAATTCTTCGATTACATCTGGCCCGCGATGATGCAGATTCGCGATGAGCTCGCCAATTTTCGATGGAGGTCGAACAACGGGTTCTCCTGCCCCGTCGTGCTGCGCGTTCCGATTGGCGGATATCTCAATGGCGGCGCGATTTACCACAGCCAGTGCGGCGAAGTGACGTTTACTCATATTCCGGGTTTGCGCGTCGTGATGCCCTCGAATGCGGCCGACGCGTGCGGATTGCTGCGCACCGCGATCCGGTGCGACGATCCGGTGCTGTTCCTCGAGCACAAGAAGCTGTATCGCGAGCCGTACAACCGTTCCCCGCATCCGGGAATCGATTACACGATTCCGTTTGGGAAGGCGCGGATCGCGAAACCGGGGCAATCGCTGACGCTGATCACCTACGGCGCGCTGGTGCAGAAAGCGTTGCAGGCGGCGTTGCAGATTGAGCGCAAGAATCCCGAGACCAGCGTGGAGGTGATCGACCTTCGCACGCTCGCTCCTTACGATTGGGAGTGCATTCGAACATCCGTCGAAAAGACCAGCCGCGCCATTGTGGCGCACGAGGATTGCGTCTCGTTCGGATACGGCGCCGAGCTCGCGGCCCGCATCGGCGACGAATTGTTCGGGCATTTGGATGCGCCCGTCCGGCGCGTGGGTGCGCTCGACACGTGGGTGGGATATCATCCTCAGTTGGAGACGGCGATCCTGCCCCAGGTGGACGATCTGGTTCGCGAATCGGAACGCCTCTTAAATTGGTGAAAAACGCTCTGGTGAAAATTTAGGTGAAAATTTACGACGTTTGCATTGTAGGGTCGGGCGCGGGCGGCGGCACGCTTTCCGCGCACTTGGCCCGAATGGGCGTTGACGTTTGCATTGTCGAAGGCGGTCCCAAGGTCAACACCCGCACCGCGTTCAACACGCATGCCATGCCGTTTCAATTTCCGAACCGGCACATCCCGACGATGAAGCCGGGCGTCCCTGGCTTCGATTCCGAGCGGTCGCGCGGCGTCGGCGGCAAGACGATGCTTTGGAATGCCGTGGCGTGGCGGTTGAGCCATCGTGATTTCAAGGGGCGCTCGATCGATGGCGCGGGACAGGATTGGCCGATCAATTATCCCGATCTCGCGCCCTACTACGATCGGATCGAGCGCGAAGTGGGCGTATGCGGAAATCTGGACCATCTGGAAGATCTTCCGGACGGAATTTTTCTTCCGCCGGTCCCGATGAAATGCAGCGACGAGATCATCCGCCGCGGCGCTCAAAAGCTTGGGCTCAAGATCGTTCATGTTCGCAAATCGACTCTTTCGGTGGCGAGCAAGACCCGGCCGGCGTGCCATTTCTGCGGGAACTGCATGGCTGGGTGCGATGTGGCCGCGAAATACAATTCGGCCGATGTCCACATGATTCCGGCGCTGCGGACGGGCAAGCTCGATATCCGGCACGATTCGGTGGTGCGCGAGATCGTGGTCTCGGACGAGAACAAGGCGACGGGCGTACGATTCCTCAATCGCACGACTTTGGCGGAAGGCGAAGTGAAGGCGCGGACGGTGGTGGTGGCCTGCGCTTGCGCGCAGAGCGTTTCTTTGCTGCTGATGTCGAAATCGCGGCGCTACCCGAATGGCCTCGCGAACTCGAGCGGCGAGCTTGGACGCAACTTCATCCCGCACTTCACGGGCGGCGTGCAGGCTTTTCTGACGGAGCTGATCGGCAAGCCCGCGACCGACGACGAAGGCTTCCTCGATCACGCGTATTTGCCGTCGTTCATGCATGCGCGCAAGCGCGATTACGCTCGCAGTTTCGGCGCGCAGTTCAATTATCAAAACCGCCGCGCGGTGGGTTGGGCTAGAGCCATGCCGGGATTCGGGAAGGACTACAAGGAATCGATCAAGCATCGTTATCCGGCTTTCGTGACGTTTTCGCCCTACGGGGAAATGCTGCCCAACAAGGATTCGTACGTCGATCTCGATTACGACAAGAAAGACGCGTACGGGCTTCCGCTCACGCGGCGGCAAGTGGCGTGGAAAGACAACGACTGGAAGATATTCAACGACATGAACCGCTGGTCGGTGGAGATCTTGAAATCCGCGGGCGCGGAGATTCTTTCGGTTTCGCCGGAGCCGGCGACCAATCATGAATTGGGCGGATGCCGCATGGGCTTGGACGCGCGGACGTCGGTTGTGAACGCCGATTGCCGTACGCACGACGTGCCGAATCTATATGTGGTGGATGGCAGCGTGTTTCCGTCGGCCTCGGAGAAGAACCCGACGCACACGATCATGGCCTTGGCCGCGCGAACCGCGGACAACATAGCGGAGCGTCTGAAAAGGCGAGAGATGTAGCCTATGGAGACTCGCAGAGACACCCTCAAGATTATCGGCGCGATCGGCACAACCTGCGCCTTTCCATTCTCGGCCGACGAACTCTACGGCCAGCACGTCCATTCCGCGGCGCTGGCCCCGCCCCCGCCCGCGGGGCCGTTTCAACCGAAATTCTTCACGGCTTCGGAGGTCGCAACCGTCTCGCGCATCTCGGATTTGATCATTCCGGCTACCGATACTCCCGGCGCAGTCGACGCGGGCGTGCCGCGGTATATCGATTTGGTCGTGAGCGAAAACCCCGAGCATCGGAAGAGCTTCCGGGATGGGATAGTTTGGATCGACCTTCACGCCAACCGGAAATTCGGCAAGCCGTTCGTCCAAATATCCGAGGCGCAGCAGATCGATCTCTTGACGCCTTTGAGCGAAGCGGCCGACCGCGCTGCCAAGCATTCGGATCCCGATCCCGAACGGATTCTCAGCGTCGGCGCCCCGTTTTTCCGGCTGATCAAGAATCTGACCGCCGACGGGTATTACACTTCGCAGCCCGGATTGGTGCAGGAACTGGGCTACAAGGGCAACGTCGCGCTGGCGGCGTTCCCCGCGTGCACGCACGAACACTAGGCCTCTTTCCCGCTATCTCCGCGATCTGGAACCAGCGATCACGCTCGTGGACGCGCCGGAATCCGCGCTACGAGGGAGCGTGTAGAAAGTGTAGGTACTCTTCCAGGTAAACTCGCGTCCGGGTTCTATGTCGATTGCGATGAACGGCTCCATCGCGACTACCGTCCGAATCGACCACAAAGATTCTCGGGATAGGGGACGATCGCCTTCGATTCTCATGCCCGCGCCCGCGCTCTTGCTTTCTATGCGGATCTGGTTGTCTTTCGGGCTGTTGCCGAACCCTTCCAGTGGCGTGGTAACCACGTCGCGCTCTTCCAATTTCTTGAGGTAAACGATCTCATTGGCGCGAATGTCCGCCAACTCTTTGTTTGGAGGACGTGTAGTCCGGATGGGAAACGGAACGGAAATAAACCATCCAGGACCGGGCGCCATATTGTCCAGAACCAGGAAATTGTGATTGTAGACGCTTGTGCCGATGGCTCGCGCGCCAACGTTCTTCAGGCTATGCTCCAATGTCATCTCCGGTTTGGCTTTGGCCAGGCGCAGCGTCTTCCGATAGATGTAGCTGTAGCCGGAGGATGAGTCGGCGACTTCTTGGGTGAACTCGATCGAATCGCGATCCCGATGAATGCTCCACTTACCGGGGTCGGCTATTTCGTACAGTCTGTAGTTGTCGTACTTCGCATCGTCCGGCTTGCGAAGCGACCCAATTCCGATTTTAATGAAGTTACCGCCGGGCTTTGCCTCGTCCCATCCGAGCGGTCCGAATTCATCCACCGGGCCCGTGATCGCGCTACACGGTCCGGCCACGATATCGGCCCCCTTGTACACAAAATCGTGCACCGCCGGGTCGATCGCTTGAAACCAGGGTCCGTAATAATCGTGCCCTTTGAATTGCAAGCTGTAGACGATTCCGGACCAATCGAAACGCGTGCCCTGGTAATAGCCGCCCTTTAAATTCGGCAGGAAAATCTTGGCCTGAATCCGGCCGTTGCCGATCTCGGCTTGCGGAAAATCGGCTCCGCGCAAATTGGCGACTGCGACACACGCGGAGATCAGAAGCGAACGGATCTTCATCTAAGCGCAGTTTAACAAGACGTGGCCGCGAACGGAATCGCAACTAGTTCGCCTACAGCGTACTTATCTCAATGACGGCCAAGCCCCGCCTTCGAGCTTCATCTCCAAACCCCGCGGTCTGATCGTCGCTACCCCGTGAACTGCCGTCCCACACCAGAACCGCCATGACTTCGGTCCCGATCTTTTCCGCTTCGTCGAAGATCGCAAGGTTCGTTGCCGCATACGCCTCCGGTCCCTCGCCCTTCCCGGTCAGCACCACGCACTCAACCTCGTCCAAAATCGTGTCGTAGAGGGGTCCCCAATCGCCGGGACGGTCCATGACCGAAGTTTCTCGAAAGCGCTCCCGCTCAAACGGAAGAATCGCGCGGCGCCGCCGTCCAATGGCTCCCGTTTCCGAAAGCGCCAGCAGGTCCGCTCCGCACGCGGCCGAGCACACCAAGGCGTTTGGCTTGTGCGATGCAAGCATTGCGCGGATCCGCTGCCGCACCATGGGAACATTTTCGACGGGGAAGCGCGGCGTCTCCGAGCCGGGAGCGTCGATCCGGCGGCCGGCTAGCGCGATGGTCACGGGATTATCATATGACATGACGCCGGAACGAAAGGTAACCTGCTTCGTGGTAATGGGATTCGGCCAGAAGACGGACTATGCCACGGGGCGTGTTCTGGATCTCGACAAATCCTACAAAAATATAATCAAGCCGGCCGCCGAAGCCGCCGGTGTCGAGTGCACGCGCGCCGACGAGATCGTGCATTCCGGAACCATCGACATCCCGATGTTCGAGCGGCTATTGACGGCCGATGTCGTGGTGGCGGACGTCTCCACGTCAAACTGCAACGCCTTTTATGAACTCGGCGTCCGGCATGCGCTTAAGCCTTACACGACCATAACGATCGCCGAAGAGAAAATCGTATTTCCGTTCGATATCAGCCACATTTCGGTTCGCAAGTACCGCCATTTGGGCGAAGACATCGGTTTCGACGAAACCATGCGGATGCGCAAGGAGTTGGAACATGCCATTCGAATTATCGCCGCGCAGCCAGTCAACGATAGCCCCGTTTACGAGTTTCTGAAAGATTTAAATCCCCCGAAGCGAACCGTCGCGGAGAGAATTGCCGCGGCCGCGGTGACCGAAGACCGCGCGACCATAAGCACGCTCATGGCTGGCGCGGACGCCGCGCTCAAGGGCAGCGATTTCGCTGAAGCCGTCTCGCTGCTGAGACTCGTCAAGAAAATGACCGGCAGCGACCCCTACGTCACCCAGAAGCTCGCGCTGGCAACTTACAAGTGCAAGCTTCCCGACCCGCTCGCGGCTCTCGAGAATGGGAAACATATCCTGGCGGAACTACAGCCCGATAACTCCAACGATCCGGAAACGCTCGGGCTTTGGGGCGCGATTCATAAACGCAAATGGGAACTGACGAACGACCCGGCAAACCTCGACATCGCCGTTCATTCGTATGGGAAGGGTTTCTATCTGAAGAACGATTACTACAACGGTATCAATCTCGCTTTTCTGCTGAATGTGCGCGCCGCCCGGTCGGAACCGGCCGATGCGATTGCCGATTTCGTGTTGGCGCAACGCACCCGCCGGCAGGTGCTTGCCATCTGCCGGGAGTTGCACGATTCAAGGCGAAGCCTGCCCGACGAATACTGGTTACGGGCGACGATTGCCGAAGCCTGGCTCGGGCTGGGCGAGAAGGATAAAGCTCAGGAGGCCCTTAATGCCGCCTTTCAAATGAAATTGCCGCCCGCGGATTGGATGAAATCGTCGACTCAGGACCAATTGGCGGCTTTGAGCAAGCTTCTGGAGAATTCTCCGTTAAACAAAATCAAAGCCTAGAATAAGAGCATGTTCGCTCGCACGGCCCTTATTTTGCCTTTGTGTTTAGGCGCGTCTCTATTCGGCCAGGGTTCCTCCGGCGTGGATCTGGCTGCCATCGACCGGAAAGCCGATCCGTGTAACGATTTCTATCAATACGCGTGCGGAACCTGGGTCGCTAACCACCCCGTGCCGCCCGATCAATCGCGTTGGAGCCGCTTCAACGAGCTCCAGGAGAAAAATCAAGCGATCCTTCGCGGCATTCTGGACAAGGCGGAGGACCCGGCGAACAAATCGCGCGACAAGATTACCCAGGAAATCGGCGACTTTTACGCGGCCTGCATGGATGAGAAAGGGATCGAGGCGAGAGGCGCCGAACCCATACAACCCGAGCTCGACCGCGTGGCGAAATTATCGGATAAGAAGCAGTTGGCCATGGAAGTGATACGTTTGCATCGCGACGCGGACCCCGTATTTTTCCGGTTTGCGGCGGCGCAGGACGCCAAAGACTCCACTCAAGTTATCGCCAATGTCTTCCAGGGCGGCCTCGGCCTGCCGGACCGCGACTATTATTTGAAGACCGATTCGAAGACGGTGGAGCTGCGAAACGCCTATGAACAGCACGTTCGGCGCATGTTCTCCCTGCTCGGGCATTCCCCGGAACGGGCCGCGGCGGAAGAAAAGGCCGTCCTGTCGATCGAGACCGCGCTCGCCAAGAATTCGCTCGACCGCGTGTCTTTGCGCGATCCGAACAAACGTTATCACAAGATGCCGGTAAGCGCGCTGAACGACTTGGCTCCGGGGTTCGATTGGCGCGCGTATCTAGGCGGGATTGGCATTCCTCCCGCCCAGGATTTAAACGTAGGCATGCCGGATTTCTTCAAGGGATTCGAAGGCGTGCTCGATTCAACCGGCCTCGACGATTTGAAAGCGTACATGACATGGCACATCCTGCATAAATCCGCCGCCCTGCTTCCGGAGGCCTTCGTGAATGAGGATTTCGCGTTCTTCGGAAAAACGCTGACCGGCGCGCGAGAACTCAAGCCGCGCTGGAAACGGTGCGTGACGCTCACGGATTCGGATCTCGGCGAAGCGCTCGGCCAGAAATTCGTCGAGCAGGCTTTCGGCAAGCAAGGCAAGGAGCGCACGCTAAAGATGGTCGGAGAGATCGAGATGGAGATGGCGAAGGATATCGATAGCCTGAGTTGGATGAGCGCCGCGACCAAACAGCAGGCGCTTGCGAAACTCCATGCGGTCGCGAACAAGATCGGCTACCCCGAGAAGTGGAAAGACTACGGCAGCATTCAAATCAAGCGGGACGACGCGCTCGGAAACGATTTGCGCGCCGACCGGTTCGCGGTGCAGTTCAACCTGGCGAAGATCGGCAAGCCGGTCGACAAGCTTGAATGGGGCATGACGCCGCCTACCGTGAACGCCTACTACAATCCCCCTCAGAACAACATCAACTTCCCCGCCGGCATTTTACAGCCGCCGTTTTATTACAGTACGGCCGACGATGCCGTGAACTACGGCGCGATCGGCGCGGTGGTGGGGCACGAGTTGACGCACGGCTTCGACGACCAGGGGCGCCAGTTCGATGCCACCGGCAACCTGCGCGATTGGTGGACCGCGAACGATGCCGCGGAATTCAAAACGCGCGCGGATTGCATCGCCAACGAGTACGGCGGCTTTTCTCCGGTACCCGACGTGAAGCTGAACGGGCGGCTCACGCTGGGCGAGAACGCCGCCGATAACGGCGGGCTGCGCTTGGCCTACATGGCGCTGATGGACAGCCTGGCCGGGAAAACGCAAGCCAGGATCGACGGCTACACGCCGGAGCAGCGCTTCTTCCTGGGCTGGGGCCAGGTGTGGTGCGAGAATCAGACCGAGCAATCGGCGCGCTTGCAGGCACGGACGAATCCCCATTCGCCGGGACGTTTCCGCGCCAACGGCACGCTGCAAAATATGCCCGAATTCGGGCAGGCGTTCGGCTGCAAAGCCGGCCAACCCATGATGCAGGAGAAAGGCTGCCGGGTTTGGTAACGTACGCGGCGAGGATTCCAGCCCGCCTCTATTTCGATATTCGTCCGTATACCCGTAGGAAGTCTCTCGGGGCGCCGCCGGAAATCAGATGCATGTCGCTTCCGATCTCCGCAATTGTCTTTGCCAGATCCGTGGCTTTGGCGTCCGGCGTATTTTCCTCGCCAACGATCACCACGTAATCGATGTCCACCGGCAAGTTGTTCCGAAGAGCGCCCAAGGAGGCCGCGCCGGTGTTGCCGGGAGCCTCGAGAGACCAGAGTATCCCCTGGTTGGCTTTGGCAATCGAGCCGCGAAAGACTACCGGGAAGACACCCGAGGCGGCTTGATAATCGCTGAGATCGATCAGATGCCGGCTCGCGGCCGGGGAGGCTTCCATATGATAGAGCGGATCGAGCGGCGCTTCGTCGAAGCCAAATTTGGACCTGAGAGTGGGTGTCGGATATCGCAGGCGGACGAATGTGGCACCGCGCGGGATGCGATCCATTGCGGACGCGTACATATCCGCCACCCGGCTGAGACGCGCGTTGACGCGCATGCAGAGGATCAGGCTCACGAACAACAAAGGAGCGAGAAAAAGACTCAAAGGCAGCCGCGCAATGCGCGCGCGATGGACCGAGGTTGCGAGCGGGCATCCGAAAATAAAGATGCCCCAAGCGAATCGGATCTTGGCTTCATCGCCGCCCAGAGCCACGTTCGGAACCAGGAAATAAAGCGCGAACGCGACGATGGACGTACCCAAGACGCCGGCCCGGGCGGTTAACCATTCGCGGCGGCGCATCACCACGGCGGCCATCACGATGTAGAACAGCACCGCGGGATACAACAACTCCTGACGGACAACCTGACCGGCCGGCGTGGCGAAAACGTGCATCGGAAAGCTTCTCCACGCGGAGGCGAAGTCCGGCTTGAACGGGATATCCGCGACGGAAGCATCCAGATACAACGCGAACAGCGCTAAGACGGGGATGAGCGAGGCGGCGAAGAGGCCGATGGGTTTAGCCGCCTGGCGCGGCGTTTGCAAATGAATCCACAACGCGACAAATATTAGCGCGACGATCGTCAGCGCCGCGGGTATCAGATGCGTGAAGAAGAGCAGCACCAGCCCCGCCGAAAGAATCGAAGCGCGACGGATGGTGAGGCTGCGGACGTTCCGAATGTAAAATCCCAGAACCAAGGGGCACAGCACCATGCCCAGATAGAAATTGTAGAAACCGATCCAGAAAAACCACGTGTGCAGCAGGAAGTTGATTACGGGCGACCAGGGAGGCGCGGTGGAATCGAGCGCGCGGCAGGCGTACGCGATTGAGAAGAATCCCGCGAGTATCGAGAATGTTGCCAGAATTTGCTCGGCGCGACCGGGCCCGGCGACCGAAGCGGCGACGGCTAGCAGGACAGTCGTGGTCCAGTTGGGCACGAGTTCCGGTTGAACTTTATAAACCGCGGCGTAGGGGGAGTGGCGATGCAGCAACAAGTCTTTCGCGACGGTTGCCGTGTAAAGGTGCGAGGGGCCGTCTTGCGTGACGAAGTGCGCCGCGGTCCATGGGATTGCGGCTTGGAGGGCGAGCAGCGCGAACGAAAGGATGGCGGGCAACTGTCGCCAGACGCTCACGAATACATGGCCATGCGGTCTCCGGGAAGTCTTAGGCGGGCGTCGAAATTGCGGAGAATTGCCGGCGGCTGGACAGTGGCGCCCGAGCTGCCGGCACGGGGTGCAGCGTACTTGAGCTTGAGTTTGAGCCTGATTTCCATGGCAGGCGGGTATGGCGGATAATCCCGCTCAGAGCATTATCTCACCCGCTTATTTATGCTCGGCGCGAATTAGCCGTGCGCGGCCATTTCGATCGGGCCGCCGAGAGGCTTGCCTTCGACAATGCCAAGAATCCGCACCAGGTTGGCATCCGTCTCATTCATCCGCTGGCACAAGGCGGCGATCTCGCGGGATTGAGCCAGCAGCGACGATTCCACCTGTCCCATACCAGCGCGATCCGCCGATCGACGGTGTTCAGCAGCGCGTTGAGAGATTGCGTTTGGGTCTGCTGAATCTCAGCTTTGATTCGCCGTTCGGCTTCGTCGCTCTTGGCCGCGATCGCGGTGTTAATCAACTCGGGTAGGCGGCGCTCGAAGCTATCGAAGCGCTCGCTCATCGCCGTAATCCGTTCCGAACCGCGCCGGTCGACGGATTGAACCTGTTCCCGCAGCTCCTCGACAACCGTCGGAGAATGCGATTCCTCGATGCGCAAGAGGCTGAGTTCCGCGCGTTCCAATCTCTCGGCCAGCGGGTCGAAGCCGCCGCCAAATCGCCCTCCGGCGCGGAACAACAATCCGCCGCCCAGGCTGAGAACCAATCCCTTGAAAAATGTCTTCAGCAGAGGCGTGGATTTCCGCTCTCGCGCTGGTTTTGCAGTGTTCATGCACACCTCAGTGGAAATGCGGCGCGTTCTTTCTCACCCGAAACGCTTCGCGATTGTTGAAAATGGAGTGATGGCTCGAATCACAGTCAAGATCGATCCCAACGTTTGTATTGCCGCGGCCTCTTGCGTCGCGACGGAGCCCGAAGTTTTTGGCCTGAGCGAGGATAACATTGCCGTCGTGCTGGGCCCGGACGGAAGTGGAGAGTACGAGAGGACGCTCGACGTCGGCGAGGAGCGGAGGAAGAAGATAATCGAAGCCTCGCAATCCTGCCCCACCGGCGCGATCAGCGTAGTGGAGTAATTTGCGGCTCCGTGAATGAAGTTTCCGCCGCGCCGAGCATTTTTGCGATCGCCCGCTGCCGGAATCGAAAAATTTCGCGTAGCTGCGGTTTCACAACCATCCAGTGCGCCAGCCTTCCCAGCGGCCCCAGCGGCAGAATGTAATCGACGCGATCCGAGACGACCGTTCCGCCCGGCACCTCCTGAAACTCGTGGCGATGCCGCCACATCGCGTACGGACCACGAGCTTGCTCATCGACAAACCGGTGAGGCGGATCGTACTCGGTAATGATCGTCTTCCAGGAAATCGGTAGTCCGAGCCACGCGATCCGGTACGTAATTTCCGCGCCTTTTCGCATCTGGACTTGTCGGGAAGTCACTCGGAAATTCAACCAACTGGGCGTAATGCGCGCGAGATTGGAGGGATCTTCGAAGATGCGGAACGCTTCGACGATAGGAACGGCGGCCCGCATCTCGCAACTCAACACGTAAGCCATTCTAAGTCATCTTAAGATGGTGAGTTGGCATTTCAAAAGCCTAAAACCGCGGCCGAGAGGCGCGATCGCATCGCCGGAATTCTCAAGCGGCTCGACAGGATGTATCCCGAAGCGAACTGCGCGCTGATCCATCGTAGCCCGTGGGAACTTCTGGTCGCGACAATTCTTTCGGCGCAATGCACGGACAAGCGCGTGAACGAAGTAACACCGGGTCTTTTCGCCAAATATCCCACGCCTCGGGATTTTGCCGCCGTCCGCCCGGAAGTGCTGGCTAACGATATTCGCTCGACCGGTTTCTTCAACAACAAATCGAGATCGGTGACAGGGGCGGCGAAAAGGGTGATGGCCGAGTACGGCGGCGAGGTTCCCAAGACGATGGAAGAGTTGCTGACCATCCCGGGCGCCGCGCGCAAAACATCGAACGTCGTGTTGGGCGTGGCCTATGGGATCGCTTCCGGAGTCGTGGTCGATACGCATGTGCAGCGAGTGTCGAATCGTCTCGATCTCACGAAGCAATCGGATCCCGTGAAGATCGAGCGGGACCTGATGAAGATCGTTCCCCGAAGCCGCTGGATCTTGTTTTCGCATCAGCTCATCCACCATGGCCGGGCGCTTTGCATCGCCCGCAAGCCGCGTTGCGCCGAATGCGCCCTCGAATCCATCTGCTATTCAAAGGATAAGACCGTCTGATTAGAGTTGATCTATGAACTGGGTCGACGTCGCGCCGGGCGATACGGCACTCGAAGAGTTCGGGCAAGCTCACGGCTTCCATCCCTTGCACCTCGAGGACTGCCGATCCGATGAGCAGCAGGCCAAGATTGAACCCGCGAAGGGCTACCTGTTCATCGTGCTCAAACTCATTTTGTTGCGGTCGAACGACGAGTTGAGCGTGGCGGATCTCGACCTGTTCCTCGGATCGGATTACCTGGTCACCGTGCACAGGGCGCCCGTTCCGCTCCTCCCGCAATCCATCGCGAACACGGCGGACTTGCCGGCCGATGAAGCTTTCTACCGCATTTTGGACGCGGTTGTCGATTCCTACTTGCCGGTTCTGGATGCCGTGGAAGATCGCGTGGATTCGCTCGAAGACCTGGTGATTCGCCGCCCCGACCAGAAACTCCTTGAACACATTGCCGACCTGCTTACCACCTTGCTGGAGTTGCGTCGCGTGCTCGCCAACACCCGGCGAATCGCGTTCACGCTGCAGCGCATGCATACACTTTTGATAAGAAGTGAGCTTCAGCCATTCATTCGAGATGTCCACGACCATCTCGAACGGGATCTCGGCTCCGCGGCAAGCGAGCGGGAACGGCTGAAAGGCTTACTGGACATTCACCATTCGAGCCTGGCCAGCCGCAACAACGAAGCAACCCGCATCCTGACGGTTATGGGCACCGTCAGCTTGCCGGCGGTCGTTATCGCCTCATTTTTCGGAATGAGCCTGAAATACCCGGGCTGGATGAGCGCGCCCTGGGCGATCCTGATCGTAATCGGCCTGATCGTCGCGGTGACCAGCGGCCTTCTCTGGTATTTGAAGAAGCGGGATTATCTGTAAGCGGCTCCGCGGCGATCGCCCGAAGTAGGCTTCGTTTCGCTGAGCGAAGCACTGGATCTCGGACGATTGGCACTAGACCCGCAAATTCTGGATTGCGCAAGTCGAGACCAACCCGGGCAGAACACATGCACGACATGGCGGCCTATACGGCCAAGTGAGGTCCGTTGGACTTGTAGCACCGACAGTTGGCGCCACATTTACGGCACCGATTTTATTCGGTCGTGGGCCTAGGGCGGCCCGAAAAGCCTGCCGCGCTACGCAACGCATCAGCATCGAGCAGTTTGCCGTTCAGCATAATCAAGCGCGTCTGTCGCAGGTCGCCGATGCGCGTTGACGGATCACCTTCGATCAGCGCGAGGTCGGCGGCCTTACCCACTTTCACCGACCCGGTGTTCGCCTCCTGGCCGACCAACCGCGACGGCACGATCGTCGCCGCCGCGAGCGCCTCGGCTGTGCTGAAGCCTGCCTGCACGTAGATTTCAAGCTCGTGCACGAGCTCGATGCCGGAGCCGTCCGTGCCAGCTACAATCGGTACGCCCGCATGGTGCATCCGCCCGAGCAGCGCGACCATTTTCGCCCAGCTCGCACGATAGTCCGCACGCGTCAGGTCCTTCGGGACGGCGAACCCCCCGGTTCTGAACGTCCGTTCGGTGGTCGGCGGCATCGTCCCGACAAACGGCGCGTACGAGGGCGAAAGATCACCATTCTCCGGCACGTACAGGCTTTCAAAAGCGACCATCGTCGGATCGTTGTAAATATGTTTGCTCGCCAGCGCACCCACGATTGTCCTGATTGCCGGCCCATCAAGGTCGACATCCTTGGCGTAGCGCCCAGGCCCCTCGAAACGCATCATGCCGTTCGAGGCATTGATCACGTCGTCCGGCATTGCCTGCATCATGATCCAGTTAATGTGCGTAATCTCGTCGTACCCGTCGTTGATTGCGTCCATCGGCCGAATGCCGGCTGGGATATGGCCGTGGACATGAAGTCCGAGTTTGTGGGCCTCCGAGATACTTGCAGGTAGCCACGCGGAGTCGAAAGTGCCATAAAACTTAACCCCTGTGAAGCCGTTGGTCTTCGCTTTGTCTACGAGCTTGATGGCTTCAGCCTCGCTCATCGCGACATTTGCGACCTGTGCGGTGTACGGCCCTTTCCCATCAATGAGGGAGGACGGATAAACATGCGGGAACAGTAGCGCGCCCGCGGCCGCACGGCGCCGGCGATCCATCGTGCGTTCGTCGTCGTTACCCGGATCGCGGACCGAAGTCACACCCATCGACAACTCCTGTAGCCCGGTGAAGTCATCGTTTACGTGCATGTGGCAGTCCCACAGGCCGGGAATTAAAGTCCTGCCCCGCCCCTCGATCACGCGTGCGCTGGCGGGGATTGTGACCGATTCCCGGGCGCCGACCGCGGCAATCACGCCGCGACTGACAATCACGGTCTGGTCGGCGAGGAATCGCGTCGCGTCAGCGTCAAAGAGCCGGACACCCCTGAAGGCCACCGGTCCGTCAGGCGCCGTGACCAGCTTCTTCATCAGCCCAGGAGCCTGCGCCGCTAGTGCCTTGGCCTGCGTGTCCTCGATTTTGGACTGCTCGCCGACGTACGCACCGGGCAGCCAAGCAATGCCCATGGCAACACCGAAGAACTTGTGGTTTGCGTCGGCCCAGACCGGTATTGGCGAGGTGCTGATGCCGGTGACGGACCACAGCGTAATGGTCCGCTCTGTCGGGCCGGCGCCAACTACCAGATCGGTCAGTTTCTCCGCGTGCGCTCTGCCCCCCGGCAGCAAGTCTAGCGTCTTGTCAGGTTTTGCCAACAACATCTCGACAAACCAAGCCGTCACAGCAATCGGACCGCCCTGGGGCACGTAGAACGCGGGAGCCGAATAGTTCGCGGTTCCAGCATCGATCGGGCTCTTCCAGCGCGCCGCGCCAGCGCTGATTGCGAACGTTTCCGCTGCGTTGCCTGATGGAGTGACGCCGCGGATTGCGACCATCGAGGGCATTCCGTCGGCTCCGGCTTTGCCGTCCGAATCGAGCTCGAACACTTGACCACGGAGATTCATGCTTTCGCGGCCTAGTCGGTTGCCGTTCGCGGCGATCCACGTCCACGAGTCGCCGTGCTTCCCGCCCGTCGACTGAATCACGAAATGCTGCGCATTCGCCGGCGGTTTCGCAAGATCCGCCACAGGGGTCTGCGCCAGCGCGGCTAATGCGATTGTCACGGTGAGCCCGACAAAGACCAGCGTTCGATGCATCTCCACGCTTCGTTTAGTATCCGCGCTCCGAAGCGCAGATAATTTGGCCTGGATTTCCATTATGGGTATTCCAATACAGCATAGTGTAAACCACGAGTAATCGCGAGCGTGAAAGGAAATGGCGCTCACAGGGCGAAGCCCGCGAAGAACTCGGCTACGTGCTGGTTATTCCGAAGGCGAATTACTTCACCTGGCAGGGGAAAACTTTTGAGGGCACGGCTGTTGAACCCGACATGGAAGTACATTGGCAGAGTCGAACCATGGAGCGCTCAAGACGTTGGGCTCGAAGCGGCATTGTGTCAACTTCAGCTTTGAAGACGGGTGTGCGTCAAATTTGTAGGCGGAAGTTACCGCCCCTTTTTTTGGCTTATAATCTGAATGTTGTAGATCATTCAGATCGGAGGTCTTATGGAGCGTTCACTCGAATCACTGGAATCCCGCCGCAA
>JBPCKZ010000224.1:0-12302 GCA_051003795.1 Bryobacteraceae bacterium | reverse complement strand
GGCTCAAACGGTTTGGCTTCGAGACAATGCTTGAGCGTGGGCCGGCCCTTTGCGGCCGCGGTTTTAATATCGTGCTCGCACGCGGCGTTGAGAGTTTCGGCGTACCAGCGCAGCGTCTGCGTTTCATCCATCGCGCCCTGAACGTAGTACCCCAGCGACCCCGGCCAATACACGGCGAATTGCGCGCCTAACTCATGACCGATATCGACGGTGTTCTTGACCCGAAACGCCGCGTATTGCCGGACTTCCGGCGCTTCCGCGGCCGGACTGGCCGCAAACACGGCGTGGAAGAATGTTTCGGTTGTGACCATCGAACACTGAAGCCCGTTCTCTTTCAGGCTCTTCTGAATGCGCTCAACGATCTCGCGCTGTTTATCTTTGCCGAGCGCCTCGGTGGGAATCACGTCGGTGTCGTGCGTACACCAGTAGCCCAAGCCGATCTTGGCGTACTCCGCGATGACCCGCTCAAAACCCACGGGCTTGCGCGTTGGCGCATGGAACAAGGCTTGGCCTTCATAAGCGGCGGCCCACTGCGGTCCGGTAATGAAAAATTTGCGGCGCGTTTCCGGGCTGTAAGCGCCGCCGCAGGCATTGGTGAGTCGCTCGACCAGAGCTTGTTGCCGGTCCGCCGGAACGGGTTTCATAGTTTCAGATTGTACCCCGCGCTTGCTTGATCAGGACGCGTCCCGGTCTGCTTGCGGTGATCTTCCCTTCGTCGAGCACGGGAACTCCATCGACGATGACGTCGCGGAATCCGACGGCGTATTGATGCGGTTCGAGGTACGTGGCGCGATCCGCCACGGTCGCCGGATCGAAGATGACGATGTCCGCTTTCATGCCGGGGCGCAGCAAGCCTCGGTCTTCCAAGCCCAGGCGGTTTGCCGGAATGGCGGACATCCGGTGCACGGCATCTTCAAGCGTGAGCACTTTGCGCTCGCGCGCGTAGCGGCCCAGAACGCGCGCGAACGTGCCATAGCTGCGAGGATGCGGCACGCCCTTGCCGAAGATCGGAATCTCGCCGTCCGAGCCGATCATGGTGAATGGATAGCGCAGAATCCGCTCGACGTCGCCCTCGTCGATGGCGTGGTACACGGCGGAGCATCCGCCCTTCTCTTGGATATCCATGGCGGTTTCCGCGGCGTTGTCGGGAGTTGGCGGCGTGCCGCGCGCGGCGCGCGAATCGGTGATCTGGGCGAGGCTCTTTCCGGCGAGGGAAGCGTCGAATCCGCAGCTCGCCATCACAATGTTTTTGACATTTCCGCCGCCGCGCCCATTGACGATATTGTCCACGATCGCGGCTTTGATTTTGGCCCGCGAGGCAGGATCGTGCAGCCGCTTCACGAGCTCCTTTTGACCTCCGGCTTGCGACCATTGCGGGAATAGCGCGGCGGTTTCCGTGCTGGAAGCGGTGTATGGATACGCGTCGATAGTCACGTCCACGCCGCGCCCGCGCGCCTCTTCCACAAGCCGGATCGTCTCGGCGGACTTGCCCCAATTCGCCTTGCCCATCATTTTGTGATGCGTGACCTGCGTCGGCAAGTGGCCTTCTTCGCCGATGCGGATGGTCTCGCGGACGCTATCTTCGACGTGAATCCCTTCATCGCGCATGTGCGAGATATGCATTCCGCCCATTTCGCCGACAACCTTCGCGATCTCGATCACTTCTTCCGCCGTCGCGTAATTGCCGGGAACGTAGAATAGCCCGGTCGATAAGCCGAACGCGCCGTCGCGCATGGCCTGCCGAGCGAGGTCCTTCATCTTCTCGATCTCGGCGGCGGAGGCCTTCCGACTTTCGAGGCCCATGACGGCGGCGCGAATCGAGCCGTGCCCCGCGAAAGAGCCGAAGTTCACGGAGATGGGCGTGGCGCGAAGCTTGTCGAGAAATGGCTTCAGCGGGATCGGCGAACTTCCGTCGTTTCCTTCAATCAGTGTGGTAACGCCTTGGCGAACGTAGTTATCCGCGGTGGGCACTTCAAAGATGCCGTCGCGCGCGTGTGTGTGGATGTCGATGAAGCCCGGCGCAACCATGAGGCCTTGCGCGTCGATGATGCGAGTGCCCGCGGCGCCGGGCAAAAGGCCAATCGCGGTGATGCCGTCGCCGTCAATTCCGATGCTGGCGCGGTACCACGGGCCGCCGGTGCCATCGACGACGCGGCCGTTCACGATCAGGAGATCGTAGGCGTTGAGCCGAGCGGCTAACGACAGAAAAACGAAGACAGCGGCGGGAAGGCGCATGGTTCGTGCGATATTTTACTATTTTCGATATTATGACCAGAATGATGAGAGTTCGAAGTCTTGCTTGCCTTCTGCTATTTGTTATTCCTTGCCTGGCCCAACAGACCACGGCCACTTTAGTGGGAACGGTGACCGACGCTTCGGGCGCCGTTCTGCCCGGCGTTACCATCCGGGCGACTAACCTCGCGACCAATACATTCCGCGAGATCCAAACGGACGCGGCGGGATCTTACTCGATTCCCTTCCTTCCCGCGGGCGATTACACCGTGACGGCGACGCGCACCGGCTTTCAGGCGCAGAAAATCGATAAGGCGACGCTCGAGGTGCAGCAAACGGCGCGCATGGATTTCTCCCTCAAGATCGGCGACGTAAACGAGAGCATCGAGGTGAACGCCACGGCGGCGGTGCTGCAAACCGAGAATTCCACGGTGGGAACCGTAATCGACGCAGGGAAGATCGTCGAGCTGCCATTGAACGGACGAAACTTTATTCAGCTCGCGCAACTCATTCCCGGCGTGCAGGCCGGCACCCCGGGATCAATCACGGTGCGGCGCGGCCGCGGCTCGGTGGGACAGCAGGATGCGGCATACGGCTCGACGGCCGCTTCGGCAAACGGGTCGCGCGACACGGCGAATCGCTACTTTATCGATGGCGTCGAGATGATGGATTACGATGCGATGACTTATAGCTTCTCGCCGTCGATCGATTCGCTCGCCGAGTTTAAAGTCGAGACCAGCACGTACTCGGCGCAGTCGGGCGGCGCCCCGGGCGGACAGGTCAGCATCATCACGAAATCGGGCGGCAATCAACTGCACGGCACGCTTTGGGAGTTCAATCGCAACGACGCGCTGACGCAGAGCTATGACGCGATCGCTGGCCATAGCGTGACGCCGCCACGGCTGAATCGCAATCAATTCGGGGCGAATGCAAGCGGGCCGGTTACGATACCGAAACTGTATTCCGGCAAAGACAAAACGTTCTTCTTTTTCAATTGGGAGTCGGGCCGCGTGGCGCAAGGAGCCACCAGCCAGCTGCGGCTAGTCCCGCCGGCGGCGATCCGCGCGGGAGACTTCCGCGGGCTTGTGAATGCGCGGACCGGGCAGCCGATTATCTTGAAGGACCCACTCAATGTGGGCATCGTGGGGAATGTGATTCCGAAATCGGCCCTCAGCGCGCAGGCGCTTGCGTTCCTGCAATTCCAGCCATTGCCGAACACTTTGGTGGGGACGCAAAACTTCGCGTCGTCTCCCGCCAGCGCGGTTTCCACGCAGGATAACTACACGGCGCGGATCGATCACAATTTTTCGCAGAAGGACATTCTCTCCGGGCATTACATCTTCAACGACACCTACGAAGCGGGCATTCCGTTTTGGGGACACGACGAGCGCAATAACTTAGGCCGCACGCAAAATGTGTCCGTCACGCACACGCACACGTTCAGCCCGACCATCATCAATGAGGCTCGCGTGGGGTGGCATCGCTTCGCCGAAGCGGAGAAGTTCGGAACGACAAACGATCCGAATTACGATGTCGTGGGGAAAATGGGCCTGCCGCTGGTTTCGCGGCTGCCGGAAGAATACGGGCCGCCCACCATCAACATTAACGGGCCGGATGGGACTTTCAGCGTTTATAACTTGCAGCGGCAGATTGGGCCGCGCACGCGCTCGAACTCCTTCATCCCGGGATCGGATACGCTTTCGTGGCAGCGCGGGAAACACTTCATCCGGGCGGGCATCGAGATCGACCGCCGCACCGTCACGTTCGAGCAGGCGCGCGCGCCGCGCGGCAATTTCACCTTCGATGGCACGTACACCGGCTCCGCTCTGGCCGATTTCGTCCTGGGTTACATCCGCGCCGACGACGTGAATCCCACTCACACGTCGACGGACCTGCATAACTTCTGGCAGGCGTATTTCGTGAACGACGATTGGAAGGTTTCGCCCCGGTTGAGCGTGAATCTGGGTCTGCGCTACGACTATTTTCAGCCCTACAAGCAATCGAACGATAAGTTCGTAGATATCTATCAAAATGGCTTTGTCGTGACCAACGCGGTAACGCCCCAGAATTCGCCCTATGGACGCGGGCTGATTCAACCGGACCGCAAGGACTTCGGGCCGCGCGCGGGTTTTGCGTACCGTAGCGGATTGCTGGGTGAGACCGTGTTTCGCGGCGGCTATGGCATTTACTATACTCCGCAGATTTCGAACGCGATCTTCGCGATGGCGGAGGGCGCGCAGGCGACGGCGGGGGCGAACATCAACGGCAACATTACAGGCGCGCCCAACGTATTCTTCAATAATCCTTTCGCCGGCGCATCGAACGCGGGCGGGCTTCCCTTCGCCGTCAGCAACGATCAAAATTCGCGCGACAGTTACGTGCAGCAATGGAATTTCAACGTTCAGCATAAATTGCCCGGCAACGTTGCCCTGGATGTGGGCTATGTGGGATCGAAAGGCACGCGGCTGTTCGTGACATTTGGAGACCTGAATCGCCCGATCAACGTGGTGGACCCGCGCACGCCGGGCCTCGCGTCGCTAAACGCGCGGCGTCCCGATCAACAGTTTTTGCGACCGGTGCAATCCGATAAATCGATCGGCAATTCGATTTACCATTCGCTGCAGGTCAAAGCCGAGCGCCGTATGGGCCGGGGTCTCACGTTTCTTACGGCGTACACGTGGTCGAAGTCGATTTCGGGGCCAAGCGATATCGGAGGCCAGGTGGGCGGCGGAAATTTCATCGGCAGCCCGCAGGATATTTACTACCTGCGCGGAGATCGTTCCGTATCGGGGTTCGATGTGACACAGCGCTTCGTGCAGACCGCGCTCTACGACATTCCGTTTGCGCGGGGGCTGCACGGAGTGGGTAAGTATGTACTCGATGGATGGCAGGTTTCGACGATCATGACGTTCCAAAGCGGGTTTCCGGCGCCCGTGACCTTGAACATAGATACAACCGGGACGGGCGCGGCGTCGCGCCCCGATCAGATTGCGAAGGGCGACTTGCCGGGAGACCAGCGGACTTGGAAGCGATGGTTCAATACGGACGCGTTCGTGCAGGCGCCGTTCGGGCGTTTCGGGACGTCGCCGCGCACGGACGCGTTCCGGCTGCCAGGGATTACGAACTTCGATTTCTCCGCGATCAAGTCGTTCCGGTTTAAAGAGACGAGATCGTTTGAATTCCGGACGGAGATTTTCAATCTGTTCAATAATTTCAATCCGGACCCGAGTTCGGTGGATCGGAATCTGAACTCGGCGACGTTCGGGTCCGTCGGCGGCGGCGTGCAAGGGGTTACGACGCGCGTGATTCAGTTGGGTGCGAAGATTTACTTCTGAGAAAATCAGGGCAACGGAACGTGGCAGACGCTATAATTAGACCCATGAAAAAGATGCGCTGGCTCGTACTTACCGCTGCTTTGGCGTGCGCCTTTGCACAGGAGCCCATGTCCACTACCTTGAAGGTCGGCGACATGGCGCCCGATTTTACGCTGCCCTCCACGACGGGCAAGCCCGTGAAATTATCCGATTTCCTCGGCAAGAAAAATGTCGTCCTTGCCTTTTTCCCGGCCGCTTTCACCGGTGGTTGAACCAAGGAAATGCAGGCCTACCAGTTAGGTGGGTCCAAATTCGACGCGGCCGACACACAGGTGTTTGCCATCAGTGAAGACAATGCTCCTTCGCAGAAGGAATTTGCCAAGCAGTTGAACCTGAGTTTCCCGCTGTTAAGCGATTTTGCGGATCGAAAGGTCGCGACGGAGTACGGCGTCCTCATTCCCGGAAAAGGAATGGCCAATCGCGTCACGTTCGTAATCGACAAAGACGGCAAGATCGCTTACATGGAAAAGGGAAAGCTCGATACCGAAGGATCGGGCGATGCATGCAGCCGGTTAGCGCATAAGAAAACGTCGATGAATGTCAGACCTGGCGATCTGAACGCTAACGATCTGCTAGGCATACTGAGATAGTTAACGGCGGGGCAGAAACCGCCGAATTCCATAATCGTAAGCCGCGCTGCCGAGGATTCCGCCCAGGATCGGACCCACAATGGGAATCCAAAACACGCGGCTTCCATCCGTCAGGCCGTTGTTCTTGAATCCCGCCACCACGGTGAACAAACGAGGGCCGAAATCGCGCGCCGGATTAATGGCGTATCCGTGGATTCCCCCAAACGACATACCGATCGCCACGACTATAAGACCGGTCATCAGCGCGCCCATATTGGCGCCGGGCGGCTGATTGCGCTCGTCGGAGATCGCGAGAATCATCATCAGTAGCAGCGCCGTCCCGATGGTCTGATCGAGCAGTCCCGAAAATGGAACTTGCGGGAACGTCGGGAATGTAGTGAATACGCTCGCCGTGTGGTCTAGTTGCGGATCGGCCGCCTGGAACGCCGGCAGGTAATTCCAATAGACCAAGGCCGCGGCAAAAAACGCGCCAAGCACCTGGACAGCGATGAACGGGGCCACCTTGCGCCACGGGAAATCGCGATAAATCGCGAGCGCGATCGTGACCGCCGGATTCAAATGCCCGCCCGAGATGCGCCCCGCGAGGTAGACGCCCATCGTGACCGCCAAGCCCCAGCCGATGGTGATGTTGGTGAAGCCGCCATGCACCACCTCGCCGGGTATCGCGTTTCCAAACAAGACGACCATCGCAACTACTCCGTTGCCGAAAAGGATCAAAACGAACGTGCCGATAAATTCGGCGATAAGTTCGGCAGCGAGTTCAGGCATAGCTTGGGGATTGTATCACTGTCGCCGCTCATATGATTTTGCGCTTCGTGCAATCCGGCTGGAATTCCTAACCGTAGAAGTAATTAGAGAGCAGCGAAAAAAAAAGGAAAAAATCATATGAGAAAAAGAATCGGATTAGTCGCGGTCGCATCGCTGGCGCTTACTGTTGGATCGGTGGCGTTTGCCGCCAAGAACCCCATGGTAGGCGGTCAGGAGATGTACGCCAATAAGGATATCGTCGATAATGCGATGAACTCGGCGGACCATACCACGTTGGTCGCAGCGGTCAAAGCCGCCGGACTCGTCGATACGCTAAAGGGGCAAGGGCCGTTCACCGTTTTCGCGCCGACGAACGAAGCGTTCGCCAAGCTGCCCGAAGGCACCGTCGATACGCTGTTGAAGCCCGAGAACAAAGAGACGCTCGTCAAGATTTTGACCTATCACGTTGTCCCTGGCAGAATCACCGCGTCGATGTTGAAGAAGGAAATCAAGGCGGGCGGCGGCAAAGCGGAACTGAAAACCGTGAGCGGCGGGACTTTAACCGCGATGATGGACGGCGACAAGATCGTGCTGAAGGATGAGAAGGGCGGCACCGCGAACGTTACGATCGCGAATGTCATGCAGTCGAATGGAGTAATCCACGTTATCGACTCCGTAGTCCAGCCGAACTAAGCGCCGCATCAAATTCTGCCGAACTTCGCCACCGCGTCCCTCATCGAACGGAACTTCTCGATGAACGGCAGCATGCGATGTTCGGTGTCGTCCAAATCCTGCGCGCGCTTTAGCACTTCAGCCGCATGCGCGCGCGGGACTACCGCCACTCCGTCCTCGTCCGCCACGATAATATCGTTCGGATTCACTTTCGCGCCCGCGCACGTCACCGGAACATTCACGCCCGCGAACCGGTAGTGATTCACCGAAGTCGAAGGCGCAATCCCAATGCTGAAAACCGGAAATTGAATTTTCTTGATCTGCGGCGTATCGCGCACCGAAGCGTCGATCACGGCGCCGGCAAGCCCGCGAACCTTCATCGCCGTCGCCATCAATCCGCCAATTCCCGCGATATCGCCGCCATCTTCCAGCACCATCACGTAAACCGATCCGGGGGGCGCCGCGTCGATCGCATCCAGCATTCCCTGCGAGGCTTTCGATCCCTCTTTGTGCTCTTCTTTCTTCATCAGCACCGTAACGGCGGGACCGGCGAACTTGGTCGTGAACAGCGGACGCATATGGCGCGACATGTGCGCCGGCGTTCCGTAGAGCTGTTCGATCGCATCCGCGACGGACGCAACTTCCACCATGCGGAAACCATTTATCAACGGATCCAGCGGATCGCCGGAAGGTTGCGCGCCCATCCACGCCACGCCCGCCGCCGCGATCAAAACAACCGATAGCCAAATCCGTTTCATAGCGCCACCCACACGGACTTCACGTTGGTATACTGCTCGAGCGCGTGCTGCCCCAAATCGCGCCCAAAGCCGCTTTGTTTATAGCCGCCGAACGGCGATCCATTGTCGAAATTATTGTATGTGTTGATCCAAACCGAGCCGGCCTTGATGTCCGCCGCCATGCGGTGCGCCAGTTGAATATCGCGCGTCCATACCGCCGAAACCAAGCCGTATATCGTACTGTTTGCGATCTCGACGGCTTCATCCGCGCTCTGAAATCGAATGGCGGAAAGCACCGGCCCGAAGATCTCTTCCTGCGCGATCTTCATTTGCGGCGTCACTTCGGAAAAAATTGTGGGCTTCACGAAAAACCCCTTGCCTTTCGCGCCGTCCGAATCGCGCTCGCCGCCGCAGAGCAATTTCGCGCCTTCCTGTTTGCCCGCGTCGATGTAGCCGAGAATGCGCTCCATCTGCGCCGCCGAAATCTGCGATCCCATCGTCGTTCTCTTGTCAAGGGGGTCGCCGGCTTTCATCTTCGAGGCGCGCTCCACCATCTCATCGAGAAAGCGGTCGTGAATATCTTGATGCAGAAGCAGACGAGATCCGGCGCTGCAAATCTCTCCCTTGTTCGCGAAGATGCCCCAGAACGCCGATTTGACGGCCGCTTCCATGTTGCAGTCGGGGAAAATAATATTCGGCGATTTGCCGCCGAGCTCCAAGCTGACGCGCTTGAGGTTCGATTCCGCCGACGCCTTCAGCAGCGCGCGCGCCGTGCGGACGCTGCCCGTGAAGCTGATCTTATCCACGTCCATATGCCGCCCGAGCGCTTCGCCCGCGGTGTGGCCGTACCCCGTCACTACGTTCAGAACGCCTTCGGGAATGCCCGCTTCGAGCGCGTATTCGGCCAGTTTCAAGGCGGTCAAGGGAGTCAGTTCGGAAGGCTTTAAAACGATCGAGCAGCCCGCCGCGAGCGCCGGCGCGACTTTCCACACCGCAATCTGCAGAGGGAAATTCCACGGGACGATCGCGCCCACCACGCCCACCGGCTCGCGCAGCGTGTAGTTGAGATAGGGGCCGTCCACTGGAATAGTTTCGCCGTAAATTTTGCGAACCCAGCCGGCGTAGTACCGGAACGCATCGATGGCCGGGGCGACGTCGGCGCCCGCCGCTTCGCGCAGCGTCTTGCCATTTTCCATCGATTCGAGCGCGGCCAGATCCTCTTTGTTCTCGAGCAGGATTTCCGAGAGGCCCCACAGGATTTTTTCTTTCTTCGACGGGTCCATCCCGCGCCAGGACTTCTTCTCGAAACTCGCGCGCGCGGCCGCGACGGCACGGTCGACATCGGCTGAATTGCCGTCCGGAACGGTGGTCAGCAGATCGCCCGTGGCGGGATTGATTACTTCAATAGTTTCGCCGCTGGTGGATTCTTCCGCGCGGCCCTTGATGAAAAGTTTCCCCGGGGGAAGTTTCCGTTGAATGACGTTTTGAACTGCTGCGGCGGTATTCATAAGGCGCTTCGAGCTTTCCGATTGTACCGTCCTGTATCGACGTCACGAGTGAGGCCTGCCGCGCAGATTGGCTTCCATGCCGCCACCGTACGCTGCATGAATGTGGAAATCGCCATAGCAGAGTTTCCTGAGAATCGAGACCGGGCGCAAATGCCAACTGGCCCACGTGAGCGGAGAATCCCCGTTCATGTCTTTGGCGTCGATCTCCGCGCCCGCATCCAGCAGCAGTTGAATGCATTCTTTGTCGGCGAAAGCGGCGGCACGGTGGAGCGGAGTTTCCCCTTTGGTGCGGCAGTCTCGCATGAAACCCCCGGTTTCAACGGATTGCTTCGTCACGCAATTCGGATTCGCGCCATTGGCGAGCAGGACCTTTACGACTAAGTTGCGCGCGGGCAGGCTCGTGCACAGCGCCGAGTGTAGCGGCGTTTCTTCTGTATCGGACATCGGCTCATTCACGTCCGTGCCACGCTCGATCAGGAATTTACAGAGCCGCCAGTGCCCATGAAAGCAAGCGCCAATCAGACCCAAATTATCTCCCAGCGAGTCCGGCGATTCACCATTGGCGAGCAGGAATTTCATGGCGCTCACATCGCCGTAATACGCGCACCATCCGATTAAAGTGACTCCGTTCCGATCCGTGGAGTTGGCCGCATGGCCTTTCGCCAAGTACTCAAAAACCAGGTCGGTGCGACCGTCCGCGATCTCGTCGATCATGGCCGCTAGTGCGCCGAGTACTGTGGTTGGGGATCTTTCAATGCGATCCGGATAGTCTTCTCGTCCGCATCCACATCGAATACATCGCCGAACGTTTGATAATTGGACGCAATCACTTGTACCTGAATCATGCCCTGCGGAATGGGCGGAATTTTGGCGATGCCGAGCTGATCGGTCCGGGTCTCCCATGTGGTGCGAATGCGCTTGCCGAGCTTCATCTTGGCGCGACCCTTGACGAATTTGACGATTACGCTCGCGCGATCGACCGGCTTGCCGCTTGGCGAAGTCACTTGGATTCGGAGCTGCGTCATCGCGGGATCGGCCCAAATCTTCGGCACGCCAAGCATCGACAGCAGAATCGCGGCAACCAGGAACGCCCTTCGCATGTTCCCTATTATGCGATATCGGGCAAGAGAAACCGCTTCGGATTTCCAGCCGCGCGCGCCACGGCTTCCGCCGCAAGATAGCCGCTTCGCACCGATCCTTCCATCGTCGCGGGCCATCCCGAGCGCGTCCAATCGCCCGCCAGGAACAAGTTTGGAATCGCCGTGCGCGACGGTGGACGGAGACTCTCCATGCCCGGTTTGGCCGAATAAGTAGCGCGGATCTCCTTGATCACGCGCGCGCGCTCCAGGTTGGCCTCTCGAGCGCGCGGGAAAAACTCGCGCAATTCGTTCACGGCCAGCGCGACGATGTCCTCGCGCGTGCGGTTCGTGAGCGATCGCGAAGCGCTGACCACAAGCTGCACATATTTCCCTTCCGACTTGTTGAACATCCACTGCACCGTGCGGTCGAGCAGCGTCGCGTGCGGAAGATCTGTAACCGGGCGATCGAACCAGAGGTGGATTCCCGTGATCGGCGAATGTTCGAACGCGCTGGTGTCGAGCGCGAGGCCGGGCGCCACGCTTCCGATCCGCTCGAACGGCAGCGCGGAGATATAGTGATCGGCGATCTGCAATTGCTCCGCTACCCGAACGCCCGAAACGCGCCCATCCTGAACGACGATCTCTTGAACCGGGCAGCGCCGATGGATCGCGACCCGGCCGATCTTGTCCCAGGCATCGGCGGCGTAAAGGCTGCGCAACGGAACTTCGGGAACGCCCATTTCGTAGGAATCCGCGCTGGCCAGCATGCCGAGCCAGAAGACTTGGAACCCGTGAATGGCGGCCATACGATCCAGTTCCTCATTGACGGCGCTCACCAGCACTGGCCGCCAGTAGCGCTCGATGGCGCGAGGCGTTTGGCCTTTCTCCTTCAGCCATTCGAGCATGGTGATCCGGTCGAGGTCCGTGCGGCGCGTGCGTTCACGGGGAATCGCGAGCATGGCGCGCGCGACGCCAAGTTTGTCCGCGAGGCCGAGGCACTTCATCCTTAGAAAGGACCCGGCAAAGTGGTTCGGGGCGGCTAGCTTTCCGCGCTCCAGAGTGGATGTGCGCCCGCCGGGCTCGATGAAGTAGAACTTTTTGTAAAAGCGGATCCTTTGCGCAACGCCGAGGCGCCCATAAAAATCCATCAGGTTCACGCAGCAGCGCAGAAGCACATGCTGGCAGTTATCGATGATTTCGGATTCCGGAGAAACGGGCCACGAGGTTGCGCGGCCCCCGAGGAAGTCGCGCGATTCGAAGAGATCGACTTCGAAACCGGCGCCGCCGAGCGCGGCAGCGGCGGCAAGGCCGGCAAGCCCGCCGCCCGCGACAATCACTTTCGGCAAATGCTTTCATTATCGCA
>JBPCKZ010000223.1:0-3713 GCA_051003795.1 Bryobacteraceae bacterium | reverse complement strand
TTTGATCCGCAATCTACAGGCAACAGGACCGGAACCGTCACAATCGACTATGGCTCGATATCTGGGTACACCCAAACTTGGACTCTCCAGGGGAACGGAGTTTCAGCGGTTCCCCCGCCACCACCTTTAGCGCCGCCCCCACCTCCATCTCAAGGGATTCTAAGAACCCAGATCGGTGCGCTGGTTCCAGGGCAAAGCACTCTTGAGGTTCTTATGGCCGACGGTTCGGGAAACTTCGTGGACAAAAGATTGCGGGTAGCTTAGACTCGGCTTTTGTCCATTGGGCATCACAGCCCGGTGTAAACGTTGTAGCGGCGGATTTCCGGGGTAGTGGGTTCTCCGATCTCGCCGTATTCGGGGCCCATGCCCCGGGCTCTACGTAGAGGCCGCGAATGGCAATGGCACATACACGTTACGAGCGAATAACGTGCCGCAGTTTGTCGCCGAGGCTCAGAAGTCCGGCTCGAAAGTTTTTGATTGGGGATTTCGACGGTGATGGGCTGAAGGACATCGCGGTGCTTGGAGCGGATCGGAGTATCACCTTCTCTTTGTTCAATCGAGATGCTACTTCTAGGCAAGCTACGGCGGCGATGGACCCTGCTTTTGTGTATTGGGCATCGTTACCCGGAGTTCAGCTTGTGGCGGCGGATTTCCGGGGTAGTGGGTTTCGGATCTCGCCGTATTCGGGGGCCCATGCCCCGGACTTTACGAAGAGGCCGCTAATGGCAATGGAACATACACACTACGCACCAACAACGTGCCACAGTTTGTCGCCGAGGCTCAAATGGCGTCTATGACCGTGCTCGCGCTTCACGCCCACCCGGACGACATTGAAATCCTGGCGGGCGGCACGATGGCCCTATTGCGCGAGCGGGGCCATCGCGTGGTAATGGCGACCATGACTCCGGGCGATCTCGGCTCGATGGATAAGCCCGCGCATGAAATCGCGTCGATCCGGCGCGCCGAGGCTGCCGCGTCGGCGGCGCTGATCGGAGCGGAATATCGCTGCCTCGAATTTCGCGATATGTCGATTTTTTCGGATGACGCTTCGCGACGCCGCGTGACGGAGTTCCTGCGCTCGGCGAAGCCCGACGTGATTTTCACATCTTCGCCCGCGGATTATCTTTGCGATCACGAGACCACCAGCAGGCTGGCGCGCGATGCGTGTTTCGCCGCCACGATTCCGAATTACGAGACCGGTTCGGCGCCGCTTTCGAAGATTCCTCACTTGTATTTTATGGACCCGATCGATGAGTTCGTCACGCCGGATCTATGGGTCGACGTCACTCTGGTCTTCGAAACCAAGCGCGCCATGCTGGCTCAACACGGTAGCCAGGGCGATTGGCTCTCCAAACAGCATGGAATGGACGACTACTTAGCCCAGATGGAACGCTGGGCGCGGGAAAAAGGCGAACGCGCCGGATGTAAATACGCCGAAGGGTTCCGCCAACACAAGGTGCATCCGTTCCCGCAAACGCCTGGATTCGATCTATCGCGCTAAGGCGGCTTTCGAAACGCCAACACGGCGTTGAGGCCGCCAAACGCAAAAGAATTGGACAACGCGAACTCGACCGCGCGCTCCCGCGCCCGGTTGGGGATCACGTCGAGGTCGCAATCCGGATCGCACTCCCGGTAGTTCGCGGTTGGAGGTAAAATCCCGCGATCCAACGCCAGCAACGTGGCCGCGGCTTCCAGAGCGGCGGCCGCTCCCAGGGCATGGCCGTGCATGGATTTTGTCGAGCTGACGGCAAGTTTATCCGCGTGCGCGCCAAATAACGAGCGGATCGCGGCCGTCTCGGTCACATCGTTCGCGGCCGTCGCCGTGCCGTGCGCGTTGATGTAGCCTATCCGCTCGGGGGCAAGTCCCGCGTCGGCCAACGCGGTTCGCATCGCGCGCGCCGCCCCGGGCGCGGATGGCTGCGTGATGTGCGTGGCGTCGGAAGACATGCCAAATCCAACGATTTCGCCATAAATCTTGGCGCCCCGCGCGCGAGCCGCTTCTAGCGGCTCCAGGATCAACATCGCCCCGCCTTCCCCCAGGATCATGCCCGTTCGATCTCGCGAAAACGGGCGGCACGTGTCGGGCGAAACCACGCGCATGGCTTCCCAAGCCTTCAGCATTCCGAAGCTGAGCGGCGCCTCGCTTCCTCCGGTGATGGCCATTTCGACCGCACCCGAGCGGACCATCCAAAACGCCTGCCCGATGGCGTGTCCCGCCGACGAGCAGGCTGTCGAAATCGTAAACCCCGGACCGGTAATTCCGAATTCCATCGAGATCTGACTCGCTCCGGCATTGCTCATAGATCGCGGGATCGTTAGCGGATTCACCCGGTTACGACCCATTTTGTAAACTTCCACGAAACCTTGATCTTCGGTGTTCTTTCCGCCTACGCATGAACCGGTCACGATCGCCGTGTTCTGGCGAAGATCTTCGCTCCATTCGATGCAAGCCGCGGCGATGGCTTCACGCGCCGCAATCAGCGCGAATTGCGCGAAGCGATCCATGAAATCGGCTTGCTTGGGGTCGAAGTAGCCGAGGGGGTCGTAGCCGCTCACTTCCGCGGCATTCTTAAAGCGGAGTTGCGAGCAATCCGCGGATTCAACAGCTGAAATTCCCGAACAACCGTGCTGGATATTGTCCCAAAACGTTTCGCGAGTGCGGCCGCTGCCGCAAATTACGCCGATGCCGGTAACCGCGACACGCCGCATCTACTGCGCCGCCGCGGTGGCATCCGGCGGGCCCTGCGCGATCAAAGTTGCGACGCCCTCTACCATCTGCCGTACCGTGCGTATCTGCTTTGCCGCCTCGTCGGGAATGGTGATGTCGAATTCGTTCTCGAGTGCGAACAGGATATTCACGCCGTCCATCGAATCGATTCCCAGTTCTTCGAAACTGCTGTCGAGGGTAACCCTTTCGAGCGGAATGCGCTGAGTGTCGGCGATCACTTTTAGGATTCTCTGGGTTAATTCGTCGGACATAGAATTTCGCTTACCGTTTCAAAATGATAACCCCGCGCGGACAAGGCCGGCACAATCCGCCTCACGGCTTCCACCGTGGCGCGGATAGCCGGCCGCTCTCGTAGTTCCCTTCCATCGTGCAGGCAGACGATTGCGCCGGGGCGGACTTTGCCAAGTACCCGGGCCGCTATCGCCCCGGCCGGCTGCGACCAGTCTTTGCCGAGAACGGTCCACATTACGCCCAGCAAGTTTAAGCGCCGCTGCATCTCCCGAAAGCCGAACCATCGAACGCCGAATGGGGCTCGCACCAGCGTGGGGCGGACGCGCAGGACCTCTTCGATGGTCCCTTGCGCGCGGCGGAATTCGTCTAAAATCGACGGGGCGGATTGAAAACAGCATAGCGGATGCGAGTCGCTATGATTTCCGATTTCGTGTCCAGCCGCTTCCACTTCCCGGGCGACGGAAGCGATCCGGCGGATGTTCGCGCCGCATTGGAAAAACGTCGCGCGCACGCGGTGCATGTCCAAGATTTCCAGGATTTTGGGGGTACTTTCGCTCGGTCCGTCGTCGAACGTGAGCGCAACGGATCGGCGCGATTCGACTCCCCGGCACACGGAGGGACCGAATACACGGGACGAGGGCCCCCGAACCGCGTAAGCCATCAGCCCTGCCACGCTACCAACCGAAACGCCCACGACTGCCGTCCGCAAGCAGGAATCTTATCACCAGATCACATCCGGCAGGTAATGTTCCGC
>JBPCKZ010000222.1:0-3055 GCA_051003795.1 Bryobacteraceae bacterium | reverse complement strand
AAACCAGCAGCGCTGGAATTTTGGAACTCTTGCGCCGGGCGAGTTCATGCAAACCGAATGCCTCGTAACGGGCGCCCCGGAATGCGTGCTCGACGTGAAGGTTCGATTTCTGCAGATGACCGCTCGGCCCTCGGCGCAAGGCGTCCAGGTTTGGAACGAAGCGATCGATCGCGCCGTGCGTTGTGACGATCTTCGGCTCGGCGGGCTCGACCACAAGCGCGTATTTGCATTCGAACAAGACATTGAAGGAAGCGTCGAGACTACCGCGGTTCCCGTGCGCGACGGGCTGTTCCGCGTGAACGTGCGGATCACAAACTGCCATCCGCTTGCGGACGGCGGCCGCGAGACAATTCTGCTGCGCTCGCTCGTCTCAACCCACACGATTCTGAGTATCCGGCAGGGAGAATTCGTCTCGCTGATCGATCCGCCGGTAGCTTACCGCGATGCGGCCGCGCAATGCCGGAATCTGGGCACGTGGCCGGTTCTGGCGGGCGAGGAGGGAACGAAGGACACTTTACTTTCGTCTCCGATCATTCTTTACGATTATCCCCGGATCGCGCCGGAGAGCGGCGGCGATTATTACGATGGGACGGAAATGGATGAGATGCTGGCGTTGCGCGTTCTAACCCTTACGGACGACGAAAAGCGCGAGCTGCGCGCCGGAGACGAACGAGCCCGCCGCATCCTGGAGCGAACCGAGACCATGCCGGACGATCACATGCTCAAGCTCCACGGCGCGGTGCGCGGCATGCGCCCGATCGAAGAGCCGGCCGCCCCGGAGAGCATCCGTATTTTCGGCGTTGACGTGAAGAAGGGCGACCGCGTGCGCTTGTGGCCGAAAAAGGGCGGCGATATTTTCGATATGGCGCTCGAAGGCAAGGTCGCGATTATCGATACGGTCGAGCAGGATTTCGAAGATCGCGTGCATCTCGCCGTAATTCTGGAGGACGATCCCGGAATGGACCTCGGGGCCCTGCGGCAGCCGGGTCATCGCTTCTTCTTCTCGCCCGAAGAGATCGAGCCCTTGGCCCTGGAGAGCCAGTTGTGATTCCGGGAATACTCATCGCGGGAATCGGCAACATCTTTCTGGGCGACGATGCGTTCGGCTGCGAAGTGGTTCGCAGCCTGCTTGGACGCCAATGGCCCGATTCGGTGCGGATTGTCGATTTTGGCATTCGCGGTTTCGATCTCACGTACGCGCTGCTGGACGGCCCTGAAACCGTCATCCTGGTGGATGCCGCGCCGCGCGGGGGAGAGCCGGGCGCGGTGTACGTGATTGAGCCGGAGCTGAAGGATCTCGACGACCCGGAAACGGCTTTTATCGAAACGCACGCGATGAACCCGGTTAACGTATTGCGGACCGTGCGCTCGATGGGCGGCGAGTTCCATCGCGTCCTGCTGGTGGGGTGCGAGCCGGAAAGTTTCGGGACGGAAGACGAAGGCGAGGGGCGAATGGGATTAAGCCGGTGCGTTGACGTTGCGGTTGGCGAGGCCGTCCGCGTCATCGAGTCGTTGATCGCGGATATACAATCGGAAGCGGTTATAGCGGAAAAGGTGGAGGTAAGTTAAATGAGCAAGAACTTATTCGGAACGTTGATGATGGGAGTGGTCATTGCGGTGGTGGTGATTTCGCTTCCCGATATCAAGCGGTATATCAAAATCAGCACGATGTAGATGCATGAGCTCTCGATCGCGTTGAGCATTCTAGAAGGTGCGGCGGAAGAGGTTGAGCGCCAGGGCGGCGGCCGTGTTTACGCGATCCATCTAAGGCTGGGGCCGCTGTCCGGCGTGGTGAAAGACGCTTTGAATTTCTCCTACGATTTGGCGTGCGAGGGTACGCCGTTCGAGGGGTCGCGTTTGGTCATTGAGGAGATACCCGTGACGGTATTCTGCCCGCGCTGCGAGGTTGAGCGCCCGCTCGACTCGATACAGCATTTTTGCTGCTTCGTGTGCGGAGCGGCGACGCCTGATGTGGTGCGCGGTAGAGAACTCGAAATTGCCGGACTCGAGATGGACGGATGAGCGCGCGGCGATCATGACCCCTCGGATCGTCGAAGTCCGGCGCAAGGTGCTTAAGCGCAACGATGTGCTCGCCGGCGAGTTGCGCGCCCGCTTCCGCCAGGCGGGTGTTTACGTGGTGAGTCTGGTTTCGAGCCCGGGTTCCGGCAAAACCGCGTTTCTTGAGAAGGTGCTCGGATTGTTAGACCGGAACCATCGCGTCGCGGCTCTGGTCGGAGACTTGGCTACCGATAACGATGCTGTCCGGCTCGCGCGCAGCGGCGCGCCCGTGCGGCAAATCGTGACCGGCAACGTCTGCCATCTGGAAGCCGCGATGGTTCACTCGGCGCTCGAAGGCTGGGATCTCGACGAACTGGATTACCTGTTCATCGAGAACGTGGGCAATCTGGTTTGTCCTTCGAGCTACGATCTCGGGGAAGATCTTCGCGTGGTGCTAATGTCGGTGACTGAAGGCGAAGACAAGCCTCTGAAGTACCCGACTATTTTCAACAGCGCCGACACGGCGGTGATCACGAAGAACGATTTGGCGGCGGCCGTCGAATTCGACTGGACTTCGGCGCGAGAAAACATTCATGCCGTACGCCCTGGCCTCGAAATTTTTAGAGTTTCCGCCAAAACCGGTGAAGGGTTGCCGGAATGGCTGGAGTTCGTCGCATGCAGGCGGCGTACTCACCTTGCGGAATCGAAAGTCGATTTCGCATCAAACATCAGCCGAGCTGATGCGATATCGTAAATCGCGCGCGCCACGCTCCAACCAAAGAAATCTTCCGGACTGCGCAACGGCGTTCCCGTCGTCGCGCCGAAAGCCACCGGGAAGATTCCGCATCCGGCTTTGGTAAACGAACTCCGGATGAAAATTAACGTACCGCTGCTGGACGTCAACGTTCTGGTGGCGCTGGTTTGGCGCCCTCGCGCCCCGGGCTGGGCCGCCTGCGCGGCGTTCCTCATGGGCCACCAAACAAAACAATCACCGATGCCTACCTGCTGGGTATGGCCGTCCGGCATAATGGCCGGCTCGCAACATTCCATAAATCGA
>JBPCKZ010000221.1:0-13231 GCA_051003795.1 Bryobacteraceae bacterium | reverse complement strand
CTATCTCGCGTCGCTAGATGGCGACTGGACCAACTTTGGGACCGAAACGGGAGTGGATGCACGCACAACCTTCTAGGCGAGTCGGCGTGGGCGCAAAACGCGAGCGCGGCGCCGCGCTCATCATGCTCACGTTGATGGTAACGACCGTGCTGATTCCGATCGTGGGTCTTGCGATCGATGGAACCATCCTCTATTTCGTCAAAACCAAGCTGTCGGCGTCGGTCGATGCCGCGGCGCTCGCGGGAGCGCGATCGTTGAGCACGGGTTTGGATCTGCAGAGCCAAACCGCCGCGGCGCAATCCACGATTCAGTCGTTCTTCAGCGCAAACTATCCGGTTGGCTTCTGGGGTACAACCAACCCGACTATCACCACCAGCATCACCCAGACCGCCTATAAGACTCGCACCGTCGATATCCAGGCGTATGTGGACAGCCCCTTGTATTTCATGCGGATTTTAGGCCAAAACACTTCCCGAATTGCGGCGCACGGGCAAACGACGCGGCGTGACGTGAACATCATAATGGTGGCCGACCGGTCCGGTTCGATGAACAACAACAATGCCTGCGCGGCGTTCCGGGCGGCCGCGACCCAATTTATCGGCAGTTTCGTGAACGGGCGGGACCGGATCGGCCTCCTCGAATTTGGCGGGACCACCAACCTGGACTATGCGCCCAATCTTAATTTCCAAACGAGCTCTCCGACCCTTGCAACGGTCATCGGAAACGTCATATGCGACGGTAATACCAACACCGCGACCGGCATTTGGGAGGCGTATCAGCAACTGCAGGTTATCAATGAACCCGGAGCGCTGAACCTGATCCTGCTGTTCACCGACGGCCGCCCCACCGCTCTCACGGCGAGTTTCCCCGTCAAAATGCTAAATGACACGCGCTGGGGCTGGAACAACTACACCACCGCGGTCGCCACGCCGCCGAGTACTTGCCAGGACGCGGCGAACCGCACCTATCCCAACCCCCGATGGAGCCCTGGATCGATTACGGGAATTATCGCGACGTACACCAGCTACTGGGCCGATCAGGGTTGGACGTGGGGAGTGGATAATTACCACGCCGTTAGCCAGTCGAACACCGCCGAGCAGACTACCACCACGGCGCCTTTGGCCGTGACGAGCGGCTGCTCTTTCCGGGGGGCTTTCGATACGAATGCGAACCCCGGCCAGTTCACGATGCGCCGCGATATCGCCTATATACCGGATCAGGATTTCTACGGGAATTCGACGCACGGATACCAGCCGGTGGCAACGTTTCCGAACGGTCCATATTCCGGCAAGATCCGGCCCGATGTCCCGAGCACCCTTCGTTATGCCGCTTACAACGCGGCGGACAACGCGGCTACGACAATTCGCAACGACTCCTCTTTGACGCCGGTTTTTTACGTGATTGGCTTGGGTGGGAACGACTCCGAGGGAATCGACCATCCCTTCCTCCAAAGAATCGCGAACGTTCCCGAGAGCGCGATCTACGATTCCACAAAAGCGCAGGGCCTCTACATCTACTCACCCACTACCCAACAGCTTGGCGACGCATTCGCCCGCGTCGCCAGCGAAATTCTAAGGATTTCGCGTTAATTCGACTCCCAGTTTCCCAGAGCCTGCCGCAGCGAAACCGCTTGGCCCAGGTGATAGGCGTTGTGGTCCGCCACCAGCACCGCCTCGCGGAAAATCGTTTGTCCGTCGCCATGCGGAATCCGCGCCAGCAGCTGGGTGGATGGGTCCGCCACTAACCGCCGCATCGCCTCCAGATCGGATTTGAACCCCGCCAGGCTCCGGTCCCAGCCGCTTTCCTTCGGAGGCATCTCGGATTCCGGCCAATATCCTTCCGGCCATTTGGGCGAGACATGCGCGCTATTCCGGCTGAATTCCAAAATATCCCGCTGCGCGATCCGAAGATGTTCCAGAAGCTGCCAAAGCGTGTGCGGCAATCCGGGGACCTTCCGGCCCCGAGCCTCCGCGGGAACGCCGCTGAAAACCACTTCAAAATCCGCGTGCGCTCCCTTGCCCTCCAATAATTCGATCAGATCGCGGCGGAGAGATTCTTCATTCTCCATATCCACTCCCTTTAGGTGAAATCTCTTACAATGGCTTCAATTGAATGCAAACCTGCGATCTCATCGTAATCGGTTCCGGACCCGCCGGCCAGCGCGCGGCAATCCAAGGTTCGAAATTCGGGAAGCGCGTGGTGCTCGTCGAAAAGCGCGAAGTGGTCGGGGGAGCCTGCATCAACACCGGGACGATTCCCAGCAAGACCATGCGGGAAGCCGTGCTGCACCTCTCCGGCTTCTATTACCAGAGCATCTACGGCATCAACTATCGCGTGAAGGAACGGATCAGCATGGCCGATCTCTCCTTTCGCGTGCAGCACGTGATCAAGACCGAGATCGACGTCACGCAAGCCCAGCTTTCGCGCAACAACATCGAGGTGCTCTCCGGCTCGGCCAGCTTCCTCGACAACACTCACATTCGTGTCGAAAACTCGCGCGGCGTGCAGGATTACGAAGCGCCGGTAATTGTAATCGCCACGGGGACGAAGCCCGCCGTCTCCGCGACCGTTCCACTCAACAATCGGACGATTATCAACAGCGACCAGATCCTGCAGATGCCGGAGATTCCGAAGACCATGATCGTGGTGGGCGGCGGCGTGATCGGCGTCGAATACACCTGCATGTTCGCCACGCTCGGCGTGCGCGTGATTCTGGTGGAGAAGCGTCCGCGCCTGCTCGAGTTCGCGGATGCCGAAATGGTGGAAGCGCTCTCGTATCATCTGCGCGATACCCGCGTGACGATGCGCCTGAACGAAGAGGTGGAAAGCGTCGAGGAGGCGGCCTCCGGCGGAGTGGTCGCGAACCTGGGGAGCAAGAAGAAAATTTCGGGCGAGGCGCTGCTTTATGCGGTTGGCCGGCAGGGAAATGTCGACGATTTGAATCTCCCCGCGGCCGGAATCGAGGCCGATTCGCGCGGCCGCATCGTGGTCGATGAAGAATTCCGAACGAAACAGCCCAATATCTATGCGGTCGGGGACGTCATCGGATTCCCCAGCCTTGCGTCGGTTTCAATGGAACAGGGCCGCCTGGCCGCGGCCCACGCTTTCGGCGTAACCGTGCAATCGAATCCGGCATTTTATCCGTACGGAATTTATACGATTCCCGAAATTTCGTTCATCGGCAAGACCGAAGAGCAGCTTACGGACGAAGATGTTCCTTACGAGGTCGGAGTGGCGTATTATCGCGAGATCGCTCGCGGCCAGATTCGCGGCGACACTACCGGGCGCCTCAAAATTATTTTTCATCGTGAAACGAAATGCCTGTTGGGCATTCACATCATTGGGGAAGGGGCTTCCGAGCTATTGCACATAGGCCAGGCTGTTTTAATCCTCAATGGCACGATCGATTATTTCATCAATACGGTTTTTAATTATCCGACGCTGGCCGAGTGCTACAAGGCCGCGGCTTTCAACGGAATCAATAAGCTGTCGCGGTTTTAGGAAAAAGGGAGCTCGCATGTCAACAACAATCGGGCAAACGACAATCGGCGTGCTTGCTTCGGATCAGATCGCCGTGGGGCTCGTCGACAATCACCAATTGAGCGGTCCCATTCATATCTATCCCGAAGCGGGCCAAAACTCGAAAGAAGAAGTGGCCGCGGGATTGCAAAGTTTGCCTTCCGATGAAATCGCCGCGACGATTTTCCGGCAGATCGAATCCGTTTGCCGCGAAAGGGCTATCGATATCCGGTCGCTCGGCGCAATTGGCATCGGATTTCCGGGAATCATACGGGATGGCATTATCGAAGAATCGCCGAATTTAAAACAGGTGAAAGGATTGAACTTGAAAAGCGCGATTGCCGCCGCCCTCGGCGACGCTCCGGTTCGGGTGCTGATACTGAACGATGCCGACGCCATGGCGGCGGGAATCGCCACGACGCGCGGTCAACTCGAAAAATTGGTCCGCGCCTGGACCCTCGGCAACGGCATCGGCTTCGGACGCTCTCCGCAGGCCGAAGGGCCGTGGGAAGGCGGCCACATGGTGGTGACGCTTGAGCCCAAAGAGCAATTTTGCGGCTGCGGCGGCGAAGGGCATCTCGAAGGCATCATGGGCCACCGGGCCATGCGGCTCCGGTTCCTCGATATGGAACCCGAAGAGGTTTTTGCGAATGCCCGGACCGGCGACGTCCGTTGCGCTACGTTCGCCAGGCTGTGGCACCGGGCGTTGGCGGCGGCTACCGCCACCAGCATTCACCTGGATGGCTGCGGCAAGTTTTATATCTCCGGGCCGAACGCGAAGTTTGTCGATGTCGGGCTGCTTAGCCAGTACCTGCACGATATGGTGAAGATGACGCCGCTGCAAGGCAGCGTTTTCGAAGTGGTACCCACCAGCAATGAGACCGCGATCGTGGGGGCCGCCGTGAATGCGGGACGGGTAGCCACGGCTTGAATTCACTGGATCGGATTTTATTGGCGGCCCTTGTGACGATAGCGGCGGTGTTCGACATCCGCTTTCGCCGAATTCCCAATTGGCTTAATTTAACCGGCCTGTTGTTGGGACTAATCGCCAACGCCTACGTCGCCGGTTTGCACGGATTGGGATGGTCCGCGCTCGGTCTCGCCGTGGGATTCGGCCTGTATTTTCCCCTCTTTCTTTTGCACGCCAGGGGCGCGGGCGACGTGAAGCTACTGGCCGCGGTGGGGTCGATCGCCGGGCCTCAAGACTGTTTCGCGATCTTCCTGGTGACCGCGGTGCTGGGCGGCGCGCTCGCGATCGTGCTGCTGATTTTCAAGGGACGGCTCAAGAAAACGCTGTGGAATGTGGGTTGGATTCTAAAAGATTTGAGTCAATTCAGAGCCCCGTTCGCCGCGAACCCGGAGCTGGACGTCAATAGCCCGGAGGCGTTGCGCTTGCCCCACGGGGCGGTAATTGCATTGGGAGTGTTCGCTTTTTTGGCGAGTAGCCGCTGACGATAATGTGGAAAACACTTCGAATTGATTTACCTAAGTTATTCATTTTTTTACCGCTAGGGAGACCCCTTGGAGCATGTGCAAGCACTGAGCTTGCTTGCGGTTAGATCCTGCCGCGCAACGGGTTATTTTTTGTAAATCGCTTATTTTATTGACTAAGCGCACGGATAACACAAATTCCCCACAGGGTTTTCCACAGCCGGGTTTGGGGTCTTGAACTTCGATACTTGAGTACCCGGGCGCTAAAACAGTGTGGAAGCTCGTTCCGGACTTCGCATAGGCGATGCGACAATGAAGCACGGGTATGGCTGGGTTTCTGTACGAATTTGAATGGGCCAAGGGTGAGCGCGGCAAGTTTTATCGGCCAAACGCCGGGTTGCGCCTGCCGATTTATCTTGACGACGACGTGCAGAGTTCTCTGGCGGAACAGGCGGCGCGGAAGGGTATACCGCTCAACGAAATGATCAATGGCCTGCTGAAGCAGGACATCCAAATCATCGAATCGGTCAAGTAGCCGGAGCCCGTTCTACCGCGTGTTGCGTTTCCTCGAAAGTATTCGCATCAGCGCGCGCCTTCCGCGGTCGCGATCCCCGGTGATCAGATAAGCCAGAACGGCCCCCTGGAACAGCTGCAGCAGTTCTTCCACCGCCGTTTGATCGGGCAAGAACTTCCGCAACAGTTTTACCCACAGTCGCTGTTGCTCTTCGTAGAAGGCTTTCGCGCGCGCCGACCCGCTCCAGGCGCGCTTTGACAGGTCCATTATCAGCAGCAGAACGCCCCTGGCTTCGGGAGCGGTCGTTCGCTCCCAGAGTGCCCCCACCACGGCTTTTGGAGAGACGCCCGGAGGGAACGAGTCGGGCGCAAACTGCGCCCGCAGTTTTTCTTCCAGTCGCGTCATGGCCTTCTCTTCGATGGTTTCGCGCCCTCCGAAATGATGAACCAACATGCGCTTGCTGATCCCCACGCGGCTCGCCAAATGGTCGAGGCTCAAATCGATCGTCCCGGATTCGACGAACGCCGCAAGACATAGGTCCACGAGCTGTTCCCGGCCGGCCTTTTCTTTCCGATTCAATTCCGCCTCCGCGTACCATGTGGTACATTTACGAATGTACCGCATGGTACATCATAGCGCTGGAGGCGAAGGTGAAAACACGCGACGTGGCATATTTGCTTGTGATGGGTTTGACCATCTGGGTCGTTGGCACGGTTTACTACGCGTATGCCGGTCCCGTGGTTCTGGAGACAACCAGTACGCGCTACTGGATAAGCTTCGTTCTTTCGCCCATCTTGTCGGCCGCGATTTGCATGGCGATCCTCTGGCGGCGTCGCATTCCTTCGCCCGATTGGTCATCGGCTATGTTGCTGCTGGCCATTCCGGGAATGATTGGAGAAGCGATGGTACTCTCCCATCTAACGACCTTTATGCCGAGGCTTCATGCCACGTCCGGCGGGAGGTATGGAGCTTTTCTCTTCGCCACGTATGCTCTCGCGTTGGGCGTGGCCGAGGTCGTCACGCTGAGAGCGCCAAGGTAGACGAAGGCGCGCAGTTACGGGTCTCATGTCGAACGCTCGCATAAGAACTCCGTTAGACGCCGTCTTAGCGATTCCGAAACTTCCGCTTCGATTTCAGCGTAATCTTCCACGTAGCGAACGGACTTGACGTTTCCGAGTTCGTGGAGCATCGCGAGCTCGGCGCCAGCCCCGGCCGGCAATCGGAAGCGCGCTTCGACGATGGGATCGAAAGGCAGAATCTCGTCAATCGCGCGCAGCAAATCGCCTTGTCCCGCTCCGGTTAACGCGCTGATCGAGAGGGTTCGCGGCTCCGCTTTTTCGCCGGTTCCGCTTAATAGGCGGGCGCGCAACCCATCCGGATCGGCTTCGTCCGGCGGCAGTTTATCGGACTTATTGAAGACCAGCAATTGCGGCGTTTCCGCCGCGCCAATCTCGGCCAATACTTTGAAAACGTGCGCGGTTTGCGCGGCGGCATGGGCCGCCGCCGCGTCGACAACATGGAGTATCAGCGTGGCCTCGGCAACTTCCTCCAGCGTCGCGCGAAACGCCTGCACCAGCGTGGTCGGCAGATTGCGGATGAAGCCGACCGTGTCGCTCAGCAGCACGCGCCGCCGCGAGGGTAGAATCAGGGAACGGACGGTCGGGTCGAGCGTCGCGAACATGCGCGCGTCGGCCATCACCGCCGATTCCGTCAACCGGTTAAAGAGCGTGGACTTGCCGGCGTTAGTATAGCCCACCATCGCCAGTGTCGGTAGCGGAACCGATTGCCGCTGTCGCCGGTGAACGCCGCGGCCCGCGCGCACTTTTTCAAGATTCTCTTCGATTTTCTTGATCCGCTGCGCAATGCGGCGCCGGTCGGTTTCGAGCTTGGTTTCGCCGGGGCCTCGCGTGCCGATGCCGCCGCCCAGCCGCGACATGGCAACGCCTTGGCCGCTCAATCGCGGCAGCATGTAATTGAGCTGCGCCAGTTCCACTTGCAGCCGCCCTTCGCGCGTTCGCGCGCGGCTGGCAAAAATGTCGAGAATCAGTTGCGTCCGGTCGATGACTTTCGTGTTGAGCCGCTCTTCCAGATTGCGCTGTTGCGTGGGTGTCAGATCGTGATCCGAAAGCACGACGTCCGCTTTTTCAGAGGCGACCAGATCCGCCAACTCCCGCACTTTACCTTGTCCCAGCAGCGTGGCCGCTTCCGGTGAATCGCGCGATTGAAAGACGCGGTCGACGACAATGGCTCCGGCGGTGGCGGCTAGTTCCGCCAATTCGTCCAGAGAGTCCTCGTTCGACACCCCATTCGAGGAACCGGTTTGGCTGGCGCGATTGGCACTCTCCCGGCCTTTCCGCTCAAACCCGACGAGGATCGCGCGTTCGGAACCGTTTTGGGGAGGCGAGGCCTAGCCCTCCGGCGGCTGATTCTGTGTTGGAGCGGCGCCCGTATAGCCGCCCCCCGCGCCCTGAACGGAAGCCGGTGCGGGAGCGGCGTGGGTGGAGCGCATCGTCACGATGGTGGAGATCGCGTGTTTGAAAATCAGTTGTTCCTGATTATTGGTTTCCAGCACGAGCGAATACTTGTCGAAACTCTTGATGCGGCCGGAAAGTTTTACGCCGCTCAACAAGTAAATGGTGACCACGCCCTTGTCTTTGCGGGCGTTGTTCAGGAAGCTTTCTTGAATGTTCTGCGCCAGTTTTTCCATCGCATGTTTCCCGCCCGTTTTGAAAAGGGATTTACCAGATCGTATTCTACACCGAATGCCCGAAGCGCCTTTGGAAACTGTACCGGCGGTACAATACCACCGAATGACTCGACTCCTAATCGTTGCCCTACTCCTAACGATTTCCATGGCGGCCCAGCAACAATACGACATTCTCCTCAAAGGCGGGCACGTCATCGATCCGCGCAACCGGATCAGCGCCATCCGCGACGTGGCGATCGCGAACCACAAGATCGCGGCCGTGGCCGCGAACATCCCCGCCAATCAGGCCAAGAAAGTCATTCCGATGAATGCCCTATACGTGACGCCCGGCTTGGTCGATATTCACGTTCACGTGTACGCCGGCACCGGACAGAAGGGCGCCTACTCGGGCGACCTCAGCATCTATCCGGACGGCTTCACCTTCCGTAGCGGAGTAACCACGGTGGCCGATGCGGGCAGCTCCGGTTGGCGCAACTTTCCGGATTTCAAGGATCGGGTCATCGATCGCTCGAAAACCCGCGTGCTTGCATTTCTCAACATCGTCGGCAAGGGCATGGGCGGCGGCCGCATCGAGCAGGATCTGAACGATATGGACGCGAAGGCCACGGCCGACCGGGCCATCGAATTCAAAAATACGGTCGTCGGCGTGAAGACCGCGCACTATGCGGGACCGGAATGGACGCCGGTCGAGCGCGCGGTCGAAGCCGGAACCATCGCGAATATTCCCGTGATGGTCGATTTCGGGAGCTTCGTTCCGCAGCGTCCTTATCAAGAACTGGTTCTCAAGAAGCTTCGTCCCGGCGACATCTCGACGCATATGTATCTAGACGCGGTTCCGATGCTGGATGCAAACGGAAAACTGCTTCCCTACCTGCTCGAGGCGCGCAAGCGCGGCATCATATTCGATGTCGGGCACGGCGCGGGCAGCTTTCTCTGGCGGCAGGCGGTCCGGGCCATCCAGCAGGGTTTTCCGCCGGATTCGATCTCGACCGATCTGCACGCCAGCAGCATGAACGCCGGCATGAAAGATATGGTGAATGTGATGTCGAAGTTTCTGATCATGGGCTTGAGCGTGGACGACGTGATTCTGCGCTCCACCTGGAATCCCGCGCGCGAAATCAAGCACGAGGAGTTGGGCAATTTGAGCGTCGGCTCGGACGCGGACGTCACGGTCTTGAGCGTCGCTTCGGGCGACTTCGGATTTGTCGATTCGTACGGCGCGAGAATGAAAGGGAACAAGAAATTCGTTTGCGAGATGACCGTTCGCGACGGCATGGTGGTTTACGACTTGAATGGATTGTCGCGCGAAGACTGGACCAAGGCAGGCAAAAATTACGGAGTGCTGGGCGACAAGGCGTGGGATGGCACGTTGAGCCCCGCCGTATTTGCGAGGAAACACTAAACATGAACGAGAATCGACGGAAAGTATTGAAAGCGGCGGCGGGAGCCTTGGTGGGCGCGGGGGCCGGCGCGGGCGCGGCCGGCGCGCAGACCGGATCCGCCAAGCCCGAAAAGAAGGTGTACCATCTCGGGCCCAAGCCCACGAAAACGCCTCTATTCTCGAGCGCCGTTTCCTATGGCAACCTGCTTTTCATCGCGGGCAAAGGGGCCCATTATCAAGGTGACGTGAAAGCGCACGCCAAGACCGTGCTCGACGATATCGAGAAAGAACTCGAGAACGCCGGATCGTCGATGGAGAAGGTGTTGAAGGTTAACGTTTACCTCAACGACATTAAGGATTGGGCGGCGATGAATGAGGTGTATCAGGGGCGTTGGGGCGCCAATCCTCCGGTGCGCACGACGGTCGCCCCGGCCGGCGGCATTCCCGGCGGCTCGCTGGTTGAGATGGACGTGATCGCTTATATCTAATGCGCCGGCGCACATTTATTCGAATGGCGGCCGCCGCGCCCGCCATTCCCAAAGCGTTCCCAAAGGACTCGCCGGAAATCCCGGAATATCGATGCATTACGCGGTTTAAGCCGGTTCCAGCGCCATTCAGCAGGCTGGGACAGGTATCGGCGCTGCACGCGGAGAATTGCATCGACACCGCAACCGAGCGCGTGAACCTTCCCGTGATGCGGGAAATGATGTCGGCCGGAATGCGATCGCTCACCGGCGATGCTGACCCGCGAGACTCGTGGGCGCGGTTCCTCTCGCCCTCCGATATTCTCGGAATTAAAGTGAATTGCTCAGGCGCCCCGGGGATCATGTCGACGCCCGAAGTGGTTGCGGAAATCGTGCGGAACGCGATGTCCGTGGGCCTGCCGCCGGAGAACATCACCATTTACGAACGGTTTCCCGACCAGATGAAAACGGTGCACTATGAGACCTACGTTCCAAAAGGCGTGCACGTGGATGCGGTCGAATTGCAGCGCCGCTCGATCATCAACTACGATCCCGATACTTACGTCGAGGTGAACTTTTTCGGCGAGGAAGATACGCGGTCGAACATGGTGCGGATGGTGACCGAACGGTTCACCAAAATCGTCAACGTCCCGAACATGAAAGATCACGGCGCGGCGGGCGTGACGGGCTGCCTCAAGAATATGGCCTACGGAGATTTTTCGAACGTGGCGCGCTCGCATTACCGTTCGAAGACCAATACCTATTCGTTTATCGGCACGCTGGCGGCGATGGAGCCGCTGCATTCGCGGACGGTGCTGCATGTGATGGACGGACTGCGCGGCGTTTGGCAGGGCGGTCCGTTTTCGACGAATCGCAAATTCCGCTTTTATCCGAAAAAGATGATGTTCGGGACGGACCCCGTGGCGATCGACCGTTTGCTGATCGACATTATCGAGGAGAAACGAAAGTCCGAAGGCGCGATATCGGTATGGGACCGGTCGGTGGACGACATGAAACGCGCTGGCGACCGCTTCGTTCGCGAGCCCGGGCATATCGAGTACGCCGGGAGCCTGGGATTGGGGATCTACGACATCGGCAAGATCGTGAAGAAGAGCATCGAATTGTGATCTCAAGAGGATGAGCATCCCGAAGATCACCTCCGATCCCGCGCCGCCCCCCGGATTCGAAAAGCTGCCCGCGCCCGGCGTTCAGTACCGCATGAACGTCGCCACCGCGAGCAACGCGCCATGGGTGAACGCCAACGGTTGGAAAATCATGCGCGGCAAAGCTCGCGAATTCTATTACGACGTCCCCGGAGCGGCCGCCGCGCTCGCCGCCGCCGAAGCGTTTACTTACGGCGCGGAAGCCGAAATTCACACCGACGAGCCCGGCTCCCAGCGGTTCCATCAAATGGCATCGTTCCTCAAGCAAGTTGAGGCCCGACCGCTTCCCGCGATGGCCAATATCGGAGTGATTGACGACGGCTCCAACGCCGCCGGCGAAATGATGAATCTGCTCGCGCGCCGGAATTTGCTCTTCAAGATCGTCGCCGCGCCCGATCCCAAACTCGACGTGAACATCCGTCCCGATGCGAAGACCGCTGAAAATCCCAGCGTATTCGCGCAAAAAGTGCGCCAGCAGGTGACCGATCCCAAGCGGTTGTTGCGCATTTACGGTAGCGAGGTCGTGATCGGGCGTCTCACCGGCGATGCACAAAGCGCCCGGCTCCATCTGCTGAACTACGACGTGCGGCGGAGCGTCTTCGGACTTCGCGTTCGCGTGCTCGGAGCCTACTCGAAAGTCGACGCGCTCCCCCTAAAGTTCCAGGATTACCGACGCTTCGCCAACGCCACTGAATTCACGCTGCCCGAGCTTGGCGTCTACTCCGTCATTGACCTTTCGAAGTAATTTGCCGGAATACGCGCAGTAAATTCCCGCCCAGAAACTTGGCGATCCGCTCTTCGGAGTAGCCCCGCCGCAACATGGCGTCGGTAATCATCGGAAGATCGCGGATGTCGCGCATTCCGCGCGGAGGTGTGGGGCCGCCATCGAAATCGCTGCCTAGCGCCACGTGATCTTCGCCCACCAGTTGAATCGCGCGATCGACCACCGCCACCCAACCGTCCGCGGTGATTTTTAGATCGTCGGGCGCATTCACGCCCACCATGGGAAACTGCTTCGCCACGATGCCGTCGATCTCCTCCAGGCTCTTCGGCGGCCCATTGGCGATCGCGGACGTGTCCCAGAACGGTTTGCCCGCATGCTGCGTGCGCCAATCGAAAACCTTGCGATTGTGAAACTCGTTGCCGATCTGAAATCCGATCACGCCGCCTTTTGCGGCCAGCTTTTTGAGCAGCCAGTCCGGCATGTTGCGCGGAATATCGTTGAAGCTGCGCAGCCCATGGTGGGTTGCCACGACCGGTTGCGCGCTGACGTCGATGGCCTGCGAGATAGTGTCGTCCGAACCGTGCGAAACGTTGATCACCATGCCCAGGCGATTCATTTCGCGAATCACCGCCCGGCCATGTTCGTTCAACCCGTGCCATTTCGGCGGGGCGCAACACGAGTCCGCGTAATTGTTGGCCCAGTTGTGCGCCGGGAGCTGCGCCGAGCGCAGGCCCAAGCGGTATAGATCGCGCAGCACGCCGAGATCGCCATCGAGATCGAAGCTGCCTTCGAGATCGAGCACCGCCGCGATCCTGCCCCGCTCATTTATGCGCGCGATGTCGTCGGCGTTCAGCGCGAGCTCGATCGCGCTCCTGTTATTCGCAAGCTGCGTTAGCGCCAGATCCATCAACCGCAGGGTTTGCTTGGTTTCATAACGGCCCGGATAGTAATTCTCCGTGACGAAGATCGAGAAAAACATGGCATCGATGCCGCCTTCCTTCGCGCGTGGGAGATCGAACTGCCCGTCGGGAGCGCGCTTTCCGATGTCGCCTCCGTTGTAGAACTGCCGGTCGATGACGTGCACATGCGCGTCGAACACGAAAGCGTCCCGATGAAGTTCCCGCGCCCGGTCGGAAATTTCCGCCGCGAAACAAAATCCCGCCAGCGCGATCCACTGCCATCTAAGTCGCATCCAGGAGCATTATAATGGCATCGACACCCGAAATGAGCCATTCCTCCGGATCGCATTTGTGGCGAGGGCTTGTGGCCGCCCTGTTCCCCGCCCGTTGGACAACAGGGGTGCGGAGGGAAAAAACCGCGACGAAAAG
>JBPCKZ010000220.1:0-9839 GCA_051003795.1 Bryobacteraceae bacterium | reverse complement strand
CTTGCGGCATCATCGACAGCATGGATTCGAGCGGCCCGAGCTTGCGCAACTGCCGGATCTGATCGCGGAAATCGTCCAGCGTAAATTCGTTGTCGAGCAGCTTCTGCTGCATCTCGACGGCTTTTTTCTTGTCGATGGCTTCTTCGGCCTTCTCGATGAACGACAGAATATCGCCCATGCCGAGAATGCGCTGCGCCGCGCGGTCGGGATGGAATTGCTCGAACGCATCCGGTTTTTCGCCGACGCCGACGAACTTAAGCGGCTGCCCGGTAACGTGCCGGATCGAGAGCGCCGCACCGCCGCGCGCATCGCCATCCATCTTGGTGAGAATTACTCCCGTGATGCCCAGCCGCTTGTGGAATTCTTCGGCGGATTTCACGGCATCCTGGCCCGTCATGGCGTCGGCCACGAACAGAATCTCGACCGGCCCGAGCTGCGACTTGAGTTCTTCGAGCTCGATCATGAGCTTGTCGTCCAGTTGCAGGCGCCCGGCGGTATCGACGATCAGCACGTCGCGGCCGGAATTCGATGCTTCTTTGCGAGCCGACCGCGCCAGATCGGCGGGCGTGGTCTCTTCCGGAGCGCCCAGGTAAATCGGCGTGTTGGTTTCGCGCGCGATAATGCGGAGCTGCTCCCGCGCCGCGGGCCGGTACACGTCCACTGAAACCAGCAGCGGACGATGGCCGTTCTTCGTCAACCAGCGCGACAGCTTGCCCGACGACGTGGTTTTTCCGGAACCCTGCAACCCCACGATCAGAAAAACGCTGGGCGGATCGTTCGAGAACCGCAGCTTCGATTCGTGGCTGCCCAGAATCTTCGTGAGTTCGTCGCGAACGATGGCGATTACCTGCTGCGACGGCGAAAGCGACGTGAGAACTTCTTCGCCCATCGCCTTCGTCTTCACGTTTTCCATCAACTGCTTGACTACGCGGAAGTTTACGTCGGCTTCGAGGAGGGCGACGCGAATTTCGCGCAAAGCGGCTTCCATGTTGGCGGCCGAAAGCCGCCCTTCGCCGCGCAAATTCTTGAATACGCGCTGCAGTTTGTCGGAGAGATTATCGAACATGGATCAAAACGGACGCGTGCGGGCACACATCGACTCGGACAACGATCTTTTATTATACATAGCCGGTCCACCGGCGGGAGCCGCTCGTTCCCGGACGGACCGGGTCGCTAAGCCGCAATCGAATGGTGCGCGTCGATCACGAACTTTTTGGCCGCGCCATGATCGAAATCCCGATAACCCTTGGGCGCGTCTTCGAGGCCGATCACCGTCGCGTTAACCGCTTTGGCAATCTGCACCTTATCGTGAAGAATCGCCTGCATAAGCTGCCGGTTATAACGCATCACCGGACATTGGCCGGTGTGAAAAGCATGCGACTTGGCCCAACCGAGACCGATGCGAATCCCGAGCCGTCCGATTTTCGCGTTCTCATCGACGCCGCCCGGATCGTCGGTCACGTAAAGTCCCGGGATGCCGACGGCCCCGCCGGCGCGGGTCACTTCCATCAGCGAATTCAGGACGGTCGCGGGCTGCTCTACACCGCTATCCTTCCCGTGGCCGTGCGCTTCGAAACCGACGCAATCGACGGCGCTATCCACTTCGGGCACGCCGATAATCTGCGCGATCTGGTCCGCGAGCGGCGCGTTTTTCTTGAGATCGACGGTCTCGCATCCGAAGCTGCGGGCCTGCGCCAGTCGCTCGGGAATCAAATCTCCGACAATCACCACCGCCGCCCCGAGCAGGTGGCAGGCGGCCGCGCAGGCTAATCCAACGGGTCCGGCTCCCGCGACGTAAACAATCGAGCCGGGACCGACTCCCGCTGTAACCGCGCCGTGGTAGCCGGTCGGAAAAATGTCCGAGAGCAGCGTGAGATCTTTGATTTTCGTCATCGCTTGAGCCTTGTCGGGGAACTTCAGCAGATTGAAATCCGCATAAGGAGCCATGACGTAATCGGCCTGGCCGCCGATCCAGCCTCCCATGTCGACATAGCCGTAGGCGGCGCCAGGGCGCGACGGATTGACATTCAAGCAAATGCCGGTGCGTCCCTCTTTGCAGTTGCGGCAGCGCCCGCACGCAATGTTGAACGGAACGGAAACCAGATCGCCAACCTTGAGGAACTCGACGTCGCGGCCGGCTTCCACGATTTCACCCGTGATCTCATGGCCGAGAATAAGCCCGGCGGGCGCGGTGGTGCGGCCCCGGACCATGTGCTGGTCGCTGCCGCAGATATTGGTTGCGACGGTTTTCAGGATTACGCCGTGGTGGCACTGCCGACCTCCCATTTCGAGCTTGGGATAGTCGATGGATTGAACTTCTACTTTTCCGGGACTGATGTAGGCGACTCCGCGATTGGATGGCATGGACATTACAGATATCACAGTCGCGAAGACGTCGGCAACCGGGAGTGAAGACGGAAATTGCGATTAATCCGATTCTTCCGTGCCGACCCGCAGCACGGCCAGGAACGCCTCTTGCGGAATATCCACTCTACCCACGCGCTTCATTCGCTTCTTGCCTTCCTTCTGCTTCTCGAGCAGCTTGCGCTTGCGGCTGATATCGCCGCCATAGCACTTGGCGAGCACGTTCTTGCGCATGGCGGGAATGGTTTCCCGCGAGATAATTTTATTCCCGATCGCCGCCTGGAGAGCCACCTCGAACATCTGACGCGGGATCAGCTTGCGCATGCGCTCGATCAGTAATTTGCCGCGCTCAAAGGCGAAATCCTTGTGCACGATGATGCACAACGCGTCCACCGGTTCACCCGCAATCAACACATCGAGCTTCACCATGGGCGAAACGCGATGCCCCGCAAGATGGTAATCGAGCGATGCGTAGCCGCGAGATGCCGATTTCAAGCGGTCGTAGAAGTCGAGCACGATTTCGTTCAGCGGCATTTCATAAAGCAGCAGCACGCGCCCGCCCGCCAGGTATTCGAACTTTTTCTGAACGCCGCGCTTCTCTTCGAGCAGCTTGAGAATGCCCCCGATATACTCCTCGCGGGTGATGACCGACGCTTCGATGATCGGCTCCTCGATCCGCTGGATCTCGGACGGATTCGGAAACTTCGTGGGGTTGTTGACTTCGATTACCTCTCCCTTGTTATTGGTCACGCGATAACGGACGCCGGGGGCGGTGGTAATGAGGTCTATGTTGAACTCGCGCTCGAGCCGTTCCTGCACGATCTCCAGGTGAAGCAGGCCGAGAAAGCCGCAGCGGAATCCGAAGCCCAATGCCACGGAATTCTCCGGCTCGAAATTGAATGCGCTGTCGTTGAGGCGCAGCTTTTCGAGCGCGTCGCGCAGCAATCCATGCTCGTGCGATTCCACCGGATACAAGCCGGCAAACACCATCGGCTTGATCTCTTCGAACCCGGGCAGCGGCTCGGCGGCGGGGTTGTCCTGATCGATAATGGTGTCGCCGATTTTCGCGTCGGAAACAGTTTTGATGTTGGCGGACAGAAAGCCGACTTCGCCGGCCGAAAGCTCGTCGCAAGGCGTCGCCGTGGGCGCTTGGTAGCCCAGCGCCTCGACATTGAAATTTTGCCCGTTTGACCAGAGCCGGATTTTTTGCCCGAGCTTCATGCGTCCGTCGAGCACGCGCACCAGGATGATCACTCCGCGGTATGAATCGAACCAGGAATCGAAGATCAGCGCGCGCAACGGCGCATCCGGATCGCCCTTCGGCGGCGGAACCAAGCGGACGATGGCCTCCAATGTTTCGTGGATGCCGATGCCCTGTTTCGCGCTCACCAGAATCGCGTCCTTGGCGTCGATCCCGATCACGGCTTCGATCTGCTCGCGAATGCGTTCCGGCTCGGCCGCGGGCAGATCGATTTTATTGATAATCGGAATGATTTCGAGATTGTGATGCAGCGCCAGATACGTGTTGGCAAGCGTCTGGGCTTCCACGCCCTGCGAGGCATCGACCACCAGCAGCGCGCCTTCGCAGGCTTGCAGACTGCGCGAAACTTCGTACGAAAAATCGACGTGGCCCGGCGTGTCGATCAGATTAAGTTGATACATTACGCCATCGTCGGCGCGATAATTCAGGCGCACGGCGTGGGCTTTGATGGTGATTCCGCGCTCGCGCTCGAGGTCCATCGAATCGAGAACCTGCTCCATCATTTCCCGCTTCGAAAGCGCTCCGGTGACCTCCAGAAGACGATCCGCCAGCGTGGATTTCCCATGATCGATGTGCGCGATTATAGAGAAATTGCGGATGAATTCCCGGTCCATGCGGTATGATTGTGCTCTGAATCCACAAGTATCCCATAGGGCTTAAGTTGTCACCCAAAATCACCGAAGGAAATCTATCGGCCGCGGGGTTGAAGCTGGCGATCGTGGTGAGTCGCTTCAACGGCTTCATCACGGAGCGGCTGCTGGCGGGTGCGCTCGACGCTTTAACGCGCTCCGGCGCCGCGGAAAACGATGTTGAGATCTTTAGGGTCCCTGGATCGTGGGAATTGCCGGTGACCGCGCGAGCGTTGGCTTTGAGCAAGCGTTTCGACGGCGTCATTTGCCTTAGCGCCGTAATTCGCGGCGATACGCCGCACTTCGATTACGTCGCGGGCGAAGCGGCGCGGGGACTCGGGCGCTTGGCGACGGAAACGGGCGTCCCGATCGCGTTCGGCGTGCTGACCTGCAACACCGTCGAGCAGGCAATCGACCGCGCGGGCGTAAAGGCCGGTAATAAGGGGTTCGATGCCGCGATGACCGCCATTGAGATGGCGAACCTGATGCGGCAATTGCAAACTCGAACGGCGGGTTAGATGCCGTCGCGACACAAAGCCAGAGAGCAAGCCCTGCAGATCCTGTATCAATGGGACGTTCGCAAGCATCCGGTCGGCGATTCCATCGCGGCGTTTTACGGGCCGCTGCAAACCGATTTAGAGACCGCGCCCCAAAAGCACGATGCGTTCGCGGACGCTCTGGCGCGCGGCACCGCGGACGAGGTTTCGGAAATCGATAGCCGCATCACGCGACACGCGGAACATTGGCGCATCGAGCGCATGCCGGCCGTGGATCGCAATATACTCCGGCTGGCAATTTTCGAAATGATGCGCATGGAAACGCCCGCGCCCGTGGTGATCGACGAGGCGCTGGAATTGGCGCGGCGATTTTCGGGCGAGGAGTCGGTAATATTCATAAATGGCGTGTTGGACGCGGTGTATCGGGAGTTGGGCCCGGCGCGTATGCAGCCTTAAGTTGTGATCATGGTAAGCGACTCGTGGACATGTGGAAGCAATGGCAGGCGTTCATCGACACTCTGCCGCGCCATTGATCGGAGAGGCACTGTGAAATTATTAGTGACGATTTTGGTTCTCGCGTCCGGCCTCATGGCGTCCGATGAGAAGAGTGCGAAGGACGCATCGCACTACGAGATGACGACGTATGTTCTCGGGATCCTGCGCAAAGGACCAAACTGGGGCAGCGGAACGAAAGAGGAATCCACTCGCATTCAGGAAGGCCACATGGCCAACATCCGCAAAATGGCCGAAGCGGGAAAACTAATCGTCGCGGGTCCCATGGGAGACGATGGCGATTTGCGCGGCATCTTCATCTTCGAGGCGAAATCGCCAGAGGAAGTGCGCGCGATGACGGAGGAGGATCCGGCGATCAAGTCCGGCCGTCTGGTGCTCGAGATGCATCCGTGGTACGCGGCCGCCGGGCTGCGCGTGAACGATCCAAAAACGGCCAAGTAAATCTTGTACACGCCGTTCAAAGCGGGTTCCGTTCGCGGATTCCTGCACGCCGCCGACGGCCACGACGCTTTGGTGCTCACCCATGGCGCGGGCGGAAATTGCGAGATGCCGTTGCTCGTCGTGGTGGCCGAGGCGTTTGCGGCCGCCGGCATCTCCGTCCTGCGGTGCGATCTCGCGTTCCGGCAAAAGCGCCGCACGGGACCGCCGCCGCTGAACGCCGGACTCGAAGATCGCGCCGGTCTCAAAAGCGCCGTCGCGGCCGCGCGCGCCATTTCATCGGGGCGCGTTTTCCTCGGCGGCCAATCCTATGGCGGCCGGCAGGCGAGCATACTGGCAGCCGACGAACCGGAGTTGGCGCAGGGTCTTCTGCTCCTCTCGTATCCGCTGCATCCGCCGGGCAAGCCGGACCGCTTGCGCACCGATCACTTTCCGCGTTTGCGGATTCCAGTGCTGTTCGTCCACGGAACGCGCGATCCGTTTGGATCCAACGAAGAGTTTCGCAAAGCGCTCCAGGCGATCCCAGGGCCGCCGGTTCTGGTGGAGATCGAAGGCGCGGGGCATGACCTCGCTCGCGGAAACTTCGACATTACGAATCTGGTGGTGAACCGGTTTCGGCCTTAGCGCGCTTCCGAGCCGGATGACGCCGCGCGAGCAAATCCACCCACGCCTTGCTCTGCCCGGGCGCGTCGAAGGTATTCCGCCACAATCGTTCGAATTCCGCAGTTTTTTTCGCCGCCCGCTTTTCCAGGAACGACTGGATGGCTTTCCGCTCTTTGCCGGGCTTCTTCTCCAGTAATTCGATCGTCGCCGCGCAATCGTTGATATCGCCCAGCGCGCTCTGGATGGGGCGCAGTAATTCCAGCCGCCGCTCCAACGAAGCGCCATACACGTCGCGGAATAATTCGAGCGTGTAGCGGAACCGTTTGGTTTTGAGCCGGAAGCGATGCAACGCGCGGTGGGTGGATTTTTTGCGCAACAGTTTGCGGCCAGCTTCGAAGTATTCTTCCGCGAGAGCGGGCAGAAACACGCGTGCATTCGCCTCCGCCGTTTTCTCCACGTTCCATTCCGCTCTAAAAGCCAATGTTTTAGCCAATGAGCCGCTCCCGCCACTTCTGCGAGAAGTCGCGACGGCTCCAGGAAGTGAGCGCGCCCGCCAGTTCCTTGCGCGCGCGCCGTCGCTCTTGCGCTAAAACCGGTTCAGCCGGCAGTTTGGCCTTTTTCAACAGCTCGATCGCGATGTCGCAATTGCGAACCGCGCCGGCCACATCCATGACATCGCGCAGCTCCCCGCGAATCTTCTTCACGTCCTTACGCGGAAAGAAATTCCCGAAGACGCGCAAGCACTGGTTCAAGCGGCGGATCGCGACCCGAAGATCGTGAACGGCATCCGCGCTCCCGAGCGAGGCGGCCTCATGCGCCTGTGAGGCAAGACGTCGCAAGAGCGTGGCGGCCTGTTCCTGGACGTACTTTTGCATCATGAGCGGTTACCCTCGATCAGTAAAATCGGATGACTGTAAACCTGGCGGAACACTTCGCCCGCCCGTTCCGCGGCCCAGGTTTCGAGGCCGATATCCGTATCAGAATCGAGTTCCAGGACAACTTCATTATTCCGCACGAAGCAGCGCATCGATTTGACGCGCTGCGCATGGCCCCGGTCCAGGTTGTCCGCCAATCGCAGCAACGGAGCGAGAAGGCCGAGCGCACGCCGGTTTTCGGCGTCGAGCGGCTGCAAATTCGCGTGATCCTGCTGCGGAGAAGCCTTGCGATGATAGCGGCACAGGTTCGCAATCATCTCGCGCTCGCGCTGCGTAAAGCCGGGCAGGTCGGAATTCGCGACCAGATAATACGAATGCTTGTGATGGCTCGTATCGTTGACGTAATGTCCGATGTCGTGCAGATAGGCGGCGGCCTCCAGCAGCTTGCCACAGGCCGGCGGCAGCTTGTGCAGCGGTTGTAATCCGGAGAAGAGCGTGCCCGCCATCCGGGCGACCTTACGGACATGCCGCAAGGACACGCCATAGCGCGCGGCCATGGCTTCCACGATTTCCCGCTGCTCGCGGTTTAGTTCGGTTAACTCGCGTCCGACGCCGCGAGCGGCGAGATCGGCGATGATGCCGTCGCGCACGCCCGCCGCCGAGTAGTAGAGCGAGGGGACCCCGAATTTCTCCAGAATGCGAAGCAGCACGGCCGCGCCGGGAACGATGATTTCGGCGCGACGCGGCCCAATTCCCGTTACCTTGCGGCGGCCTTCGAGATTGCGCTCGCGAATGGCGCGATAGAGTTTGCGGATTTGCGGGGTGGTGGCGCGCAGCCGGTCGGCCGCATCGCGTTTCGATCGCGGCACGCGATGGATTGCGCACACTACCGCCGAAGCCGTGGCGGAAGTTGCGATTACGCGGTCGATTTTTCCTTCGCCGATCGCATTGCCGATTTTAGCGACGGCGGAAGCGATCCGCTCATCGATGTACTCGTTCAGGCGCAGCAGTTCGCTCGCATTCGGCGGGTCGTTTTTCAGAAACACTTCGTTGAGCCGTAGCGCTCCCAGTTGTTTTGAGAACGCCGCGCGGATGTGGGAATCGTCGCTCAAGACGATCTCCGCGCTGCCGCCGCCGATGTCGATCATCAGGACGCGCTTTCCGGGCTGCGGCCACCGGCTTTGAACGCCGAGATGAATCAGGCGGGCTTCCTCTTGTCCGGATATGATTTCGATCGGACTTCCGATCGCATCCGATGCGCGCGCCAGGAATTCCTTCTGGTTGCTGGCGTCGCGCATGGCGCTGGTGGCCACCGCCCGGAGGCCGGCAATCGAGAGCTTCTTTAATCGCTGCGACCAGTTTTGCAGAATTCCGCAGACGAAGGCCGTCGATTCGGGGCTCACGCGCCCCGTGCGAAACACGCTCAAGCCCAGCCGCGTAACTTGGCGTTCGGCGGCCAGAATTTTCTGCGGAACGCCCGGAAGCACTTCCGCCGCTTCCATTCGAATCGAGTTACTGCCGATATCGATTGCGGCGTACCGGGGCATATAGAAGTTATAATACGTGGGGCTGCATTAACCGCCCTTCTTATGCAACTCTTCGCGCCCAACCGTTATAAGGGCAAATTGATAGTAGTCGAAGGCATTGACGGATCCGGAAAATCCACGCAAATTTCGCTCTTGAGCAACTGGCTGCGCGCCGAAGGATACGCCGTCGCGTTCAGCGAATGGAACTCGTCTCCGCTGGTTCGCGAGACGACCAAACGCGGGAAAAGGAAGGCGATGTTTACCCCAACGACGTTCAGCCTGATCCACGCGACGGATTTCGCCGACCGAACCGAACGTTACATATTGCCCCTGGTGAAAGCCGGCGCGATCGTCTGCGCCGACCGTTATGCCTACACGGCGTTCGCCCGCGATGCCGCCCGCGGCGTAAGTCCAAGTTGGGTGCGCAATTTATACCGTTTTGCGATCCGGCCGAACATCAGCTTCTATTTCCGCGTGCCGCTCGAGGTTGCGTTGAGCCGCATTCTAGGCGGCCGCGATGCCATCAAGTTCTACGAAGCGGGCATGGATTTGAAGTTGAGCCGCGATGTCGAAGAAAGCTTCCGTATTTTCCAGGGCCGGATTCTCGACGAGTACGACACCATGGCGAGTGAAATGGGCTTTCATGTAATCGACGCCACTCAATCGATTGAAGACCAGCAGAAAAGGATGCGCGCCATCGTGATGCGTAGCTTGGGAAACAGCTTGAGAACGGGAATCTTGAGAGCCGGGAATGAACCACAAGAAAAACTTGCCGCCGCTGCAGTTCTATAACGACGCGTTACCGGGCGTGGACTGCTCGGAACTGCGGGGCAAACTGGTCGTAATCGAAGGGCCCGATGCGGTGGGCCGCAGCACTCAGGTGACTCAACTACGGCAATGGCTCGAACAGGAAGGGCATGCCGTGCTGGATACAGGCATGGCGCGTTCGGCGCTGGCCGGCAAAGGAATCCAGCACGCGAAAAACGGAAACACGCTCGGGCCCGTCACGATGACGCTTTACTACGTCACGGATTTCGCGGACCGCCTGGAGAACGAGATTATTCCGGCTTTGCGGGCAGGCTTCATCGTACTGACGGACCGCTACACGTTTTCGATTATGGCCAGGGCGGTGG
>JBPCKZ010000219.1:0-3888 GCA_051003795.1 Bryobacteraceae bacterium | reverse complement strand
GAGCTCGTGCAGGAAGTCTATTTGCGTCTTGTCGACATCAAGCAAGTCGATTGGCAACATCGGGCTCATTTCTTTGCCGTTTCCGCCGGGTTGATGCGGCGTATTTTGGTGGACCGCGCTCGTCGACGCTGCGCGGCGAAACGGGGTTTGAAACCGGCCGTGGTGGATTTGGAGAAAGCGGTCGATCTGTCGTCGAAAAGATCGCATGAACTTATCGCGCTCGACGATGCGCTGAGTGCCCTGGCGGAAATGGACCCCAGGAAGGCTCGAATCGTGGAACTCCGTTTTTTCGGCGGTCTCGAAGTCAAAGAAACGGCAGAGGCTGTCGGCGTTTCCCCCGAAACCGTAATGTGCGATTGGAAAGTGGCGCGTGCCTGGTTGCTGGTTGAACTGGAGCGGTAGAAACTGGATGTTCGTTTTCTAATGAAACTAAGGGAAATGATGGGATACAACTCGCCCGCACCTGGTTGGCCGAGCTAATCCGGCCTGATCGGTCGCTGGTTCTTTCCATGGAAAAGTGGTGATCACAGAGACTCCCCGGGTGAAACGAGCGATTGGTCGCACAGCGTTTACGAAACGTCACCACGAAACATCACCGCCCGCATGTGAATCGCTTGATATCACAGAGCAAACGCAATCAGCGAATCCGCCGTCTTCTTGCTGAACGACCCGCCGCCGCCCGCGGCGATCACCACGAACTGGCGCCCCTTCTTCGTCCGGTAAGTGATTGGCGTTGCATGTCCGCTCGCGTCTAACTTCACGCACCAAAGCTCCTTGCCCGTGCTCGAATCGAACGCACGGAACCGCTCGTCGTTAGTCCCGGCGATGAACACCAGCCCGCCCGCCGTCGCAATCGAGCCGCCGAGGCTGGGCGCGCCCGTATTGCGCACGCCGCGCTTCTCCAACTCTTCGTTGATGCCAAGCGTAACCCGCCACGCGAATTCGCCCGTGTTGACGTCGATCGCGGTCAGAGTCCCCCACGGCGGCTGCTGGCACGGCCATTGATTCGTGTCCCAAAATCGCGCGTACGCGCCGAGCGGACTGGTCCGTTGATATCGATTCGGCGACCCGTCCGGCTGCCGCTCCATCTGTCCGATCGCCCCAACTTCATTGGCATTCACGAAGATCAATCCCCGCGTTGGATCGAAAGAAACGCCGGACCAAGTAGCTCCCCCGAGCGTCCCCGGAAGGACTAGTGTAGGCTTCAGGTCCCACGGCGTGTAACGGCCTTTGTTCGCGAGCGAATCGAAAAGCTCCGCGCAGTAGCGATGCGATTCTTCGGTCACGGTAGTCAGATCGGCGCGGACCATCGAGCTTCGGGAAAGCGGCGGCGGTTTTAAGGGAATCGGCTGCGTGGGCCAAGTGGATTCGCCCGGCACGGTGCTTTGCGGAACGGCGCGCTCCTCCACGGGAAACATCGGCTGGCCGGTCTTGCGGTTCAGAATAAACACGAGGCCCATCTTGGTGACCTGCACCACGGCCGGCTTTCCCTGAGCGGTGATCAGCGCCGGCGGCGCCGGGGGATCGTAATCCCAAATGTCGTGGTGAACGAATTGGTAGTACCAGACCACTTTGCCCGTGGCGGCATCGAGCGCAACCAGCGAATCGCCATATAAATTCCGTCCTTTGCGATCGCCGCCATAAAAATCGTAAGCGGGCGAGCCGAGCGGCAGAAAAATCAGTCCCAGTTCGAAGTCGACCGTCATGATCGACCACGCGTTCACGCCGGTGCGGTTTTTCCAACTGTCGCCTTCCCAAGTCTCATGGCCCGGTTCGCCCGGCTGCGGAACGGTATGGAATTGCCACGCCAGTTTTCCGGTGCGCGCGTCGAAGGCGCGAATGTCGCCTCGCGGCCCTTGGCCCGGGGACTCGGGCACTTCCGCTCCGGTGATTACCAGATCGCGAAAGATCGTGGGCGGGGAAGTGATCCCATAGGCGCTGTCCGGGTATTGATCGGCCACGCCCTTGCGAAGGTCGATTTCGCCTTCATTCCCGAAGCCCGGCGTCGGAACGCCTGTTTTTGTATTCAGGGCGATCAGCCGCCCATCCGAGGTGCCCGCGAAAATGCGGGCGGGCGTTCGCTTGTCGCCCGGCCAGTATGCCACGCCGCGCGATGCTTTATACCGTAGCTTCTTGTTGCTCTTGGCACCGGGATCGAATGCCCAGAGTTCCTTACCGGTGTCGGCGTCGAGGGCAATGACACGGCTCGATGCCGTGGAAAGATACAAAACGTCGTCGATGACCAACGGTGTCGTTTCGAAAGCCGTGGGATGTTGCGGGTTGTCGTGTAGCGCTTCCCCGGTGTGATACACCCATGCGCGGGTCAGCTTGCCGACATTCTTCGTATCGATCTGCCGCAACGGAGAAAATCGCTGTCCGCCGGGATCGTGTCCGTAAACCGGCCATCCCTCGGGAGCCTGCGCGGCAAGGAGAGTCGAAGTGAGTAGAAGAGAAACAAGGCGATACATATTTTCTTATCCGAGTTCGAATCCCGCAATTGCGTAAGTTCTCTCATCTTCGCCGCGAATCGGCTTCCCGCGCGCCATGCGCACCAGCTTTCGCGCCGGGGTGAAGCCGAATTCGCGGGCAAGTTCGACTGCCGCGCGATTTTCGGGCAGCAGATCCCAACACCAGGATGAATCGGAGGATAACGCGCGGTCGATCAAATCGCGCGCGGATTCCCGCCGCGAAGCGACGCACGGACCAAGATAGCGCGCCCACCTTCCAGGGCGCGTGAAGAGAAACGCGTCGGCGTCCGAGATGCGCGTGCCGTTTAATGCCTCAAGCAATCTGGACCGGTCCGCCTCAAATGCGTCTGTTGCGGCACTCGTGCCTGCCGGGTTTACACTCGCGTGGACAGTTGTCGCGAACACCCCTTCCTTCCGCCACCATCTCTCGACCGGCTGTTCCGGCTGGAACCCGAGGCTCGCGTAAAGCGGCTGCCCCATCTCCGTGGCATCGAGCTTCACCGTTTCGATCCCGCTCTCATCCGCGACGCGTAGCGCCTCCTTCAGAAGAATCGTCGCAAATCCGCGTCGCCGGTGGCCGGGCCGCGTCAGCACCATGCCGATCCAAGCCAGTTTCGCGCCGTGGAAAAGCAATGTGGCGGTCGCGGCGAGAGTTCCTTCGCAATCGATCGCAAAACAAGTCTCGGAAGCGAGTTCCAATAAAAGTTGCCAATCCTGTCCGGTCTGATTCCAGCCGGCGCCACTCGACAGTTCAAGCGCGGCTGTTACGTCCCTGTCGGTCATTCGACGATGAACTATTCGCGGCTTCACAAGCTTCTAACTCCCAGCGCCACGATATCGTCTACCCGCATCGTCTCTTTCACGACGAACGGCTCGCCATATTTGCATCCAATAAGATTGCCGAAATAGCGCGCGACCGCGCCTAATCGCTCGCGGATTTCCGTCTCGCCGGGGAACAAATCGCCGCCTTCTCCCGTGCTTCCGTATTGCGATCGATAGGCGAGCAGCGCCTCCATCCGGCGATCGAATTGCCCCGAGATATCCACCACGAAAGACGGCAGCACGTTCGCATAAATCGACGAGTAGATGATCTTGAACGGCCGGTGCGGCTGCGAGATGGGATCGAGTTTCCTCAAGCCCGCGAGGAAACAAGCCTCGTAGCCGATTTCCGCCGCGCGATAGTGATCCGGGTGACGCGCCTCCCAATAGGGCAGAATCACCACCCGCGGTTTCACCTCGCGGATTTTGGCGGCAAGGGTCATCCGTCCGGCCATTCCATTTTCGAGACGCGCATCGGGAAAGTGAAGATTATCGCGCCAGGAAATCAGCAGGTGCTTGCCCGCTTCGTGCGATTCGCTCACGCGGGTTGCGGGCGTGCCGCGCGTGCCCATGTCGCCCGCCGTGAGATCGAGAATGCCGG
>JBPCKZ010000218.1:0-19392 GCA_051003795.1 Bryobacteraceae bacterium | reverse complement strand
ATCTTACGCCACGCTCGACCAAGCGCCTGGCCAGCAAACAATTGTTGGCATAAGTGGGTTTGCCGGGCTCGGCGCCGTACATTTCGAGTGTTTCCTTCTTCTCTTTCGTAAAGTCGATTAGCTCGGGTCCGCTCGATTGCATCCGGTAAGCCATTTCGTAAGCGGAAACGCGGGTTGCGATCTCGGGATCGCCGGATTCGGCCAGCGCTTCCAAATTCATATCACGAATGGTCTGCAAGGTATCCTGCTGCCCACGCAACGACACGCCTTGCGGCCTCGACAAATCGAGAATCGGATCCCCGCCGGATCGGAACGGGACGCCTTGATAGGCGGACGGCACGAATCCGCTGGACCACAGAGCGGCCCCGCCGCGCGGACCGCGGGGTCCCGACTGCAGAACCACGAAGCCGGGCAAGTCCGTCGATTCGCTGCCGATTCCATAGGTGATCCAGGAACCCATGCTGGGCCTTCCAAAGCGCGTCGATCCCGTATTCGCGAAGCACTTCGCCGGCCCGTGATTGAAATTCTCGGTCGAGACCCCTTTTAGAAACGAGATGTCGTCGGACACCGCGCCGATATGCGGCAGCAGATCGGAAATCCACGCGCCGCTCTGCCCATGCTGTTTGAAAGTCCGCTTCGTTCCGAGCAGTTTGGGCTTTTCCTTCGTGAACGTATCCATGAAGGCGAAGCGCTTGCCGGTCAGGAGCGAATCCGGCATGGGCTGATTGTTTAGTTTCTGAAGGGCCGGCTTGTAGTCGTATAACTCGAGCTGGCTGGGGCCGCCCGCCATGAACAGGTAGATGACACTCTTGGCTTTCGCTGGGAAGTTGCCGGGCTTCGCCTGCATCGGGTTAGTAGCGGGCGTGCCGGCAGCCCCGAAAACATTGCTGTCGGCGAGCAGTGAAGCGAGCGCGATCTTGCCGAGGCCTACTCCGCAGCGGCTGAAGAAATGCCGGCGTGTTTCGAACTGCGTGACTAAATCTTCAAAATGCATTACGCATCACTCCCTTGTCAGGAAATCGTCGGCGTTCAGAAGCACGCGGGAAACGCCCGTCCACGCGGCCAGCAGCGGCAAATCCGTCGGACGGCCGCGTGCCAGCTTGTCCACCGGCGCGTTTTCCTCCACCACTTCATCGGACCGGAACACCTTGCCCTTAAAGATCAGCTCCGTCGCGAGCGCCGGGTTCGTTTTGTACTCATCTACCTGGCGCGCTAGGAAATGCAGGAGCCGTTCTTCCTCGGCGGGCTTCGGAGCGCGGCCAACAGTCAGAAGAAAAGCGTATTTCAAGCGGTCCTTATCGACGGCGCCCCCTTCCTTAATTACGCGCGCCGCCAATCCTTCGGCGAATTCGACGAATGCCGCGTCGTTCAGCGCGGTTAGCGCTTGCAGCGGGGTGTTCGAGCGCACGCGGCGCGTGCACGTGGCCGAGGCATCGGGGGCATCGAAGACACCCAAGCCCGGATACACCGCCGAACGCCGGAAAAATGTGTACATGCCGCGCCGGTAGCGGTCCGGACCCATGCTGGTCGGCCACACCTGCTTGACTTGCGTAACAGCGAGCGCGCCTTCGGGGATGGGCGGGTACACGCTTGGGCCGCCGACCGTTTCGGTCAACAACCCGCTAGCCGAAAGCCCGGCATCGCGAATAATTTCGGCATCCAGGCGGAGGCGATTCTGCCGGGCGAGGAGCTTGTTATACGGGTCGGCTTCTTCGATGTCCGCTCTTCGTTTCGACGATTGCCGATAGGTTGCCGATGTGACGATCAGGCGGTGGATCGCCTTCTGGCTCCAGTTCCGGCGGACGAATTCGCTCGCGAGCCAGTCCAATAACTCCGGATGCGTGGGCTTCGCGCCCTGCGTGCCGAAATCGTTTTCCGTTTCGACAATGCCCTTGCCAAAACATTCCTGCCACATACGGTTTACCGTCACCCGGCTGGTAAGCGGATTTTGGGGATCCGCCAGCCACTTGGCGAGATCCAGGCGGGATGTCGCGTTCGGAGGCAATTGCGGAAGAACCGCGGGAACGGCCGGCTGCACCACCGCTCCCTTGCGCGTGAAGTCGCCGCCCAGGTGGATGTAGGTTTCGCGCGGCTTCGGGAGTTCGCGCATGACCAGCGTGGTCGTGACTTGCGGCTCGGCTTTGCGAAGATCGCGCAAATTCTTGACACGCTCTTGCAAGCCGGCGTCTTTCGCCGGATCGGGCGCATGCGATGCGGCCAGGCCCCGCACGTACGCGATCAATTCCTTGCTCAGAGCCGACCATTGCGATTGAAAGGCTTTTCGCCGCGCGAGTTCTTCAGGCGTGGGGACTTCCAGGAATGGGCGATTAAAATCGTAACGCTCCGCTTCGCTCGTAATCTCGTCCTCGCTGTTCATGAACGCGACCATCTGGTAGAACTCTTTTTGCGAGATCGGGTCGAATTTGTGATCGTGGCAGCGGGCGCAGCCGAGGGTCAGGCCCAAGAACGCCGCGCCGGTCGTTGAAACGCGATCGACGACGGCCTCCACGCGATACTGCTCGAAATCGATTCCACCTTCGAAATTGCTGGGCGTGTTGCGGTGGAAGCCCGTCGCGATGAGCTGATCGGCGGTCGGGTTCGGCAGCAAGTCGCCCGCGATCTGCTCGATGACGAATTGATTGAACGGCATGTCGCGATTCAGCGCGGCAATTACGTAATCGCGATATTTCCAGATTTGTCGGGGAGCGTCGATGGTGTAACCGTCGGAATCGGCATAGCGCGCGACATCGAGCCAGTGCCGGGCCCAACGTTCGCCATAGTGCGGGGAGGCCAGCAGGCGATCGACGACGCGAGCGTAAGCGTCCGGCCGCCGGTCGGCAACAAATTCCCGGACTTCCTTCGCGGACGGGAGCAGGCCCGTCAGATCCAGGCTGACGCGGCGCAGCAGCGTTTCTTTATCGGCTTCGGGGGAAGGCTTCAAGTGCTCTTGTTGAAGCCGCGCGAGGATGAACCGGTCGATTGGATTGGGTACGGGAATCGCCGGCGGAGCGACTCTTTTCACCGGCTGAAACGCCCAGTAATCTTTGCCGGGCTTCTTCGATGCGCCGGATTCGGCCGGCCACGGAGCGCCCATATCGACCCAGCGCTTTATGTTGGCGATCTGCTCCGGCTCGAGCTTGCCGCCGAGAGGCATTTTCAGAGCGCCAGTCTGCTCGACCGCCTGCGCCAATAGTTGAATGGATGGGCCGCGATTGCCTCCGGCGAGCAGCGCGTCGCGGCTGGAAAGCGAGAGCCCGCTCGATTTATTTTTGTCGTTGTGGCAGGACTGGCACTTGCTCTGGAGGACCGGGCGGATGTTTGTGTCGAAGAAGGACTGCTGGGCGAATGCGGGAGCGATACACAAGAGACACGCGAATGCCTTTGTGGCGCGGGCACTCGCGCCTGCCACATTCATACCAACAGGCCCGGCAGCGGCCCGGTGCTATCGGCAAAACGCTCGACCGGCGTCCCGAACGCGTTCAGCATCGAGACCCACAAATTAGCGGCCGGCGTGTCCTCGGGGAACACTAAATTCCGGCCCGCGGCAATCCGCCCGCCCGCTTTCCCGGACAGCACCAACGGCAGCTTATGCGGATCGTGCTTGTTCCCGTCGCTCAAAGCCGACGCGAACAGAATCATCGAATTATCCAGTACGCTGCCCTCCCCTTCCTTCGCGTCCTGCAACTTTCGCAGCAGGTAAGCGTACTGCGCGACGTACCACTTGTTAATCAATTGATACTGCCGCAGCTTCTCCGGATCGTTCGAGTGATGCGACATGTCGTGATGCGAGCCGGTCACGCCATCGAGAAACCGGAAGCTCACGTTGCTCACCGCGTTTCCGAACATGAACGTGCAGATCCGCGTCGTATCGCTCTGGAACGCGAGCGCGATCATATCCAGCATCAAGCGCACATGCTCGGCGTAATCTTTCGGCGTTTCGGGCGGCATCGCCGCCGCGCTCAAAGCAGGCCGGGGCTTCAGCCGGCTCTTGGCCGGGCCGCTCGCGCGCGCCGTCCGCTCTTCGAGCGACCGCACGATTGATAGGTACTCGTCGATGCGGCGGCGGTCCGCCACGCCCACTTGATCGCGCAGCTCTTTGGCTTCGCCCATCACCCGATCGAGCAGCAGCGTGTCTTGTTTCGCCGAATTTCCTTGCGGACCCGATGCCCGGAACAGCCGCTCATACACCGAGCGCGGATTGATCTCGCGGGCGAGTGGCGTCGTTGGACTGCTCCAGGCGATGTGGCATCCATAAACCCGCGTGTAGCCGACCACCAGATCCACGCCGGTCGCTTCGGGCGAAATTCCCAACTCGAGCGAAGGAAGCGGCGTCTGTCCGGCGGTTCTTTGCGCCGCCACCTGATCGAGTGAAACGCCGTGGCTGTTGAGATCTTCGCCGAGCGTCTTGCTGATCCGGGTCGAAGTCAGAATGCTGGCTTCCTTAACGTAATGTCCATCGCCATCTTTCGAGGCCGCGTTCCAAAGATTCTGAATCACCGTCACCTTGTCCTGAAAATCCGCGAGCGGCTCCAGTGTGGGCGAAAGCGAGAAGTTGCGGCCGGTGCCTTCGGGCGACCAGGCATGCGTGTTCACGCCGTTCGGCATGTAGAGCACGGCCATGCGCACCGGTGGTTTTGGCTTACCGGGCGCGGCCATCGCTTCCATCGCCTCCAGCCAGGGAAGCGCCAGCGTCACTCCGGCGCCGCGAAGCACGGCCCTGCGGGAAATCGGAAGTCGGGTGGTCATTGAACTTTTGTTAGCTCCTTATGCGGTTGAGGCGCGTTGGCGCCCGCCTGATATAGAAATGGCTGGCTCATGACGATTCCCTCAATCAACGTCTGCGCCTTGTAATCGTTCGCGGCCAGATCGGCCATGATGCCGTCGACCGTGCAGGAATCTTTTCGCGTCAGTCCGCGGCCCAGCGCGTAACCCAGCATCTTGCTCGTCAAATTACGAACGAAGAGATCTTTCTTTTGCAGGAGGACGGCCTTCAATTGATCCGGCCCATCGATTTTCGTCCCATCCGGCAACTCTCCGGCAGTGTCGATGGGCTTTCCCGCATCTTCGGTCCGCCACTCGCCGAGCGCGTCGAAATTCTCAAGCGCGAAACCAATCGGATCGATGCGGCTGTGGCACCCGGCGCACACCGGATTCGCCCGATGCTGGGCCAGCCTCTCGCGAATGGTTTTCGGCTGCGCGCCTTCGTGCTCTTCGAGCGCGGGCACGTTCGGAGGAGGAGGCAGCGGCGGAGTTCCCAGAATTGCGTCGAGCACCCACTTACCGCGCAACACCGGGCTGGTGCGATATGGATACGACGACACCGCGAGCACCGCCGGCATGCCGAGCAGTCCGCCTCGATGGCTTCCCGCCGGCAGATCGATGCGGTGCGGCTGCTGCTGGCTGTCCTTGCGCAACTTCACATCCATCTTGCAAAGCTTCACCAGGCTGCGGGTGGCGATGGTCCAATTCGAATCGAGCAGATCGAGCAGCGGCAGATTTTTCGAAACGATCTCGTGAAAAAATACGATCGGCTGGAAGCGGATATCGCCCTGCAGTTCGGCGTCCTCGGCGTACATGGGAAAGATTTTCGGATCGGGGACGAATTCCTTGCCTAACTCCCGAATTCCGAGCCACTGCGTCACAAAACTTTCGATGAAGCCCATCGATTTCGAGCTGCGCAGCATTCGCCCGATCTCTTCATGGAGAACCGCCGGCTCGTGCAGCTTGCCCATGCCCGCCAGATCGAACATCATCTCGTCCGGCATGCTGCCCCAAAGAAAATAAGAGAGCCGCGATGCCAGCGCGTAATCGTCGATGGGGCGCGGTTCGGGGCGGGGATTTGGAGCCTCGACGCGAAACAGGAATTGGGGCGACATCAGGACGCCGCGCAGCATAAAAGCCACGGCACCGTCGAAGCTTTGGTGGTCTTTCCGGGCGGCATCGAACAGAGCGATGAACGAGTCAAGTTCTTTCGCCGTAACGGGACGGCGAAAGGCGCGCGGGAGAAACGCTTCGAGAATATGACGCGCGGATTGGTCCGGGGAAGCGCCCGGTTGGAGCCGATCGAGGCCGATGCGCGCGCGGGCCCGCGAATCGCGGGTCGCGAATTCAAGAGACTGCTTCGCCGCATCCATGTATTTCTCGGCCAGGATCGGCGAAAGGAACAACACTTCGGCCGCATTGTCGAAGCCTTCACCGCCCGCTCCATCGGCTGGCAGATCGTGCCCAACGTTCACGTGCACATTCAGCAACTCACGGACGGTCGCGGTGTATTCGTCGCGATTCAAGCGCCGGATGGGAGCCGCGCCCGGCGTCACGATTCCGGCGCAGGCTTCCGCGTGGAGGGCGTTATCCACCCAGTTGACGAACGCTTCGCGTTGATCGAGCGCGGGGCCGGGAACGCCGCGCGGCGGCATTTCGCTATTGCGGACGCGAAGCTCGATGCGCGACCATTTGTCCGCTTGGGTTTCGAGACTGGGCTTGGCGTTTACCTGCGCGAGATTGAACCCGGCGGCGGAACTCTTACCGGAATGGCACGCCTGGCAGTTCTGTTGAAGAAAGGCCCGCGCGTCGTCGAACGAGAAGTTCGCGGCAAAACTTGGTGCGGAGAAGCTTGGCGCGGAAAGGAGGGCTAGCGCGAAGGGAATACCGCGAAATCCGCCCAAATGCATATCTTTTATTATCGACTTTTTTCAGGTCAGCCGCTTGAGGGCGACGACTGGGTCGGGATCCGGTTTTTTTGCTGGATCTTTAGCCGCCGGAACGTCCCTGACTTCGACGCGCTTGCGCGTGACGTGGATTTCGCCCGGTTCAATGGTCCCGCTGAAAACAAAAGTGGTGTGTTGGCCGTTCATCTCGCTTTTCGTCGAGAAGGTAATATTCTGCCCGGAGATTCTGCCCTCCGAAATGGGCGTGCTTTCGTTATCGCCATACATTTTACCGGAGATCGCGCCGCCTTTCTGGATGAGTTGGAAAGCAAGATCGTGCGGATCGCCGTTTTTGTCGGTTAGCTGGCCCGTCCAGATGCCGGAGAGATCGGCGGCGAATAATGGAAGCGCGAGAGCCGAAAAAGCGAACAGCCGTTTCAACACGGAGACATTATATCGCGACATCGCGCTGCTTACCCGCTCAGAAGATTCCGAAATTCGCCAATGCGCCGAAATTAGGGGTGTGGCCGCTTTCCACGTCGGCCTTCCAGCCGAGAGCCAAATTTCTATTCTTCCAGTCCTCGCGGCGGGAAGCCGCATCCAGGAAAGCGATAACCGCCTTAGGCTGCGTCTCCAGAAGAGCCTTTGCGAGGGCCATGCTCGGCATAAAAGTACCGGTGGGAACTTGGATGGAAGCGGCCAACTCAGTTGCGGCCTTGCCGGAGTCCCCCTGCGCCAGATAACCCAGCCGCGCCAGAGGGTGCGCCCAACTGATCCATTGGTTCATGACGGGTGTTGCGGACTGAATAGCGCCCTGGGCGAATTGGACCGTGTTGCGATAATCGCCTGCTTTATAGGCGACCCGCGCCGCTTCGAATAGCGTGTCCGTCGAGGCCTCCCCACCTTTTGCTGCGGCAGCCTCAATCGCAACGTGGGACTCCGAGCGGGCGAGTTTGTCCAGGGCCGGGAGCTTGTCTTAGAGCATGGACGCGGAAACGCGAGCCAAGTCGAGGTTGCTTGGCCATATTAATCTGCGGTGTGAAGTTTCCCTGGGCAAATAGGGAAGCGTATACAACGATAAACAAGGGGAGTGGTTTCACGCGTTTTTGCCTCACGGTTCCCGCCGGATATGCAACTCGAAGTAAATGACTAAGTAGATGAAAAGCCTGCCGGTCTTTGGTAGAGAAACCAAAATGCCATCGCAAACAGAAGAATCGTTCTTCGCATTTCGCACGTGGCGGGACTTTATCACACCTTTTAAAATGCAAAAGAATCCGTTTTTTTTGATAACGGCCATCGCTTTCGTGGATCTGGGCGACGATGGCTGGAAGGATCCGGTCTTGGCGAGAGTCCGCTGGCCCGGTGGGATTGTTCAAGAATGGAGGAGTATCGGGCCGGGTAGGATCGCGACTTTAAACCGAAGAATGCGGTCGGAATCGAACACAAGCCTTTTCAAGAAGCCGTGACGTTTGCTATCTTAGAAGCATCTGTAACCCCGAGGCTTGATTACGACGCCTTATCGTCAGCCTAGTTCGGAAGCTCAATCCAGAATGCAAGCCCTAAAGTCTAGTCGCGGTTTAATCCTGGCGCCTCTGGCTATCGCCGTGGCTTTTGCTCCGCTGGCCAGCACGCAACAGCGCCCGTCCAGTTCCGCCGTGCCCGCGCCGCGCGCTCTCGTGAATCAGTACTGCGTGGCTTGCCACAACCAGAAGGTGAAAACGGCCGGCGTGGCGCTCGATACGCTCGATCCTCAAAAAGTCGGCCCGGATTCCGCGGTTTGGGAAAAAGTCTTTCGCAAAGTCGGCGCGGGTCAAATGCCTCCAACCGGCATGCCGCACCCGTCCGCCGCCGCTTCCACGGAGTTCACTAAGTGGCTCGGCGATGCACTGGACCGCGCCGCCGCCGCCAATCCGAATCCCGGAGATCCGACCATTCACCGCCTCAACCGGGTTGAATACAGCAATGCCATACGCGATCTGCTGGCGCTCGATATCAAACCGGGCGCCAAGCTGCCGGCCGACGATACCGGCTACGGTTTCGACAATATCGGCGATGTCTTATCGCTCTCGCCGGTCCTGATCGAGCGGTACATGTCGGTTGCCCGGAACGTGAGCCGCCTTGCTGTCGGCGATACGAACATCAAACCCGAAATCAACCAGTTCGAACCGCAAAAGACGGGCGGCAAGCGCGGACGGCGGAATGAGCGCATCAGCGACGATTTGCCATTCGATTCGGCCGGAGGAATCTCGATCGAATATCGTTTCCCGGTCGATGCGGAGTACGTTTTCAAGATCAAAACTCCTCCCGCGGATGCGTCGTTCGACAGCCCCTCGCAGTTGCCCCGGATTTTCGAGAAGCGGCTTACCGTGAAAGCGGGCACCCGGAATGTGGGCGTTACTTTCATGCGCGAGAATGCGCTGCCCGAAGTCGTCGCTCCGGCGGGAGGCGCGCGCGCCGCAGCCTTTACGCCTCCCGCGCCGGTTCCGGAGACGGCTAAGATGGATCTCCGGTTGGATGGCGCGCGCTTGGAGCTTTACGACGTGCCGTATACCGGCGCCGCTCCCAGGTTTACGAGCGTGACCATCGCCGGACCCTACGATATCAAGGACCCGGGCGACACGCCGAGCCGCCGGAAGATTTTCGTTTGCCATCCGGCGACCGCCCGGGAGGAAGATCCCTGCGCGCGCAAGATTCTTTCGAATCTGGGACGCCGGGCGTATCGCAGGCCCTTCACCGCCGCCGATCTCAAACCGCTGCTCGCCTTCTACCAAACCGGCCGCCGGGAGGGCGCCTTCGATAACGGAATTGAGGTTGCGCTTCGGGCCATGCTCGTCTCGCCGGATTTTTTGTTTCGCATCGAGCGCGATCCGGCCCACGATCCGGCCACTGCCGCGCCGGGCTCTGTTTTCCGCATCAACGATTACGAACTTGCCTCCCGGCTCTCGTTCTTCTTATGGAGCAGCATTCCCGACGATGAGATGTTGAATCTTGCCGAAAAGGGCAAATTGAGCAACCCGGCGATTTTGGACGCGCAAGTCGACCGAATGCTGGAGGATCGCCGGTCCAAAGCGTTTGTCGAGAATTTTGCGGGGCAATGGCTCTATCTGCGCAATCTGGCGCAGGTGAAGCCCGATCAGGACGCTTTCCCCGAATTCGATTCCAGCCTGCGGCAATCGTTTCAACGCGAGACGGAGTTATTCTTTGAAGCGGTAATGCGCGAGAACCGCCCCGTAACGGACTTGCTGAACGCTAATTTCACTTACCTGAACCAACGTCTGGCCGAGCATTACGGCATCCCGAACGTCTACGGCCCGCAGTTCCGCCGGGTAACGCTGACGGATTCAAATCGGGGCGGGCTGCTGGGGCAAGGAAGTATTTTGACCGTAACCTCCTATCCCAACCGGACTTCAGTGGTTCAGCGCGGCAAATGGGTGCTTGAAAATCTGTTGGGAACGCCGCCCCCGCCCCCGCCGCCCGATATCCCGGCTTTGGAAGCGCACGCGAAAGATGGCCGGCAATTAACCATGCGGCAGCAGATGGAGCAGCACCGGGCGAACCCGACTTGCGCTTCCTGCCACTCCCGGATGGACCCGATCGGATTTTCGCTCGAAAATTACGATGGCGTGGGCGCCTGGAGATCGAAGGAGAGCGGCAGCGTGATCGACGCCAGCGGGAAGATGCCGGACGGCACGACATTCCAAGGTCCGGCGGGTCTTAAAAACCTGCTGTTGACCGCTCATCGCGATGAATTCTATTTGACCGTGACGGAGAAACTTCTGACATACGCCCTCGGCCGGGGGCTTGAATCGTACGACCGGCCGGCCATGCGCGCCATCATGCGCGAGGCCGCCAAACGGAACACCACCATCCCCGCGCTCATTCACGCGATCGTGAAGAGCCCGCAATTTCAAATGAGGAGAACCCGAGAATCATGATGTTTACCCAGAAATTCCTGCCGCGCCGTACGTTCCTGCGCGGCATTGGAACCACGCTGGCGTTGCCGCTGCTGGACGCCATGGTACCGGCGATGGCCGCCACCCGCCTAACCGCCGCCAAATCGGCCGTGCGCCTCGGGTTCGTCTACGTTCCGAACGGAATCATCCAGAGGGGTTGGCTGCCGGCGAAGACTGGAACCGGCTATGAGATGGCTTCCACCATGAAGCCGCTCGAAGCTTACCGCGAAAAAATGCTGGTGTTGAGCAATCTGATGCAGAATGGCGGACGCGCGCTTGGCGATGGCGCGGGCGATCACGCGCGCGCGGGCGCCACATGGCTGACCGGCGTTCATCCCAAGAAAACGGAAGGATCGGACATTCACGCCGCGATCTCGGCGGACCAGATCGCGGCAAACGAGTTCGGCAAGCAGACGCAGCTTGCGTCGCTCGAGATCGGCCTCGAAGAGCCGAGCCTCGCGGGCGGATGCGACAGCGGATATAGCTGCGCTTACACCAACACCATCTCATGGCGCAACTCCACCATGCCGAATCCGATGGAGGTGAATCCGCGCGCGGTATTCGAGCGGCTCTTCGGGGATGGCGAAACCACCGATCCGGCCGCGCGCCTGAAGCGCATGAATGAAGACCGCAGCATTCTCGATTTCGTGCGGGGCGACGTGGCGCGGCTCGAGCCGGGCCTGGGTTCGCGCGACAAGCGGAAGCTGGACGAATATCTCGAGGGCATTCGCGACATCGAGCGGCGCATTCAGAAAGCGGAAGAGCAGAACGCGTCGGTCAAGATACCGGTGTTCGAGCGCCCCGACGGCATTCCGGACGAGTTCGAAGAACATGCCAAGCTGATGAGCGATCTGATGGCGATTGCATTCCAGACGGACATGACCCGGGTGGTCAGCTTCATGATGGCGCGCGAAGGCAGCAACCGGAGTTATCGGTCGATTGGCATCTCGGACGGGCATCACTCGGTGACGCATCACCAGAACGATCCGGAGAAAATCGCGAAGACGATGAAGATCGATCAGCTTCACGTGAAGACCTTCGGATATCTTCTGGGCAAGCTGGATTCGACACCCGATGGCGATGGCACGCTGCTCGACCACTCCATGATTCTGTTTGGCAGCAGCATTTCCGACGGCAACGCGCACACGCACCACGATCTGCCGTTGGTACTCGCGGGCGGCGGGGCCGGGCAGGTGAAAGGCGGGCGGCATGTTCGGTATGCGCCCGAAACGCCGATGAATAACCTGTTGTTGACCATGCTGGACAAGTCGGGCGTTCACGCGGAAAAGCTGGGCGATAGCACCGGCAAGCTGGATCAACTCGCGGAGATTTGACGTGAATCTAGCTGGCGTGACCGCGATCCTGCTGGCCGGTGGCAGCTTCGTCGCCACGTTGATCCAGAGCGATCCCCGCCTGATAGAGGCCATAAGAGATCGCGACCGCCCGGCTATGGATTCATTAATCGGCCAGCGCGCCGGCGTCAATTTTCGTCAGCCGGATGGCGCGACTCCTCTCGCCTGGGCCGTGTACCTGAACCAGATCGATACGGTCGACCGCCTGATGAAGGCGGGCGCGAATGTGAACACGGCGGACGAGTATGGCGAGACGCCGCTCACCTTGGCTTGCGCCACCGGAAACGGCGCGATTATCGAAAAACTGATTGACGCGGGAGCGGACGTGAATGCCGCCCGCTGGAACGGCGAAACGGCGCTGATGATCGCCGCGCGTTCCGGCAGCGTGGACGGCGTGAAATCGCTTCTCGCCCATGGCGCCAAGGCGGACGGGGTGGAATCGAACAAGGGGCAGAACGCTCTGATGTGGGCCGCGGCGGAAGGGCATTCCGACGTTGTGGATGTCCTTATCAAGAGCGGAGCGGACGTGAAAGCCGCCTCGAGGGCGGGATTCACTCCGCTGATTTTCGCGGCGCAGAAAGGCGATGCGAAATCCGTTTCGAGCTTGCTCGCCGCGGGCGCGGACCCACGCTACACTCTGCCGAATCACACCAGCGTTCTACAGGTTGCGGTCCTCGGCGGAAACAATAAAGCCGCCGAAGTGCTTCTCGACAAGGGCGCCGATGTAGACGCCGCGGATGCGGGCGGCTTGACCCCTCTACACGTGGCGGCCCAGGCGGGCAATCTCGCCCTAGTTAAGGATCTGTTGGCAAAGCACGCCAATCCCAATCTGCAAACCGCGAAGGTTGCCGCGGGCGGCGGCCGCGGCGGCGGGCAGGGAGGATTCCGACGCCCTGCCGGCGAGCAGACGCCTCTGCTTCTGGCCGCGCGGGCGGATCGTGACGGCGTGATGCGCGCGCTCATCGCCGCTGGAGCGGACCCAAAAATGAAGGCTCAGGACGGCACGACGCTACTCATGGCGGCCGCGGGCAGCGGCCATGTCGAGGTCGTTAAATACGCCTACGAGCTCTCGCCCGACATTAGCGCCGTGACCGACCGGAAGTCGACGGTGATGCATGCCGCCGTGACCGGTTCCATGCAGACCTCGACGCAGCCCGAAATCTGCAAGGTGATTCAATTCCTGGCGGACAAGGGCGCCGATCCCGATGCGCTCGACGCCAATGGCAGAACGCCGATCGTGATCGCGAACTTTCTTCCGATCGACACGGGCGTCGAACTCCTGGTGAAACTGATCGAACAAAGCGGTAAGACACCTAAGGTCTCGCCGAAGCGTTAACCCGCGCGGCCGTTACCTCACTGCTCCAAAATGCGATTGAGCGTTGACGTCAAATCCACCCGGATCTTGCCGGGATGCAGGTTGTCGAGACCCACGCGGCGATACACGAGAATGGGTTTGACCGGCGAATCCCGCACGCCGTAGGCGCCCAGCAATCGCCAGGATTGGGGATATTCGCGCAGCATTTCGAGAAGCTGCGCGTGGTGTTTACCGTCGAGTTCGCCGCGGCGATCGCCGCGATCCGGGCTGGGCGTCGTATCGATTACCAAAACGCCGACCGGGATTCGATCGAGCTGCGCGGCGACGGCCGCCGGCGAGTGGAACCTGACCTGGTAGTGATCCCCTTGCCAGCCCACCTTTGCCAGCAGCTTGCTCGCGCGTAGAATATAACGCGTCGGGCGCGGCTCAAGCATTGCCACTTCCGCCGTAAAAATGCCTTCCCCATCCCGCTCCGAAGAAATCAGGGCCGCGGAATCCTTGAGCTCGGGGTGGGAGAGTAGGCCGCGCGCGGCTTCCGCGAAGCCGAAGGACGGTTTGGAGGGTACGGTAAATGTTTGCACGAAGAAGATGACCGCCGCCGCGGGCAACAGTGCAACGGGGGTAACCACGGCCTGCCAGTTCGTTGCCGAGAATCGCTCCTCAATCCAGACGGTGATCCACGCGGTCCCGGGCGCAATAAAAACCAGCATCGCGGGGAGCCCCATCACGATCCGGCGGCCTTCGACCGGCATCGGCAGCAGCGAATGAAAGGCCAAAACGCCGATCGCCAGCGCCGCCATCGACGCGTAAGCGCCGCTCACGTTGCGCTTGCGGGCAAATGGGATCGCAACGGTTGCGAAGAAGCCCGTGAAAGCCAAAAGGAAAAACCCGAAGCCGGCGGCATTCCACTGGGCGAGCAGAAGTTTGCCGGCCGCATGGAAAACAAAGGAAACGCTGAGAGGTTCGTCCGTCCAACCCTGATGAGCCATTCTGAGTGTCAGCGCCTGCCACGGCCCGCAACAAATCAAGACAACCAGGGCGGCCGCCCAGAACGATAGGCGCCTTAACAGAAACCATTTCCGCGTAAACAAAAGCACCAGGGGCGGCGCCATGGCCAGCGCCCAACCATCGCCTTTCGTCAGGATCGCCAGCGAGGCAAAAACGCCGAACCAGATCGCGTCGCGCGCTCTCTCGCCGTCGAAGTAACGGCCGAGCGATGCTATCGCCAAAAAGGCGAACAGCGTAAGCAGGCACTCCACCATCACCATCCCGGTTTGGGATTGCACCTGGGGCGTGAGGATCAGCAGCGTACCCGCGAATATCCCGGCGAACGCTCCCGATAAACGGCGAACGTAAAACGCCAGCGCCGAAGCCAGCAGGGCGGTGAACAGCGCCATCAAGATTAAAACGGAGACGCGCGAAGGGCCGAACGCGGTGAACCAGATCGCTTCGAGGACATAAAACATGGGAGGCCAATGTCCAAACGCGACCTTCGGATAATGCAGATAATAACTCTCGGCGAACTTCATCGGGTTGCCCGGCACGGCCGAGATCGCGTAATCCGCGACCATCAGCCCCGTGACATAGTGAGCCGGCTCATCGGGAAAACCGCTCAGTTCCGAATGAAAGACGCCCGCCGCGAATTGGAGCATGACGGCCAGTAGAAACAGCAGCGGAAGGACCAGCCAAAAGCGCCGGGCACGTGCCCGTTTCGAACCGCCGCCACCCGTTACGGCATCGCTTTCGGGTTCGCGCACCGCAAACACAGTCCTGGCGGCGAAGCTAATGTTGGGGTAATCCGGCGGGGTCATGATCTCGGGAGGCTGAAAGGGGCGGCTCCGGTGAAATCCCCGCTGCGAAACCCATTGCTGAAAGGATACCGAGAACAGCGTGCGCGTGTCCATCCATCAAGATGTAGGACCGATTACGAATTGGCATGGAACTTTCCATCCAAAAGTTTCGGAACCACGAACGTCCGGTCCCCGGGACACGGTGATATTCTAGTGTTGGCCGAACGCTCATGGACCTCGATCTCGACACACTGAAAAGCGACATTCTGCACTGCCTCGAGTCCTCCGAATTCGCCGTCTTTCGCAGCAGCCCGGGCGCGCTTGAAGAGTTTCCGATGGTTTGTTGGGATTGCGAACGCTATCCCGATTACCAGATGTTCCTCGACGCCGCCCGCAAGACCGGGGCGTCCATGATCGTATTCGCTTCCCGCGAGTTTGAAGCGGAGGAAATCGAAGACTCCATCGAGGAGCTGGAAGAGTGCGAATTGACGCGGGACGAACGGCGCGATTTCGAGCGCCGGCTGCGGTCCTACCGTTCGCGCGAAGGCGCGACCTGTTCGCTCGAATTGGCGTTCGACCACCACGCGCGCATGTTCGTGTATGAAATGAACCCCGATTGGTATAACGAATTCCTGACGCTCTGCGATGAGATCTCCGAGCATCGCCCCGCCGGCCGCGACGACGAGGAAGAGCAGGACAGCTTCGGCGGTTTCTACTCAAGCAATTAACCGGACTTGTTGAAACGTTGGATCTTCCCCGAAGCCCGTCCCGGCGAAACCGCGGCGCTCGCTTCCGCGCTGGGCCTCTCCCAACCGATTGCCGCTATCCTGATCTCCCGCGGGGTCGCGAATTCCGAAACCGCCCGAACGTTTCTCGCGCCGCAATTGGAAGATCTCCACGACCCCGGCCTGATGCGAGACATGCCGGCCGCCATCGAGCGCATCCGCCGCGCCATCCGCGATCGTGAACGAATTCAAATTCATGGCGATTACGACGTCGACGGCACCACGTCCACCGTTATCCTGAAAATCGCTATCGAACTTGCGGGCGGAACGGCGGCGTATTGCATCCCCAATCGCCTCACGGACGGCTACGGATTGCAGATCGCCGCCATCGAGCGGGCGGCGGCCGAAGGCGTCTCGCTGATCGTGAGCGTGGACACGGGAATCCGCGCGGGAGCGGCCATCCGCCGCGCAAGCGAGCTCGGCATCGATGTCGTCGTGACGGATCATCATTTGCCCGAAGCCGAGCTTCCGCCCGCGCTCGCCATCTTGAATCCGAACCGTCCCGATTGCGCTTACCCGGAGAAAAACCTGTGCGGCGTGGGCGTGGTCTTCAAGCTCGTACAGGGGCTTCTCGCCACTCTCGGCTGGCCGCCCGAGAAACTCCGGCGCGTTCTCGAATCGTTTCTGAAGCTGGTCGCGATCGGCACGGTGGCCGATGTCGTTCCGCTCACCGGCGAGAATCGCCTGATCGTGAAGCACGGCCTTGCCGGGTTGCACTCGATCCGCAACCCGGGCCTACGCGCGTTGTTGGATGTCGCGGGATTCACGAGCGAGAGCATTCCATCGGCCACGCAGGTGGCCTTCCGGATCGCGCCGCGCATTAACGCGGCGGGGCGCATGGCGAGCGCCGACGACGTTATCGAAATGTTCCTCACGACCGACCCCGCGCGCGCGCGCGAACTTGCCGGCAAGCTGCATCTGTTGAACGCGGACCGCCAAGCCGAGGAGGCTCGCATCACGGAACTGGTGCTCGAAGAATGCGAGCGAATCGCGGTGGACGACACGCACGCCGCTCTCGTCTTCTGCGCCGAAAAGTGGCATCGCGGCGTTCTCGGCATCGTGGCAAGCCGTCTGGTGGAGCGCTTTCATCGCCCGGTTTTCGTGTTGAGCGAGGAAGACGGATTTGCCCAAGGCTCGGGCCGCAGTATCGCTCAATTTCATCTTCTTGCCGCCCTGGAAGCGATGCCGCACCTGTTCGTCAAGTTCGGCGGCCACAGCCACGCCGCCGGATTGACGCTCGCTTCGGACCAGGTGGCGCCGTTCCGGCAAAGCCTGAACGAATACGCCGGAGCGCGCCTGAGCGCGGACGATTTTCAGCCCACGCTTGCCATCGATTCGTCCTTGCGGCTCGCGGATCTCGACGACCGCCTGTTCCAGGGATTGCAGCGCCTCGCGCCATTTGGCGCGGGCAATGCCGCCCCGGTGTTTGCGGTCCGCGATGCCGAAGTCGCCGGCCCGGTATCGTTCATGAAAGAGCGGCACGTGCGCGTACCCTTGCGGCAGGGCGGCGGAATGGTCATGTTCAAGGGGTTCCATTTTGCGGATCGCGCCGCCGAATTGGCTCAGGGAACGCGCATCGACGCCGCATTCCGCCTGGAACACGATTCCTACAGCGGAGGCTGGTCCGCAATCCTGAAAGACTTCCGCGGCGCTACATGACGATGTGGAACAAATGCACGATCCCAGCGGCGCCGGCGTCCGTCACTCCCCAATCCGCGCCGTTCTCCGCCATGTCCTTCCCAATCTTCCCGCCCGTTCCTGCCACGACGAATGTGAACCCCGCGCGTTGAAGCGCGCGCATGGCATCGCGCCGCAAATCCGCTGGCGGGACGTTCAATGCCGCCGGTCCATCGCGCAGGAAAAACCACCGCCCATCCGTTCCCAGACCCTCCGCCTCAAGCGCGACGTATTCCTGGCACAGCAGATCCGCCCTGGTCAATATCTGCGGACGGTCGAATTCGATTTGCAGAAACGTTCCGCTCCAACCAGTCGCGCGATTGTCGTCGAAGGCGAGCGGCGCTTCCCATGGATCCGGCTTCGCGCTCAACAGCCACATCGGGCTGTTGAATACGCGATCGCCGTCCGAATACAATTTCGTTTCGAACAGCTTCCACAGGTTCTGCCCGCGAAATCGAATACCGCGTAAACTCTCCTTCCGCCAATCGAATCGCAACCACTCCATCGGACGTTTCTCCACCGCATCCGTTAGCGCATCCTTCAATCCATCGGCCTGCGCGGTATGCCAATGCATGGTGACATCGCGCGTGGAATACGCCATCGCCAACGAGTCCAAACAGAAGATGCGATCGGAAGGCTTGGTGTTCGCCTCCACCATTCGCGACACTTGGTAGTCGCCGCTATGTCGCGCCAGGTAATCCGCTTCGGGCTCGATTCGCAAGGCAGCTTTCCAGGGGAATCCGTCCAATCTCCACGCGAAGGGACTATGATAGCGAGCCATCGCGGCCGGCCAGCAGGCAATCGCCTGGAGCGCTAAACAGGCCCACGCGAGAGGTTTCGGAAGCGCGATCGCGATCGCGAGCGCGAAAAATGGCAGGGCGGGCATCAGAAAACGCCCGCCCACATTCCAGAACCACGGGACCAGCAACGCAAGCGCCGCAAGCCAGACGATCCGCCCGGCGCGCCGGCGCAACGCGAGCAGCCCAAACGGCAGCAGCAGGAACGCCGGCCCAATCGCGCCCTGCAGATTTCCGCGGACCGTGTAATCGAGCGGCGCGCTTTGCCACCGGAAGCCCGGATAGTGACGCATCGATTCGATCAGTCGTTGCTCGGTGGACGGGCGGAAATACGGATTGGGAAAAACGCGATTGAAGAGCGGCGCGACGGGATTGCCGGTCATCATGGCGGCGCGGATCGTCCACGGCGCGATCATAAGCGCGGCGGCGGCGGACATGATGAGCGCGGGCCGAATCCGGCGAGTTAAGAGCGCGGCGACAGGCGCGGCGACGAGCGCAACAAGTAGTCCGGTGAACTTGATCGCGAAACAGAATCCGGAAGCGATTCCGGCCGCGGCCCATTGTTTCGCCAATAAGAAATACATCGTCAGCAGAGCGAAGAACACCAGCCCCGCATCGGTGTAAGCCGACGTGCCGCTCACGCCAACAACCGGCGCGCAAAAATAGAGCGCCGCGGCGATCGTGGAAACACTATCGCTCAGATGCAGTTCGCGTCCGACGGCGCGCAACAGCGGAACCGTCGCGGCGAGGAACGCGAAATGCACGAGCTTCGCCGCCGAGTGCTTCCCCAACGCGAAAGCCACGGTGAAGAGCATCTCGAGCCCCTGCGGCGCCATCTCGAAAAATCCGATCCGCCGCGGAAAGCGATGCAATCGCACGTATTCGGAAACCAGGCCGAGATGATATCCGGCGGCATCCGATTGGATCTCCGGCGCGAGCGCGTTCACCAGATAGAGGGCGCCGTACAAACCGAAAACGATCCATAAGGGCCAGGGTATTGGCTCCGAACTCGCGCCCGTGGCCGGCGGTTTGAACCAAATCGGGGCGGCCAAAAGCGTCAGTCCGCCCGCGAGAAA
>JBPCKZ010000217.1:0-12431 GCA_051003795.1 Bryobacteraceae bacterium | reverse complement strand
CGGGGCCGACGCGCACCAGCGGCCCGGGAACCTTGGCGCCGAAACGAAGCGAAATTCCTTCGTCGGGCTGAATGTGCAGAACCAATAAATTGGGCGCGAGCCGTTCGACGGGCGTTTCGCGGAAAAGCACGAATGGCGCGCGGCGGAACTGGATCGCGATTTCGGTGACGCGCTTCGCCATGCGCTTGCCCGTGCGCAGATAAAAAGGCACATCCGCCCATCGCCAGTTATCGATCGAGAGCTTGAGGGCGACGAAGGTTTCGGTTTGCGAATCGGGAGCCACCAGAGGCTCGGCGCGGTAGGCCGGCACCTGCTCGCCATCTTCCATTCCAGCGTCGTACTGGCCGCGAACGGCGCGCGTGAGCACGTCTTCGGGCGCTAGCGGCTGAATCGCGTGCAGGATTTTCGCCTGCTCGTCGCGAACCGCGTCGTCGAGGAACGAGATAGGAGGCTCCATCGCAGTCAGCGAGACTAGCTGCAGAATATGGTTCGGCACCATATCGCGCAGGGCTCCGGCATGCTCGTAATAGCCGCCGCGCCGCTCGACGCCGAGACTCTCCGATACGGTGATCTGCACGTGATCGATGTAGCGGCGATTCCAAATCGGCTCGAATATCCCATTCGAAAAGCGGAAGACTAAAATATTCTGAACGGTTTCCTTGCCCAAATAGTGATCGATCCGGTAGATCTGCTTTTCATTCAGAACCTTCCGGATATCGACGTTCAGGGCTCGCGCGGATGCCAGATCGCTGCCGAACGGTTTTTCGATAATTACGCGCCGCCAGCGCCCCTCTTCCTCACATTGCAGATCCTGCGCTCCCAGCTGCTTCACGATCTCGGCGAAGAACTGCGGGGCGGTGGCCAGGTAGAAAAAATAATTGCCATGCGTGCCGTGTTTCGCATCCACTTCCGCCAGCTTGCTTTTTAATTTTTCATATGCACCGGCGTCGCGGAAATCCGCGGCCATGTAATAAATCCGCTCGATCAGCCAGGCGCAAAGCGCGTCGTCCACGGGCGCGGGGACGGATTCGACGATGTCTTTCCGCACCTTATCGCGGAATTCCTCCTCCGTCAGTGCATCGACCGCAAATCCAATAACGGCGAATTCCTTGGGCAATAGCCCGGTTTTGCCGAGATTGTAAAGAGCCGGAATCAGCTTGCGGCTGGTGAGATCGCCAGCGGCTCCGAAAACAACCATGACGCACGGAGGCGCTGGACGGCCGTTGATTTCTTGCTGTTGTTGTTCTTGGGCTTTCTCTTCCAGAGCGATCATTAGCCTCCCGCCGAAGCTTCCACGTGGCCGCCGAATTTATTCCGCATCGCGGAAAGCATCTTGTCGGCGAAGGTGTGCTCCTGGCGGGAGCGGAAACGCGCGTAGAGCGAAGCGGCCAGCACCTCGGCCGGCACTGCTTCTTCGAGCGCGGCCGTGATGGTCCAACGCCCTTCTCCGGAATCGTGAACGAAGCCGGTGTAGTTCGAAAGCGACGGATTTTCTATGAGAGCCATCGCCGTGAGATCGAGCAGCCACGAGCCGATCACGCTGCCGCGGCGCCAGACTTCGGCGATGTCGGCCACGTTGAAATCGTAGCGGTACTCTTCCGCCAGTTCTTTCGAATCGGCGTTGCGGAGAATGTCGAAGCCCTCGGCAAAGGCCTGCATCAGTCCGTATTCGATGCCGTTGTGAATCATTTTGACGAAATGGCCCGCGCCATTGGGGCCGCAATGCAGATAGCCCTGATCGGCGGTGCCGGAGTGGTCGGGGCGGCCCGGAGTTCGCGGGATGTCGCCCAATCCGGGCGCGAGCGTGCGGAAGATCGGATCGAGATGCTCGAAAACTTCTTTCTCCGCGCCAACCATCAGGCTATAGCCGCGCTCGATGCCCCAAACACCGCCGCTCGTGCCGGCATCAACATAATGAATGCCTTTTTCCAGTAGGATCTTGGCGCGGCGGATGTCGTCCTTGTAATACGAGTTGCCGCCGTCGATGATGATGTCGCCCGGTTCCATGCGATCGGCGAGCGACATGACCATCTGCTCGGTGGGCGCGCCGGCGGGGACCATCACCCAAGCGACCCGCGGCTTCTTGAGCAGCGCGACGAACTCTTCCACGTTGGAGGCGCCCGCCGCGCCGGACGCTTTCAAAGCGCCGACCTTGACGGGATCGACATCGAGCCCCGCGCAGGAATGACCTCCTTTCATGAGACGGAGCGCCATGTTCGCTCCCATTTTGCCGAGACCTACCATGCCGATTTGCATCAGTCGTCCTTTCGATCTTAGATTCGGTCTTCAGCCAATTGCCTGCCGCAAGCGCTCCAGGCCCGCGCTTACATCCTTGCCAAGATGCAGGCGAAGCGCCCGGCGTTTGCGCTCGATGAGCACTTCGAAATCGCCGCGGGCCTGCGCGGCTTTCACGGTTCCGAACGTGTACTTCTGTCCAGGCACGGCGAGATCTTCGGCGTCCTCGCAGGTGATCTGCAGGAACACGCCCGTATTCGGTCCGCCTTTATAAGCTTGCCCGGTCGAGTGCAGGAAGCGCGGCCCGAAGCCGAGGCACGTCGCCACCTTGCGCTTATCGCGAATGCCGGTCCGGATGGTTTGCAATTTGCCCTCGTGCTGGGCGTTCATCTGAATATAAGCGAGCAGGGCGAAATAATCGCCTGCGCGCAAGCGGTCCACATGGGCTTTCAGATAACCGGAAAGGGAATCGTGCTTGCCGAGCGAATTATCGCCAAAAAGCTGAATGCCATTTTCCTCGAAAATTGGCTTCTCGGGCGGCAGCGAGCCGGTCTTCTCGTATTCCGTCGTGAGCTTCTTGGTCGCGATCTTACTCGCTTCGACGTCCGGCTGATCGAAAGGATTAATGCCCATTAGCGATCCCGCGACGGCCGTCGCAATCTCCCAACGGAAAAACTCCTGGCCCAGATCGTAGCGGTCGTCGACGTTAATTCGCACCACCGGATGGCCGGCTTTTTCGAGCGCGTCGATAGCCGCATCCTGCGCCGCATCCGGCTCGGGCGTGAACCGATCGTAAGCGAAGACGCGATCGTTCCCGTAAACCGATGGGGGCCCAAGCGGCTCGCGATCGACGGGTATCAGGCCCTTGCCGTTCTTGCCGGTCGATTCGGCGATCAACTGCTCAAGCCACGCTCCGAGATCGGCTATGGCGGGGGAAGCGATGATTGTGACCTTATCTTTCCCTTCGTTCCCGAGCGTCCCCAAAATCGTTCCCAACACTACACCGGGATTTTGATCGCCCGGCACGCAAGCGGTGCAGGCCTGCACCATCTGTTCGGTACGCTGGAGGAACTTGTCCACATCGACGCCCATCACGGCGGCGGGCGTCATGCCGAAATCGGAAAGCGCGGAATAGCGGCCGCCGATCGTCGGCAGCCCGTAGAAAATTTTGCGGAAGCGATCCGTCTCCGCAATTTGCTGCATGTGCGAGCCGGGGTCCGTGATGGCGAGAAAATGGCTGCCGTCGCGGCCCGATTTCTCGAAAAAATATTGCTTAAAAATGTTCGGCTCGAGCGTTCCGCCGGACTTGCTCGATACGATAAACAACGTTTTCTTCAGATCGAGTTTCGATTCGAGCGCGCGAATCTGTGCCGGGTCGGTGGAATCGAGGACGTGCATTTCCGGAAAGCCGTCGATCTTGCCGAAAGTCATCTTCATGACCTCGGGGCAGAGACTCGAACCGCCCATTCCGAGCAGCAGCGCATCGGTGAATCCGGCGTTCTTCACGTCTTGCGCAATTTCGGTGAAATGATGCCCGTGGCCAATCTGCTCTTCGGTTACGTTGAGCCAGCCGAGCCATTTGCCTTCGTCTTTGCCGGTCCAAAGCGATGCGTCGCCGGACCAGAGCCGCCGCGTTTTTCCGCCCGCCTGCCAGGTATCGAGCGACCGTTGAAACGCGGCCTTTTCCTTATCGGGAAGCGAGAACGACTGGCCGGTCAACTTGGGCTTGACACCGCTTTTGCAGCGCTCGTCGAGCGCGTTCAAGAGTTTGTCAAACGCTTCGGCAAACAACTTCAGCCCGTCCACGATCAGCTTGTCGGTGACCTCTTTCAGCGAAATGCCCGCCTTCGCAAGCTGGTCCATCACGGCGTGCGCACCGGCTGGGTCCTCTTCGATGCTGTTCCGCAATTTTCCATGATCGCGAAATGCATCGAGCGTGGCGGGCGGCATGGTGTCCACGGTATCCGGACCGATGAGTTCCTCGACGTAAAGCACATCGCGATACTTCGGATTTTTTGTGCCGGTGCTCGCCCAGAGAAGCCGTTGCCGCTGCGCGCCTCGTTCTTCCAGCTTCTTCCAGCGAGGCGTCCCGAAGATTCGTTTATAGCTCTCGTAAGCGATCTTGGCGTTCGCGATCGCGACTTTACCCAGCAGCGAACCGGCTTCGGGTTTCTTCTCGAGGAGCGCGTCCAGCAGCTTATCGATGGCAACGTCGATACGGCTCACGAAGAAGCTGGCAACGCTCGCGACGCGGCTCGGGTCTCCGCCGCCGTTGGTGAATTTCTCGATTCCATCGATGTAAGCTTCGGCGATCCGCTCGTAAGCATCCACCGCGAAGAGGAGCGTGACGTTGACGTTGATGCCCTCGGAAATGAGCTGCCGGAACGCGGAGGTGCCTTCCGAAGTGGCCGGCACCTTGATCATTACGTTGGGCTTGCCGACTAACTTCCAAAGGCGGCGCGCCTCGTCGATGGTGCCTTGCTCGTCGCGCGCGAGGTACGGCGAAACTTCCAGGCTGACGTAACCATCGCTAGCTTTCGATTCGTCGTAGATGGGCCGCAGGACATCGGCGGCGTCTTGAATATCCGGTATCGCCACGCGTTCATAAATGGCGTTTACATCTTCCGATCTCCCGCCCCGAATGCGGTCCGCGTAGACATCGCTGCCCGTGATGGCCTTCTCGAAAATGGCGGGGTTGGACGTCATGCCGCGCAGCCCATCCTCTTTCACATACTTCAGCAACTTGCCGCTGCCGAAAAGATCGCGGTGAATAAAATCTAGCCAGAAGGACTGGCCATATTGATGCAGTTCCTGTAAGGGATTCATAAAGCGCTCTCCTGTTTGCAGTAGCGGGTTTCCAGATCTTTGACTTTGGCGAGGCGGCGGCGATGCCGCTCCTCGCCGATGAACTTGGCGTTGAGAAAGGCGTGGGTGAGCTCGCGCGCCGTTTCGGGCCCGATGACACGGGCTCCCAAAACGAGGACATTCATATCGTCATGCTCGACGCCCTGGTGCGCGGAGTAGACGTCGTGACAGAGACCGGCGCGAATGCCGGGCAATTTATTGGCGGCGACGGAAGCGCCGACGCCGCTCCCGCAGATGAGAATGCCGCGATCGGCTTGCCCGGCGCGAAGGACGTTGTCGAGCTTTTCGGCGTAGTCGGGGTAATCGACGGATTCGGTAGTGTCGGTGCCGATGTTGCGGACCTCGTGATGCAACTCGCCGAGATAGGCCATCAGCTCTTTCTTGAGCTCAACGCCCGAGTGGTCCGATCCGATGACGATTCGCATGAGCTGGTAGGGGATCGAAAGGTTTGCCCCTGACCATTATGTCGCGGATGATCGGATGGAGGGAACCCTTTGTAGGCCGGCGGCGCGTTTCGTCCGCCCGCGGAACAGCGGGTTCCGAAAAACGGATGTGCAATCGCGCGTTGAGTTTCCGGAATAATTGATAGGATGTACGGCATGCGTCTGGTTTGCTGTCTTCTTTTCTCCGGCTTCCTGGCCGCCCATGCCGGTACCTACACGGTTACGAACGATATCGAGTACACGCGGCCCGCGGGCATCGCCGTCAAGCTGGACGCTCACGTTCCGCCCGGCAAAGGTCCGTTCCCAACGGTAATTCTGGTTCACGGCGGCGGCTGGACGGCTGGCGATAAAGCGGGCAAGATCGTCGAGCCGCTCTTCCAACCGCTTACCGATGGCGGCTTCACCTGGTTCAGCATCAATTACCGGCTTGCGCCCGAATTTCCGTATCCGGCGGCCGCGGACGACGTCGAGGCGGCCGTGCGATTCGTAAAAGCGCACGCGCGCGAGTACAAGGCGGATCCCGCGCGCATCGCGCTGATGGGAGAATCGGCGGGAGGGCATCTGGTGAACCTGATCGGCGCGCGTAATCGAGTTGGAGTTGCGGCGGTGGTCTGCTTTTACGGCCCGATCGACATGCTGGAGTGGGCGAAACGATTTGAGACCACGCCGATGCCGGCAGCCGTGAAAGCTTTCTTCGGTATTGACGGCTTGGACGCGGCCGGATTGGCAACCGCGGGAATGGCGAAGATTCGCGAGACTTCTCCGGCCATTTATCTGAATTCGAAAACCCCTCCGTTCCTGGTCATTCACGGGACGAAGGATCAAGCGGTCGATTATTCGCAGGCGTTGTTGACCGTGCAATTATTCAAGAAAATCGGCGTGCCGTGCAAGCTGATCACCGTGGAAGACGGCGTTCACGGCGTGATGAACTGGGAGAAAGAGGCGCGGTTTCAGGCATACAAGCCCGAGATGGTAGCTTGGCTGCATCGGACCTTGGGCAGTTAGATTAGCGGGATCCCTTAAAACAAAAATTTCAGCGCAAACTGAATTTGGCGCGACGGGCGCGCGGTCGAGGTGATCGACCCCACGCCATTGCTGCCGATGGTCGTGTTCCCCGGAATGGTGAATTGCGGGTGATTGAACGCGTTAAAAAATTCCGCGCGAAAAATCAACGTCTTCGTCTCGGTAAACAGGAAACGCTTGGCGGCGGTCAGATCGAAGTTCGTCGCCCGCGGCCCGGTCAGAACATCCCGCCCCGAATTGCCGTAACGGTACGAACTCGCCGGCGGAATCGAAAATGCCGCCGGGTTGAACCAAAGCCCGAGCTTCTGTTCCGAAGGATATGGATTGACGCCAGCCACCACGTCGGCCCGGCTCCCCTGCCCGTTGTTCGTCGCCGAAGGCGCGCCCACGGTAAACGGCAGTCCGCTCTGCAGCACCGCGATGCCGTCGATCTCCCAGCCGCCAATCAGGTACCGGTTGATTGGATTACTGCCGTTCGCCCACGCCTTTCCCGGACCGAACGGCAACTCATAAGTCGCGAACAGGTTCAACCGGTGCCGCACATCGCTGTTCGAGCTGCCCCAATCCGCGCGCCGGTTCAACGGGTCCTGCAAGCCGCCCGACCCGCCATCCCACGGGGCGTTATCCATCGCATGCGACCACACCCAATTCGCGTTCAGGTACACGCCTTTCGAATAGCGCTTTTCGAAAACCACCTGAAGCGATTCGAACTCCGAATTGCCGGCGGATTCCCAATAGTTAATGCCAGTGATGTTCGGCAAGACGCCGTAGTAAGGCCGCCGCGGGTTGAGCGACGTTCCCGGCCCGGGCAGCGGCGTATTGATGGGCCAATTCCACGCCAGGTGGCGGCCGAGCGATCCCACGTAGGTCGCCGTCAGAACCGACGAACTGGTGATCTCTCTTTGCACGCCGAAATTAAACTGCTGGATGGAAGCATTGCGGAAATTCACGTCGATGCCCGTGATGGTGGCGTTGGGAACAGCCGCAGTGGGATTATTCGGATCCGTCGCAGGGAAGTCGCTGCGCTTCGGAATTCCTTGCGAAACCGTGTTGGTTGGGATCACTCCCGGGCTGACCGTGAACACAAGATCGAACGGCTGCTGGCGGAACTGCCGAATGGTCGTGCCGTAGTTCCCCTGCGGATCGTAGAAAATCCCGTAGCCGCTTCGGATCACGGTCTTGGAATCGAGTTGATACGCGATGCCAAGCCGCGGTCCGATGGCGCCGAAATCCGTGTTGACGTTCGCCGTCGAGGACGCATTCGTGCCCGCGATCAGCAGCTTCGCCGTCGCCGGATCCCAATTCACCCAATAGTTGTGGTCTTCGGTGAACGGAGTATTGATCTCATAATGCAGGCCGAGATTCAGCGTGAGCTTGCGCGTTATGCGCCACTCGTCGCGCGCGTAGAAGTTGTACTCATTGGTGCGCACGTGCGCCGTCTGCGGAATGAAAAAATCGCGCACGGTGCTCGCGGGGTAGCCCAGCAGCATGGAGGCCAGGGCATCGCCAGTGCCGCCCGTGCTCGACGGATTTTGCGTAAACCCGCCGTCGAAATTGAAACGGCCGAACGCGCTCTGTCCGGGCGGGCTGGCCGTCTCGCTGATCAGTCGGTTGCGAACATCGACGCCGAACTTCAGCGAGTGGCTGCCTTTTTGCCAGCTCAGGCCGGCAATGTTTTCGAACATGTGCTCGCGGCGGATAAGCGGGTCCGATCGCGCATTGCCGAGACCGGCGTAACCGGAGGGGCTGATGATGGGCGCGGAGGGCTGAAACGGATCGCTCGTGTCGCGGCCCGGAATCTGCGACCAGACCGGATCCGTCAATGTGGTGGGCAGCAGAAAATTCTTGAATTTCGTAAATCCAAAACGATACTCGCCAATCACGCTGGGGCTGAGGACGCGGTTGTAGGAGACTACCCCGTTCTGGCCGCGAATGGTGTCCGGGCCGGCGAAGCTGTTCTCATTTCCCCCGATCTGCATGTTGAAGGTATCGGGGACGACGAGGCGGGCGTCGTCCACCGAATAGCGGCCGAACAGATTTTGATTCGCGCCGAGCTGGTGATCGATCCGGATATCCCCGCGATCCGTGGAACTGCGCTTCACCGGATTCGCCACGAAGTTGTTCACCACGCCCGCCAGTTGCGGCGCGGGATACAGCGCGACAATCTTGGCGGCCAGCGGATCGAAGCGCGACGGCGGAATGACGTCGTTCGCAAAGCGGTCGCGCGTGTAGATGTTCGATCCGGGAACGAGGCGTGTCGTCCCCGGATCGAAAATGCCGTTCTTCGTAACTCCGGTGAAGATGCCGGCCTTCTCGGCCGCGGTGGGGACGGTCACCAGAATGGTCTGGCCTTGCCGTTCGCGCGAGCCCTCGTAATCCGTAAAGAAGAACGTGCGATTCTTGATAATCGGGCCGCCCACGCTTCCGCCGAATTGATTGAGTTCATAGGGCGGAATTTTTAGCGTGGGACGGTCGAAGAAATTCTTCGCATCGAGAGCCGAGTTGCGCAGAAACTCGAATGCCGATCCATGCACCGCGTTGCCGCCCGATTTGGTGCTGGTCACCAGCACGGCCCCGCCGGCTCGTCCATATTCAGCCCCCGCGTTGTTGGTGAGAACCTTGAATTCCTGGATGCCGTCGACCGCCGGACGCACGACGAACGTCTGCGAGATCATTTCGGTGTTGTCGACGCCATCGAGCAGCAGTTGATTGCTGCTATCGCGCGCGCCATTGGCGAGAAGCGTCGTGCCGCCGGGCCGGAGCTCGTCGGGCCGCTGGCCGGCGTTGATCGTGCCCGTCTGGGCGTAGCTCAGGCCCGTTACTCCCGGCGCGAGCACGGCAAGCTGCGCGAAGTTCCGGCCGTTTAGAGGAAGCGTATTGATCGGCTGCGTGTCGATCACCTGGCCGACCGAGGAGCCTTCGGTCTGGAGCAACGGCGTTTCACCGCTTACTTCGACGCTCTGCTCGATCGCGCCGATGGCGAGTTGAATATCGAGGCGCGCCTCCTGCGAAACTTGCAATATAAATCCCTTATTCACGTGCCGCGTGAATCCCGCCTTGCCGGCTTCGATGGTGTAGCTGCCCGGAGTCAGGTTGCCCGCCGAGTAAGCGCCGGCGGCATCCGTGGTGAGAGTGGTTGAGGTATTCGTCCCTTCGTTGGTGATCTTGACCTGAACGCCGGGCAGAACGGCGCCGCTATTATCCGTAACCGTGCCGACCAGCGTGGCGCGCTCCACCTGGGCGGGAGCCAGCGCGGCCAGAGATACAAACACCGCCAAAAACCCGACGAACCTTCGCATATTCAACTCCTGAATAATTTGATGGCTATTATATTACTTCCCACGCAGGACCGGTTTGAAGCAGGCTCGCGAATGCTAGAATTTGCAAGCCATGAAAATCGATCGAATCGAAACCTACGTCCTGCTGGACCCCGGCTACGATGTGGACGCCTGCTCCTCGGCCCAGGACGACATCGTGGTTTTGATCCACGCCGATGACGGCATTACCGGGATCGGCGAGGTAGACACGAACCCCTGGGTAGCCCAAGCGATGATTCATGCGCGCGGCACGCACGTCTTGGGACTGGGGCTCGAAGAGATGCTGCTGGGGCAAGATCCGCTGCAGCCTGAGGCTCTTTGGGACAGGATGTACGAAGGCAGCTTCATGACCGGCCGGCGAGGCCTGGGAATTTGCGCGATGGGAGCTCTCGACATGGCTCTTTGGGACATCCGCGGAAAGGCGCTCGGCGTCCCCTGCTGGCAGTTGCTGGGAGGCGCGCGCAAAAGCCACATCACTCCCTATGCTTCCCTCTTGCCAACCGGCGGCACGATCGCGGACTATCGCGATTCTCTCGCGGGCAAGGCGCGGCAGGCGCAGGCGCTCGGTTTCCGCGCTGGGAAGATGGAGGTCTGCGTCAAAGGCCCGTACTCGCATAACGGACTGCAGGCGCCCGACGAGGCGATCATCGAAATTGTGGCGGCATGCCGGGAGGCGGTGGGGCCGGACTTCGCGATGATGGTGGATGTCTGCTACTGCTGGAACGACGCCAAGGAAGCACTGCGCGTGCTGCGGCGCCTGGAGTCTTACGACTTGTACTTTGTCGAGACCCCGTTGCAACTCGACATCTGGAGGGGTACGCCTATCTGCACGATAATTGCGATATCCGCATCGCCGCGGGGGAATTACAGAATACCCGATTCGAGTTTCTCGAACTGATGGATAAGGGCAAGGTGGACGTGGCGCAGCCCGACGTAGGCCGCGTGGGCGGACTGACGGAAGCGCGACGCGTTTGCGATCTGGCGGCGGACCGGGGCCGGCTGATCGTGCCGCACTGCTGGAAAACGGGAATCGGCATTGCGGCTTCGGCGCATCTCAGCGCGGCCACGGCACACTGCCCCTATATCGAGTTTCTTCCGGCGCAACTTTCGGAGGCGCCCTTGCGGCGCGAACTGGTTTCCGAAGAGTTGGAGTTGATCGATGGAAGAGTGCCGCTGCCGCAAAAGCCTGGCCTCGGCATTGAAATCAATCGGGAGGCTTTAGAGAAGTACTGCGTGGCGCGGCGCGGCGGCAAGGGATGACCACGACTGCAGTCCCGGCGCGGATCTCGCGGAAGCAGGCCGGCCTCGTGGCCCTGCTGTTCGGTCTCAGCGTGATGAGCTACTTCGACCGGACGATCATGTCCATCGCCGGGCCTGGGATCATGAACGAGTTTGGCCTCTCGGAAACGCAAATGGGCGGCGTGTATTCCGCTTTCCTGATCAGCTACGCCCTGCTGATGATCCCCGGTGGCAGGCTCGCCGACCGGTTTGGGCCGCGCGTAGTCTTGACCGGCATGGCCGTGGGTTCGGCGCTTTTCACCGGGCTAACCGCGCTGGGAGGAAAGCCTGGCCTGGGCGCGCTAATCGGGGTGATTCCATCTTTCATTCTGATCCGCCTGGCCCTGGGCGTGAGCACCGCGCCGCTCTATCCGGCTTGCGCGCGGATGAATGCCAATTGGATGCCTGCCGCGCAACGCGCGCGCGTGCAAGGCATTATCGCCGCGGGCGCGGGACTGGGAGGCGCGGTGTCGCCGATCCTGTTTACGTACCTTATCGGCCGCATCGGATGGAGGCTTTCGTTTTGCGTGGCGGCGCTAGCGACAGGCGCGCTCGGCGCCGCATGGCTCCTGTCGGATCGCGACCGTCCTGAGCCCTCCTCCGGCGCTCCTTCGTCCGAATCGCAGCGCGCGGCGACGCCCTGGCGGATGTTGCTGACTGACCGCAACATCCTCCTGCTGACACTCGGTTACATTGCAGTCGATTATTTCGAGTACATTTTTTTCTTCTGGATTTATTACTACTTCGGCGAGATCCGGCATCTCGGCGCCAATCGGAGCGCGATCTACACCACCGTTTTATTCCTGACCTGGCTGGTCATGACACCGATCGGCGGTTGGGTTTGCGACCGCATGTCGGCCCGCCTCGGGCGCAAAGCCGGATTGCGCATTGTTGGGATTTCCGGTTTGCTCCTGAGCGCGATTCTGCTTTTTGCCGGGGCAAACGTTTCGGGAACCATTCCCGCGGTGGCCGTCATGTCGCTCGCGCTCGGCTTCGCGTCGTGCTCGGACGTGACCTTCTGGGCCGGAACGATCGAGGTTGCGGGCGAACACGTGGGAGCGGCGTGCGGCATCATGAACAGCGGCGGAAACCTGGGAGGTTTCGTCGCGCCGATTTTGACCCCTTTCATTGCGTCGTTTGCGGGTTGGACGTGGGGGCTGTATTTCGGGAGCCTGGTGGCACTCGGCGGCGCGGCGGCTTGGCTATTTATCGATCCCACGCGCCGGGCTGGAACGGCTTAGTCCCTCGCGTCCCGCCTCGATCCATTGCA
>JBPCKZ010000216.1:0-72384 GCA_051003795.1 Bryobacteraceae bacterium | reverse complement strand
GGCTAGAGGTTTTAAGATTTAAGAAACTCATCCGGGCCGATTCCGGCCTGCTTCAGAATCGCACGCAGAGTACCAGCGTTGAACCAAATTTCGTGGCTTCCGGCCGCGTGTCGATCAAACTGAAATCGGCACGCCTTGAGTTTGATAACGATTTCGCGGTATCGAAATCCTGAAAGCCGTCCCCATCACGCTGCCACGACGATCGTATACTCATGGGCACTGCGCGGTGGTCAGAATCCCTTCGCGCTCCCGGTGAGCCTCGATCAACTTCCTACCGACATCTCGAGCGTCTCGGCAACGGTCCGGCCCTGCGCCACCAATCCCGGCAGTTCCTCGGAAGTAGCTACGTAAACGCCTTCAGGCAATTCCTCTATCTGAATCCGAACCGCTAGTTCCATGCGCATTTGATGTTACCATTCGGTCAACTTTCCGCCCAACGTCTCCCCTCATTACACGCCCGCGTAGCCGTCCCGGTACCATATTTCCCTTGCATTGACAACAACGCGGCTGTACTCTGATGATCACGGTAATCGCGGCGCACTATACTATCACGAATCTTCGCAGCCACGGTGAAGTACCCCAACGGAGGAAATCGAGTGAAGTATCCAAGGTGTCATTTGTTATGCGCGGCGGCAAGAACCGCTACAACCAGACTACGAGTGCAATTTTTGATGCTGGGCGTGATGGCCGCCCTAATGGCCATTCCCGCGTCGGCGGGAAACGTTGTCCTCACAGGTCATGACGATGATTTTCATGACGCTAACGGTAGCCCAAGCGCAGCCGTCCAGTTACAAGCCATAGTCGCTTATGCGAGAAACGGCTCCGTTTTGCCGGTGCTGACGTTCGACTCCGGAACCGAGCTTACGACGGACCTGACCGCGCTCGGCATCCCTTTCACCAACGTCGACCCGAACAACGCGGCGGCAGTAACAGATGCGCTATTCAATCCCGCGGTGTTCAGCGCCTTTATAGTGGCGTCGGATTCCAGTTGCGGCGGATGTGATAACACTCCGGCGGGCGAGGCGAACATCGCCGCTCACAGTGCTGCGATCGCCGCGTTTCTGAATGCCGGCGGAGGTATTGTCGGATTTGCCGGCGCTAACAGTCCCAATTATTATGCCTTCGTGCCACAAACCACGACATCGGTGGGCGGCGCGCCATCCACTGGATATACGCAAACGGCGGCGGGCGCGGCGGCGGGAATCCCGGCTACAAATGGCGATGCCACTCACAATCTTTTCTTCAACCCCGGGACCAACGGCGAATCCCCGGCCTTCCAGATTGCGGAACTAAACATGACAACGGGCAATGGCACCGTACCCCCGCCCGCCGCGGTCACCCTGATTTGCACTGGATGCACCACCACCGGCGGAGTTCTGGGCGGCGGTGGCGGTGGCGGTGGCGGTCCGATGCCTTCCGGCGGCAGCTTTTTTGTTCGTTATGCGGCGAACCTCGCGGTCGGAGATTCCGTCGTCGATATCACGAACACTGGCGCCTCTTCCACGACTCCCTTCCCGACACAGGATGGAAACATCTGCGCGAACGTCTATGCGTTCTCTCCGGACGAACAGTTGATCTCCTGCTGCAGTTGCCCCGTAACCCCGAACGGACTTGCTTCCTTGTCGGCGCGTAACGACCTGATCAGCAATACCTTGACGCCTGGAACGCCGACTTCGATCGTCATAAAGCTGCTGGCGACTGCGGGACCAACGTGCAACGCCGCCACGGCGGGAATCGGCGCGAATGCGTTCGTTCCCGGGATGGCTGCCTGGGGCACTTCGATCCATTCGTTACCGGTGACGCCGGGGAGCCCCGCGACCACGTTTGGGATGACGGAGACTCCTTTCATCATGGGGACGCTCAGCCCCGCGGAACTGACCCGTATCACAACGCTCTGCGGCTTTATCCAAAGCAACGGTAGCGGCTTTGGCATTTGCCGCGCCTGCCGCCTGGGTGGTCTCGGCGCCGCTCACAACTAGCGGCGGATTTCGATGGAGTGGGGCGCAAGCGAGTTACGCGGACTCGTTTGCCGCCCCATGCTTCAAAGAGTTTGACTGCGATCCACTCCAACCTATATACTGGCCGGCAATGAAGGAGTGGGTCCGCATGAACAATTTTTTCCGTGTCCTTGCTGTTTTCTCTGTTGCCGCCGCCTCGCTTTTCGCCCAGGCCGACCGGGGCTCCGTCGTGGGAACCATCACCGATGCCAGCGGCGCCGTGGTTACCAACATCGCCCTGACACTTCGGAACGACGCCACCAATCTGACGTACAACGCCACCACCGGCGAAAATGGAACGTATTCGATTCTGAACCTTCCCATCGGCACTTACACGGCTTACCGTGGAGGCCAAGGGCTTTCAGCGGCAGGAAGTGAAAGGGATCAAGGTCCAAGTTAACCAGCAAGCCAGAATCGATCTCGCCATGCGCGTGGGCGAGATGACGCAGACGGTCGAGGTGCAGGCGTCGGCCGCGATGATCCAGACGGAATCGACCGATGTCGGGACCGTAATCGATAACAAGAGATTTCTCGATCTCCCGCTCACGCTTGGCGGCGGGATTCGGAACCCATCCGCATTCATCTTTCTCGCCCCAGGAGTTTCGGGAAACTCATCGGAGAAGCACGTCGGCGGCGGCGGTTCCTTTAACGATCAGGTTTATTACGACGGCATCGCGCTTTCCCGCGGCGATCTGTCGAACGACGCCGAGGTTAATCCGTCCGTGGACGCGATCGCGGAATACAAGCTCATCACGAACAATTATTCGGCGGAGTACTCGCACGCCCTTGCCGGCGTGACCAGTTACACCATGAAGAGCGGCACGAACCAGTTCCACGGCGACGCTTTCGAGTTCAACGATAACGATGTCTTCGATGCGCGCGGTTTCTTCAGCCCCACCAAAGCTTTCCGGAATCAGAACGAGTACGGATTCACGCTCGGCGGGCCGGTTTGGATTCCCAAGGTTTACAACGGCCGCAACAAGACATTCTTCTTCGTCGATTACGATCAGTTCAATTTACGCGGCGGGCAGCTTACCGGACTGAACACGATTCCCACGTCGAAGATGCTGCAAGGGGATTTCAGCGAGTGGCCCGGCGCGATCTACGACCCACGCTCGACGCACGGTAACGCCGATGGCACGGTAACGCGCGCCGCTTTCCCCGGCAATATCATTCCGCGCTCCATGTTCAGCGCGGTGAGCTCGAAGATACTGCCCTTTATCCCGCAGCCCACGGGTCCCGGGCTTACCAACAACATCATCGCTCCGCTGGGCAGCCCGTCGACGGACCAAAGATCGCATGGCGTGAAGATCGATCATGCCATTTCGGAGGAACATCACCTGAGCGGAATGTATAACTCGACGGACAGGCCATCGATCAAAAGCCCCGCGCCGTCGCGGCTCATCCCGGTGGGAAACACGACGGCAGTCGAGAACTACAATCTGCAGGATGTGACCACGATCGTTAGCCGCGTTAATTACGATTGGACCATCAGCCCCAATCTGTTGAATCACGCGGGCGTGGGTTTTTCCCGATTCCGCAATCCGAATTTCTCTCTTGCATACAACCAGGGCTGGGTGCAACCGAATGGCGGGAAGCTCGGGCTTACGGGACTACAATTTGACAACTTTCCGACGGTGCAATTTTCGCAAGGTTACACGCGGTTCGGCGACGATATAGCGTCCGATAACTACTTCAATACCTTGACCGCTCTGGACAATCTGTCGTGGATCAAAGGCAAACACACCATCAAGGTGGGCGCGGAGATTCAAGCGCATGAAGATAACTACCGCAATTTCGGAAACGGCGCCGGAACTTACAACTACAGCCAGTTGGAAACGGGCGTTCCGGGCGTCGCGAGTTCGGGCAATGCGTTTGCCAGCTTCCTGCTCGGGGCTGTCGATAGCGGGTCGGCCTTCTATCGCGCTTCGCTGCCAGGCGGCCGGTATAAGTACTTCGGCTTCTATGTGGACGATAGCTATAAAGTCAGCCCGAAACTAACGCTCGATCTCGGCCTGCGGTACGAAATTCAAGTACCGACTTCCGACGCGCTCGGCCGCGTTTCCTATATGGACCCGTCTCTTCCCAACCCTGGCGCGGGCAATCTGCCCGGCGCTTACATTTTTGGCGGCAAGGGTCCCGGTCGCAGCGGATTCAACCGCTTCTTCGATATTCACTACGGGAATTTCGCTCCGCGCGGGGGTTTCGCGTATTCCATTACGCCGAAAACCGTAATCCGGGGCGGCTACGGTATCTTCTATTCGGCATACATCGACGAAGGCATTGGCAGGCCCCAGAATGGATTTTCAACCACGGCCTCGTTCGTTAGTCAGGACACCGGCGTGACCCCGGCCTTCTATTGGGATAAGGGCTTTCCGCAGAATTTTACTCACCCTCCGAATATTTCAGCCACCGTGCAGAATGGGCAAAGCGCGCAAGTGGTTTATCCTGGCAGCGGCGGGACAATACCTTACTCGCAGCAATGGAATCTGACTGTCGAGCAACAGATTAGCGAGTCCTTGATGGTGAGCGGAGCCTATGTCGCGAACAAGGGGACTCACCTCTACGATACGCAGCCGCTCAATCAAGTCGATCCAAGATATTTTTCTCTTGGCCAGGCTTTGTTGAAATCGAACATCAATTCCCAATTGGCGCAAGCGGCGGGAATTCATGAGCCATTCCCTGGATTCGCGCAACTCTACGGTGCCGGTGCCACCGTCGGCCAGGCCCTCAGGCCGTTCCCGCAATATCAGGGCGTTTCCACCGTAGCCGCGCCGTATGCGAACTCCACTTATAACTCCGCGCAATTCAAAGTAGATAAGCGCTTCTCGCATGGACTCTCGGGCACTTTCGCTTATACGCGCTCGAAGTTCCTCTCGGATGGCGTCGGATTCACGACATCGAACGGCGCTTCTTACCGCCAGAACGCCTACCAGCGGGAGAAATTCCTTTATCCCACGGATCAACCGAATCTATTTTCGATGAGTTTCAATTACGCGCTGCCCTATGGCAGAGGCGCGCAGCCTGGCGTGCTGAATAAGGTCATTGGCGGCTGGTCCGTAAGCGGCTTCGGCACATATGGCAGCGGTTACGCGCTGCCCATGACGACCACGAACCTGAACTCGTTTCTCTTCACCAGCGGTTTGCGCCCCAACCTGACCGGAGCGCCTATCCGCGCGACACAAGGGTCCGGCGGTTTCGACCCGAACCGGGACCACTATCTCAATCCGGCCGCGTTCACCAACCCGGCGCCGCTTACGTTCGGCAACGCTCCCGCATATCTCGCGGTCCGGCAGCCGTTTATCATCAACGAATCATTCGGAGTGTTCAAGGAAACGCGGATTTTCGAGCGCCTTACGAATCAGTTCCGGTTGGAAATGTCGAACCCGTTCAATCGCGTGGTCTTCGGCGCGCCGACGACGGCTTTCTCCTCGGCCGCTTTTGGGAAGATCAGTTCAACCCAGAATTCGCCGCGCCAAATTCAATTTGGCATGAAGATGATCTTCTAAGCGCCGGTATTAGGTTAGAGGGCCTGGGGGATTAAGCGACCCACTCCATTGTCTCGGCCCACGCCACTTCGAGCCATCCTTGTTGCGGGATCGCGTCCACCGGCAATCCCGCCTGCCAAAAAGAAACGTTGAACTCCACGCGGTCGGCCGCGCCCAGAACCGCGTGGGGAATCGCGATTTCCAAAATACTTTCATAGGCGGCTTGCACGCCTTGCGCGTCGAAAGAAGCCTCATGCACGGCAGCTTTTCCGTTCTCCAAGTGCAGCGTCAGACTTTCCTTGCGCTTCTCTTCGCGCGTCTTGAGCGTGAGGCGCACATCGAGCGAAGAAAGAAGGTCCTCATTTCCGTCGTTGAAATCCACTCGGAGGTACAGATGCTCGGGGCCGGTTCCATAATGGATCTCCCGCGCTAGAAAACGTTTCCCGTGCATCGACCCCGACCGCGCGTCTACCCGGTAAGTTCCCGCTCCCAACCACTCGAAATATGAAGTAACGCGGCCGTCGATCGTTGGATGAACCGGCCCAGTGGGCTCCAGGCGCGAATCTTCCGCCAGCGGCACATTCAGAATCGGTCTCGAAAGCTCCTCGGGCGGCGTCCGCCCGAGCGCCAGATACACGTTCGCCAGATGGCTCCGGAATAACTGGTCGAACTCGATCCGATTGGCGGAATCGTGCTCCGGCCCGTACCACCAGCACCAATCGCTGCCTTCGGCGATCAGCAATTCTTCATACGCGATCGCGCGGCCTTGGGGCGGAGCATCCTGAACCTCGTCATAGGCCCGGCGCGCTTGAAGCAAATATTCCCACGCCTTGTTGTCCTCCTGCGCTCCGATCCAGATATCGAAATTGGCGTTGATCCACGATCCCGGAAAAATGTGCGCGAGCGGCTCCGGCTGCATGCGCCAGACGGCTTCACGCACCGCTATCGCATCCATGCCCGGGTCTTCCGAAATGCTTCCATACAGATGGCGGAAGAACTCGCGGCCGTTACGGTCGTAGTATTCCCAGGCGTTTTCCCCATCGAGAATAATGGGGACCAAAGCGTCGCGGCCGCCTTGCAGAATGCCGCGGCAATTGTCGCGGATCTTGCCCAGGAAATCCGCGGCGGCGGCGCGCGCATCCATGCCGGAATAGACGAAACCGATCAGGTCGCTTAACAGATGGTCGCGGAAAATAACATCGAGCTTGCGATGGCCTTGGCGCCATTGATAAGGCCGGTAAGTGGCTTCAACGCCCGCTCCGCGGCCGAGCGTTCGATCCAGAACGCCGTTGTCCGTCGCGGCCCATTCAAAACCTACGTCGGCGGCGATTTCAAATGTCCGATCCGAAACGGACCCTTCGGATGGCCACAAGCCAACCGGCGGAACGCCAAACACGCGGCCTATATAGTCGCGCGCCATTTCAAGCTGCTTGCGCGCGTCTTCCGGGTACTGGAACGCCGGCGGCAGCGCGACATGAGGATGCGAAACCGCCGCGATATTCGAATCGCAGAGCAGCGGCAGAATCGGATGATAGAACGGCGTCGTGGAGATTTCGATTTGACCGCTCAGCGCCAGCTTCTTGTACTCCGGAATCACCAAACCGAGCAGCTCCAGTTGCTTCCGCCCCATCAGCGCCTGATCTTCGAGCGAATATCCGCGGCCCTTTTCGATCAATCCCCGGACGTCCGAATCGTGCTCCTGAAATTCCTCGTCGAACCAGGCTAACTGCGAAAGGACCTGAAGATCCCGGAACTCCTGGACGCCGAAAATGCCGTTGGCGCCGCGCGAATTCTTCTGCGCGACGGAGGCGTCGTATAGTTCGCCATAGCGCGGATAACGGTAGATCATGCGGCCGGCATTCGCGTGAAAATAGTTGCGCAGGATGAAGGCGCGCTCGTCTTCCGTCAAGGTTTCGGCGGCCTTCAGGGCGCAATCGAGAAAAGGATCGCGCGCGGTTCCCGCGGCATACTCCTCCACCTGGACCATCATGGAGGGAACCAGATTGAAGGTTTGGCGGATGCGCGGGAATTCCTCGAGAATACGGACCATGCCGTAATAGTCCTTGAGGGCGTGCAGACGCGTCCAGGGCAGCTTGTATTCGCCCGAGATGAGGTCCTTGTAGAACGGCTGATGCATGTGCCAGAGAAAGCACAAATTGATTTGTGGCATGTCGGTCCAGGGCTACAAAGTGCGTCCAAAACCTCTTGGTTATCGAAAGCACGCCGCGAAAAATTTCCCGCCGGGAATCGCGCATGATTCAAAGACCGAGGTACTAAGTGTTCTTACGCCAGTAAATCTTCCAGGCTTTTCGCGTCGAGGAGGCGCACGCCTAGGGCTTCGAGCTCCGCCGGCGGCTGTCCGCTCAACCACTCTTCCGCCCAGCGCCTTGCTGCATGCCTTGTCGAACGCCCTCTTGCAAACCTCTTTTGTACTCGCGTCCAAGCACTTTGTTATCCATGATGTCGTCAAGTAGCGGCATTTTCCTCGCCTCGTGTTCTATAAATTCTTCCAAGCGCCGGAGTGCAAGCTCCCGCTCCGAGACTTCCAGTTCCAAAATTTGCGGACGATCTCCCGGATCGCACCTTCCCGGTCGCGCAGGCGCGTCAGGATCGCGATTACATTATCTCCCACCCGCTCACTTGCTAACAGCCGCTCACCGTCCACAGTTCCAGGTGGATGAGATATTCATCGGCGTGTGACTTAAATCATATCGTTGCCGCGAATAAACCATAATCTTGCCAGGTACGTCTCGGCAACGCGTTTGTTTGCATTCCACTGTAACAGAGCCTTCCGACTCGCATAAACCGTAACATGGCCGGAAGTTCGCCTGCAAAGCGTAACGATGCCGTGCGTGCATGGACTGGTGCGGAATTGGTACGGAATTCATAATGTCCTTGCCAGATCCTTACCGATATACGGCCTACGTCCGCGCCACCGGATCGCAAACGCCAGAGCGCCTGGAGGATCCACCCGTAGTGGTACTCTCGTGACCGGATCCATTACACTGATCGACCCATTAGTCGAGCTTTCGATGACTCGGCTTCAATGCGGCCTCCCAATTCTGGATCACCACGATTTCGGACCTTTCGGGTGACGTGACGATTGGGACTAGGAGGCGCTGTCCGTCGTTCGATACATCAAAACCCAGCAGAGAGTGGATTGCCGCCCTGGCTTCCAGTCCGATAGTAAACAGGGGAGCAGGGGAGCCGATCTTCAGCTTCAGAGCTAGCGCGATCGGTACCGCGTACAAGCGCCCGTCTCACGCCAGATAGAACAACTCCTTGCCATCCCGCCGCCACCGAAGCGAGATTGCTCATTGCCGGGAGACAAGATGTCGTTCTCCGACGAGGCGCGGCGATTCGCCCGCCTCGAATGCCTGCATGTAAACTTCGGTCCGGCCCGACTCATCAGACGTGAAAGCGAGCCACCGTCCGTCGGGAGAGAACGCTGGATTGGCTTCATGGTAAGGCGTGTCGATCAGGTGAATAACCCTTCGATCGGGCCATATCGATCAGCCACACGTCCCCTTTCAATTCGTTATCGATGGCAAAGGCGGTGTTGGTGAATGCGATGAACCGGCCATCGCGCGACCAGTCGGCCGGCACTTGAAAATAATTCTCCGGCAGGGCGTCGTCCGGGTCATTCTCCCCGAGACCGCGCACGAACAGATTTGGTGGACCGTCGTACGCTCTGTTGAACGCCAGCTTGTCGGAGGCAGGAGCCCATACTGGATTATCGACAAGCCCACGTCCAACAATCACTCGTCGCGCCGCTCCGGTTTCCGCATCGATGATCCACATATCGTTGACGCCACGACTGACATCGAAGATCGGGGCTTCCTACCGTCTGGAGAAATACGCGCTTGCTTCAAATTCACGTTGGCTGGACCGACTGTGCGCAGAAGCTCACCTTGACGAGTGACCCAGGCGAGTTGTGCCTTGCTTTGATAGCGCCTGTACGCGAGAATGCCATGTTCGAGACCGAGAAATCGGCCGCTCCCGTCGGGAAAAACGAATGCTGTTTCCCGCTCGCCAAACCTGACGACGCGCGCACGGTGACGCCCGGCTCGCGAATCGAACGCCGTAAACAGCAGGTGCTTGCCGTCCGGCAGCATCTGTGGCCAGGGATAGAACTCTTTCACGGCATGCGGCGTACCGCCGGAAGCGAGGACCACGAAGTTTGTCGAGCGCCCGGAGATCAGAAGATTCGGCCCAAGCAACGCGCCCGTGAGCATCATTCCCGGAGTGTCGCAAACCACCTGGTAAGAATCGCTCTAAAGCGCGCAGACGAGCGTAGATCCTCCCTTGTGGTCAGCGGCTTAATCTGCCGGTCCTGACGACAGTTCTCGCCGAAGCACCGCGGCCCAAATAAGTCACACGGCGGTCTGGCCCAGAAGATCGAGCAGCAGTGGTTGAACTTTGGGAAGCTCGATATCGAGCCATTTCTCGATCGAAACCCCGGTAAGGTCCCGAAACGACCGTTCGGCGGACCCGCGCAGCCACATTTTCAACGTGGCATCGTATTCGCGCAACCGCTCGCCTCCCTTGTCAGCAGGGGTCCGGGGGCTATAGCGCGAAAACCGGGATGGTTGTTTCGAAATAACTCCTCAACGGGCGCGCATAACGAAATCGGGTTTCGAGCGGCGTTCCGCCCGCGCCATCAACTGGCGGGCGTCTTCGATACCGCGAATGCCGCCGCGCGCGCCGATGGCCGTGCAATTCAGCGCCGCCATGGCATTGGAAAAATCGAGAGCCTCCCCCAGCGCCATATCTTGCAAAACAGCATAGCAGAAGGCCCCGTGAAATACATCGCCCGCGCCGGTTGTATCGAGGCAATTCACGACGTAAGCCGGTGAATAGACGAAACGCCCCTCGCAAAGCGCCAGTGAACCGTGGGAGCCGAGCGTCATGGCCGCCACCCGCATCCCATATTCTTTCTGAATCGCTTCGAGCGCGCGGAATGGGTCTTCCTGATTGGTCCAGCGGATGGGGAATTCGGAGCTCGCAATCAGGTAATCGACATAAGGCAGTACGCGATCGAATCCGTGGTAAATAGTATCCACATCCACGGTTACGGGGATTCCGTTTTCGCGCGCGATGCGCGCCGCGCGCTCGACGGCGGGCGTGTCGTGTCCGTCGATATGAAGCAGCCTTGCGCAAGCGATTTGCGCGGGCGCAATCCCGTCAGGGTCGAGCGCGAGGCAATCGGGGCGGCTCCAGAACACCGTCCGTTCGCCGGTCGATTGATCGATTATGATGTATGCCGACTGATTGGGGCAGCCGACGCGGAGCTGCAAGTGATCCAAATTGATCCCGGAATTCCTCAGGCTTTCCATCTGGATGCGGCCGCGCTCGTCGTCGCCTACCGTGCCGATGTACTTGGTCCGGAGGCCCAGCTTGGCGCAGGCGACCATGGCGCTCGCGACTTGGCCGCCAGGGCTGAGTATTTCATCGTGAAAAGGAACCTTGCCGCCGTAAGCCGGGAAATGCGGAACGATTAAAAGCGTGTCGGTGGCGTTCAGGCCCACGCCCACGACGTCGAATTCGGGCTTCATGGCTCGGATCGCTTGAATTGCTTGCCGAGCGACAAACCCTGACGCTGATAATTCGAGCCGATCCCCTGCCCGTAAAGTTTGTCCGGCACGGCCATGAGCCGCTCAAACTCCAGACTGCCGACTTCCTGGCCGTCTTCGAGCAGGAACGGCACTTCGTGCGAACGCACCTCCAGAACGGCGCGCGTGCCCTTTACGTCATCCGCTCCGTACCCAAAACCGGGGTCGAAAAAGCCGGCGTAATGGATGCGGAATTCACCGACCGAAGGATCGTACGGGACCATTTCAGCCGCGAACGTGGAGGGGATCCGCACCTTTTCCCGCGACGCGAGGATGTAAAATTCTTCGGGATCGAGAATCAAGTCGCGGTTCTTGGTCCGGTAAATAGGGTCCCAAAACTCGAGCGGCTCGTAGTAGCCGATGCGTTCGAGATCGATCAAGGATGCGTGCTTTTTCGCGCGGTATCCGATGATGCCGTCGCCCGATAAATCAATCGACAGATGCAAGCCCTTGCTCGATATGACGGCCTCGCCCGGCAGCTCGTTTTCGAGATACACAAGCGTCTCGCGTTCGTCGAGTCCGGTCAGTTGCGCGTCCGAGGAAGGAGGTGTCCCGCGCGTAAGGCGCAGTTGATTGAGCCGGGATCCTTCGCGCACGAGTACGCTGAAAGTGCGCGGGACGATTTCGGCATACAGCGGCCCCTTGTACCCCGCGGGCACGAATTCGAACTGGCGTCCGTAGTCGGTGATCAGGCGCGTGAAGATATCGAGCCGGCCGGTGGAGCTTTTCGGATTGGCCTTGCCGGAAACTTGCGGCGGCAGATTCAGCGATTCCTTCAGCGGAACGATATAGACGCAGCCTTTTTCGAGCACGGCGGGACGCGAGAGGTCGATTTCGTGAAGGGTTTGATTTTCGAGCTTGCGGGAAACCGTCGAGTTGGCACTCGACAAAAAACTCGCGCGAACGCGGCAGGCAACGGACCCGAGACGCAGGTCGATGCTGGACGGCTGCACTTGCGAGGCGTCGATTGGCGTATCCGCGGCGATGTTTCCGTTCTCGATAAACTGCCGCAGCATTTGCGATGGCAGGATACCCGTGGTGAACGCGAGCGGCTGCCGCTCAAGCTCGGGGAAAAGGCTGGCGGTCCTGGTCAATCGGCGTCGATCTCTTCGAAGATTTCCTGAAGCGGTAGTGCGGTATCGGGGTTCATCGTCCGCAAGATGCCGTCCTTGATCTCGGAACTTCCTTCGGATGAATGCGCGTACGCCCGGCGGCTGGCCGGATCGACGACCCAGATGTATCGAACACCCATGCGGATGAAATCGTCGACCTTGATTTGCATCCGGCTGATGCGATCTTCGGGGGAGAGTACTTCGATCACGGCCAGCGGAGCGCCCGTGAAGACCTCTTCGGGAGGCTCGCCCACGGTCAAACACACATCGGGAACGCGATAACGCGTGGCCGAAACTCGAATGCGTTGCTCGATAAACGGGTGGACTCCCGTTTTTCGCCGGCGCCCGTAGTAATAGGCGTGAATTGCGACCTGCAATTTCCCGTGTTGTTTTTCGCCCACGTTTCTCTCCACCAGCTCGCCATCGACGTAATCGCAATCGCCTTCATAGCTGGAGTGTAGGTACTCTTCAATGGATACCAGTGTCGATCTCATTTCCGTACCATTAATCGGTCGCGATCTCTTCGAAGATCTCTTGAAGAGGCAGCTCGGTATCGGGATCGGCGGTGCGCAGAATGCCGTCCGTCACCTCATGACTACCGTTCCCATCATGCGCGTGCACGCGCTGCGTTGTAGGGTCGTTTACCCAAACGTAGCGCACGCCCATGCTCAAGAAGTGGTCGATGCGCGCCTGCACGCGGCTCATGCGATCTCGCGGCGAAAGAACTTCAAAAACCGCCAGCGGTGCGACCGTGAAGATCTGTTCCGAAGGGCGCCCAACCATGACGCAGATATCCGGCACGCGATAACGGCGCTCCGAAACCCCACCCGTTGTTCCACAAAAGGGTAGATGCCCCACTTGCGCCTACGCGACAGATAATAAGCAAGGATGTGACCCTGCAATTGGCTATGATCCCGTTCGCCCACTTCTCTCTCCACCAGCTCGCCGTCGACGTAATCGCAGTCTACTTCGTAGCTGGAATGCAGGTACTCTTCCACGGAGACCAGCGTCGCTTTCATGCCTGTATTCTAACTCCGCGTGAGCGGTTTGCGTTCCCGCGCCTCGGATCATAAAATCGTTTCGGGGTGCAACATCATGGCGGAAGATTACGGTCGTCGGGTTTTCCTGAAGACGTCGGCGGCGGCACTGGCGCTGCCTGCCCTTCAGACCGCGCGCGCGGCGGCGGAAAAGGTCAATATCGGCTGGATCGGGCTCGGCTCGCGGGGATCTCACGTTTTGAGGCAGATGTACAAGGGCAATGCCGCGAACGTCAGAGTTCTCGCGGTCTGCGACACCTTCACGGGGCGCCTCGCCCAGGGCAAAGACGAAGTCCAGACGCTTGGCGGCAACACTCCGGAGGCGTTCAACGACTACCTGAAAGTTTTGGACAACAAAGAGATCGACACGGTGTTCATCATGACGCCGGAGCATCTGCATTACCCGATGTTCATGGCCGCCATCAAAGCCGGCAAGAACATTTACATCGAGAAGCCGCTGGCCCACACTATCGAGGAGGGCTTCGAAATGGTGAAGGCGTGGGAGAAGTCGGGCAAAGTCGTTCAGGTCGGCACTCAAAATCGCAGTTCGTCCCTGTATCGCAAAGCGAAAGAGATGGTGCAGCAAGGGATGATTGGCGATTGCCACTTTGTTCGCGCCTTCTGGTATCGAAATTCACCTCCCGATCAGCCGGCGTGGCGCTACAAAATTCCGCCGGACGCGAATCCTCAAAACACCGATTGGAATCGCTTCCTTGGCCCCGCTCCCAAGCGCGATTTCAGCCTGGAACGATACTATCAATGGCGTTTGTATTGGGACTACTCGGGCGGCATTTCAACCGACTTGCTGGTGCATCAAACCGACATCGTGAATTTCATGCTGGAAAAGACCGTTCCGAGCACCTGCATGGCTTCCGGCGGAAGGTATCGCTGGACGGATGCGAGCGACGATCGCGATGTTCCGGATACGCTGAGCGCAATTTACGAATATCCGCAAAATTTCGAGATAAATTATAGCTGCTATTTCGGCAACGACCATTACGGTTACGGCGAGGAGCTCATGGGCAATGAAGGCACCATCGAGGTCCTGAACCGCAAGGACCTATACTTTTATCCCGAGCAGCACGGTGCCGAACAGGCGAAAGCGCGGCCCGAAATTCACCTGAACGGTCCCAAGGATTTCGGCGAAGAAGACGGCGTTGTCAACCACGTGAAGAACTTCATCGAATCGGTGCGCGGCAATGAGAAGCCGATCGCGCCGCCGAACGTAGGCCAGCAGGCCGCCATTTCAGGGCACCTCGCGACGCTTTCCTTCAAGAACAACAAGAAAATTTATTGGGACGACAAGACTAATAAGTACCATTTCAGTTGATTCTTCTGATACGATCAGCAGCTTATGCCCGCCGTCGTATCGAAAAGCCGTCTGATTCCCGCCGCGATCCTGGCGATTCTCGTTTACGGAATGATCGCGGCCGTGCTGGGCACGCTGCTTCCGGAGTTGTCGAAGCGCTTCTCGCTCTCGATTGATCGGAACGGAACCATCGCTTCGGCCCAAGCGATCGGATTGATCGTCGCATCGCTTTCCGTTGGCCCGTTAATCGATAACAAGGGCAAGAAAACGGGGCTGCTGCTCGGGCTGGCGCTCGTCACCATAGCGCTTTTCGCGCTGCCTCAGGCGCCGGGCTATCCGGGGATTATCGCAGCCATGCTGCTACTGGGCCTTGGCGGCGGCATTATCGTGACGGGCGCGAACGCTCTGGTCAGCGATATCAGCGAAGACCGGCGCGCCACGACACTGAACCTTCTGAACTTGTTTTTCGGATTAGGGGGATTCGCCACGCCGTTCATCGGGGCGTTCTTTTTCGCCGGCAACACCATCGCGCTGTGCTATTTGATCGCCGCGTTGAGCGCGGCGACGTTGCTGTTGTACGTGTTAACGCCGATGCCGCCGCCCAGCGGCGAGCGCGGATTCAAGACCGCCGAAGCGTCGCAACTGCTCGGACGGCCGGCTTTGTTTTTGCTCTCGATCTTCCTCTTTCTATACGTCGCCTGCGAAGTTGGCGTGTGGAATTGGCTTGTCAAACATTTAGTCGCCCAGGGAGTGCCGGAAGCGAGTGCGCTGAAGATTCTTTCATTCGGATTCGCGCTTGGGTTGCTCGCGGGACGCGTTCTGGTTTCCCCTATCTTGATCAAGGTTTCCGCGCCGACAGTGACGCTGTTCGCCGCGGTCCTGATGGCCGCCACAACCTACGGCATGTTGCAAACCAGCGATCCCGTCACCGCGGGAATCCTGGTGTTTTGCGCGGGTCTGGCGATGGCCCCGGTGTTTCCAACGACGCTCGCCATGGTTGGCGACGCATTCCCGCGCATGACGGCGACAGCGATGGGGATCGCGATTACCTGCGGCTGGATCGGCCTGGCAATCAGTTCGAAATTGATTGGTGCGCTGGCAGGCGCCGACCCGAAGGGTTTGCGGAACGCGCTGTTGGTGATCCCCGCGGCTTCGGTGCTGATGATTTTCGTGAATCTGGCGCTTAGGCCGATGCTGAAGTCAGGCCGGCAGTTCGAAAAGATCGCGTAGTGGAATGCTGAAACCTTCGAGCGGCGTTGGATCGAAAACGTCATTCTCGAAATAGATCGCATTACGACGCGCGGAGAAGACCTCGGCTTGTACCGGATCGTGCGTGAAAAGCCAGACTTCCTCGACGCCGCAGGCGCGGTAACGGCGGATCTTGCTCATCAGTGAGCTATACGTATCGTTCGGAGATGCGATTTCAATTGCAAGATCGGGAACGAAGCGCTGCACGCGGCGTTTCAACTGAAGAAGAGGAAGTTTTTCTTTGCGGAAGAAAGTCACGTCGGGTCCGTGTGCATTTCCTCCGAAATCGTATTCCTGCTCCGTTATGACCATTCCCAAATTCCGTTTTCCCGCCCATGCCTTCATGACCGAACCCAACTCGTCGCGCAAAAGGTTATGTTGGGGATTATTTCCGGACACGTCGATGAGTTCTCCATTGATTAGCTCTTTGTAGTGAGCGTCCTCATCGGAAAGCTTCTCGAAATCGTCGATGGTTAGCCCTATCGTCGCCGCAGCCATGGCAACTTCAGATTAACACGCATTCGGGTACCATCAAGATATCCTCATGAGTTCCCTGGCCATTAACGGTTTTTACCGGGCGTCCGTCGGCAAGAAAGCGGTGATGGCCGTAACCGGCGTGATTCTTTTTGGCTTCGTCGTCGGACACCTTATCGGCAATCTCCAGATTTTCCAAGGGCGCGAAAAGCTCGATGCGTACGCGGCATTCCTGCACGTGGAACCCGCTCTGCTGTGGGCCGTCCGGCTCATCCTGCTGGCTTCCGTTATCCTCCACATCGTGGCATCCATTCAACTCTCGCGGCTGAATCAAACGGCGCGGCCGGTCGCTTATACTCGTACGAATCGATCCCATTCGAGCTACGCTTCACGTACCATGATGTGGAGCGGGCCAATCATAGCGGCGTTCATCGTCTATCACTTGCTGCAGTTCACCTTTGGAGTGCTGCAGCCGGATTATCAAGAGGGCCGCGTCTACGACAACGTGGTTCACGGCTTCCAACAGCCAATTGTTTCCATCGCTTACATAGTGGCGATGATCTTTTTGTGCATGCACATGTACCACGGACTGTTCAGCATGTTTCAATCGTTAGGCGTGAGTCATCCCAGTTACACGCCGCGCATCAGGTGGGTTGCCGCATTCGCCGCAATCTTAATTGCCGCGGGCAATATTTCAATACCGGTAGCCGTAATGGCGGGCATCGTTCACCTTTAATGGAACTCGATTCGAAGACACCGTCCGGACCCATCGAGCAAGCGTGGGACAAGGCCCGGTTCGATATGAAGCTGGTCAACCCGGCCAATAAACGCAAGTACAGCGTGATCGTGGTGGGTTCGGGGCTTGCGGGCGCCTCGGCTTCGGCCACGATGGCGGAGTTGGGCTACAGCGTCAAGTGTTTCTGCTTTCAAGATAGTCCGCGGCGCGCGCACAGCATCGCGGCGCAGGGCGGGATCAATGCCGCGAAGAACTATCAAAACGACGGCGACAGCGTGTTCCGCCTTTTTTACGACACGGTGAAGGGCGGCGATTTCCGCGCGCGCGAAGCGAATGTGTACCGGCTCGCGCAGATCAGCGTCGCGATCATCGACCAGTGCGTCGCGCAAGGCGTGCCGTTCGCCCGCGAATACGGCGGAACCCTCACGAACCGGTCTTTCGGCGGCGCGCAGGTTTCGCGAACGTTCTATGCGCGCGGTCAAACCGGTCAGCAACTCCTGCTGGGCGCGTATCAGGCGCTCGAACGACAGGTCCATGGGGGTAACATCACGATGCTGCCCCGCACCGAAATGCTCGACCTGGTGGTCGTGGAGGGAAGAGCGCGCGGTATCGTCACGCGGAATCTGGTCACCGGCCGGATTGAGTCGCACGTCGCCGATGCCGTGGTACTGGCATCGGGCGGCTACGGGAACGTCTATTACTTATCGACGAACGCCAAGGGATCGAACTGCACGGCGATCTGGCGCGCGTACAAGCGTGGCGCGGCGTTCGCGAACCCATGTTTCACGCAGATCCATCCCACCTGCATTCCCGTTTCGGGCGATTATCAATCCAAGCTCACGCTCATGAGCGAATCTTTGCGGAACGACGGCCGCATTTGGGTGCCGAAATCCGCCGGCGACAAGCGGCCGCCCGATCGAATTCCCGAAAGCGAGCGCGATTATTATTTGGAGCGGCGGTATCCGAGCTTCGGAAATCTCGTCCCGCGCGACGTGGCGTCGCGCAACGCGAAAGCCGTTTGCGACGAAGGCAGAGGCGTGGGCGAGAGCGGTCTCGGCGTCTATCTCGATTTCGGCGATGCCATCCAACGCTTGGGCAAACACACCATTGAAGAACGCTACGGCAATCTATTCGACATGTACAACCGCATCACGGCCGAAGACCCGTACCGTACGCCTATGCGTATCTATCCGGCTATTCATTACACGATGGGCGGTTTGTGGGTGGATTACCAGTTGATGAGCACCATCCCGGGCCTGTTCGTGATTGGCGAAGCCAATTTCTCGGATCACGGCGCGAACCGCTTGGGCGCAAGCGCGCTGATGCAGGGCTTGTCGGACGGTTACTTCGTGCTGCCTTACACCATTGGAAATTATCTCGCGGGCTCTAAAACAGGGACGCTCGACGCCGGCCATCCGGAATTCCGCGCGGCCGAAGCTCGCGTGCAGGCGTTTACGAATAAGCTGCTTTCGATCAAGGGAACGCGCACTGTCGCATCGTTTCATCGTGAGTTGGGAAAGCTGGTTTGGGATTATTGCGGAATGTCGCGCAATGCCGAGGGGCTGCGGACGGCAATCGGGAAGATCCGATCGCTGCGCGAAGAATACTGGAGCGGCGTTCTGGTTGCCGGCGCCGGCGAAGAATTGAATCAATCGCTCGAAATTGCCGGGAGGGTCGCCGATTTCTTCGAGCTCGCCGAACTGATGTGCATGGACGCGCTCGATCGGAACGAGAGCGCGGGGGGCCATTTCCGGGAAGAATTCCAGACGCCGGACGGCGAGGCGTTGCGCGACGATGAGCATTATTCGTACGTGGCGGCTTGGGAGTATGCCGGCGCAAACCACGCGCCGGTCCTGCACAAAGAGCCGCTCGAGTTTCAGTACGTGCATCCTTCCCAACGCAGCTACAAATAAAATGAATCTGACTCTGCACGTTTGGCGGCAAAAGGACGCGAACGACAAAGGACGCATGGCCAGATATGACGCACAAAACGTCAATCCGGACATGTCGTTTCTTGAAATGCTCGATGTCGTAAATGAAGACCTCATTTTAAAAGGCGGCGAGCCGATTGCTTTTGAGAGCGATTGCCGCGAGGGAATCTGCGGATCCTGCGGCTTCATGATCAACGGCCTGGCGCACGGCCCCGAGCGCGGCACCACGGTCTGCCAGCTTCACATGCGCCACTTTCGCGATGGAGACGTCCTTTATTTGGAACCGTGGCGAGCGCGCGCCTTTCCGGTCCTCAAAGACCTGGTGGTTGACCGGCGATCGTTTGATCGCATCATCGCCTCCGGCGGGTACATCTCGGTTTCGACGGGAAGCGCGCCGGATGGGAACGCGATTTTAGTTCCCAAAGGAAAGTCGGATCTCGCGATGGACGCGGCCGCTTGCATCGGCTGCGGCGCCTGCGTGGCGGCGTGCCCGAACGCCTCGGCCGCCTTGTTTACGGGTGCGAAAATCTCGCACTTATCGCTGCTCCCGCAAGGTCGGCCGGAGCGCTATCATCGCGCCCGCAAGATGGTGATGCAGGCGAACGCGGAACTGTTTGGAAGCTGCACCAACATCGGCGAGTGCGAGGCCGTTTGTCCGAAGCAAATCAAAATCGAGGTAATCGCGCGCATGAATCGGGATTTTCTGAAGGCGAGTTGGCTCAATCGGGAAAGCTATCGCGACGATGTGCCGGACGAAAATCCGCGAGAAGGCGGAAGGAGGTAGATTTAGGCTAATGTCCACGTAAATCAAAGTGCGAGCGGCCGAACAATCCCGGAATTTTTGACCCGCGATGAATTTGCCACCAGACGCCGGCATGAGCTTGCGTCCGGCATCGTTGTAGTATCCTTATATTGCAAACATCATCCTCGAGAGGTACGCCCGTTATGTCCGTAAACCTTAAGACTTTGGCCGTATCGGCCGCTGGTTTTCTGTTACTTGCCTCATCGGCGTTCGCGCAAACTTCGGCGCTCGAAGGCATCGTGAAAGGCCCCGATGGAGCTCCCATCAAAGACGCCGTCGTCAAGATGGAGCGCAAGGATATCAAAGGCAACTACACCGTCAAGACCGATAAGAAGGGGCACTACGGGCACTATGGCCTCCCGCTCGGCACCTACAAAGTGAGCGTCGAGGTCGGCGGCCAGATGAAGGATTCGGTGGACAACGTCCGCACCAAGTTGGGCGATCCGACTGCCATCAATTTCGATTTGCACGAACAGAAAGAGAAGCAGGAAGCGCTGGCTAAAGCCGCGGAGACCGGCACCCTGACCAAAGAACAGGCTCGCGACATGACGCCCGAAGCGAAAGCCGCTTTCGAAAAAGCCAACAAGGCACGCGCGGCGGAAATGTCGAAGAACAAGGAATTGAACGACGCTTTCAACAACGGCAAGACGGCTCTCGAAAACAAGCAATACGATGCGGCTGTCGAAAACCTGAAGAAGGCGAGCGACATGGATCCCAAGCAGAATGTCGTTTGGGCGCAATTGGCCGAGGCGTACATGGGGCAGGCATCCACCAAAACCGGCGCCGACGCCGAACCGATCCGGCAGCAAGGGCTGGACGCCTACAAGAAGGCCATTGAGATCAAACCCGACGAAGCCGCCTATTACAACAATTACGCTCTGGCTTTGGCCAAGGACAAGAAAATACCCGAAGCGGAAGAGGCTTTGACGAAAGCCGCCCAGATCGATCCGAAGGGCGCGGGCCGATATTACTATAATCTTGGCGCGGTGCTGGTAAACACGAATCAACTGGAACCGGCCGGCGTGGCGTTCAAGAAGGCCATCGAACTCGACCCCGATTACGCCGACGCGCAATATCAATACGGCGTCTATCTCATTTCGAAAGCTCAAGTGGCTGCCGATGGCAAAGTGACGCCGGTCCCCGGAACGCAAGAGGCGCTCGAAAAATATCTTCAATTGAAACCGAACGGACCTTTCGCGGAATCCGCGAAGGGCATGCTCTCCACGATGGATTCGAAAGTCGCGACCAAGTACGTCAATCCCGACGCGAAGCCGGAACCCGCCAAAAAAGGCCGGAAGAAGTAAGAGTATCGCGGGGCCGGGGTGCCCCATGTTATGCGTTTTGCATTTTTCATTATTCGGCTGCTGGTGATTTTCGGTGTCCTGCGCTATCTGATCGGGTTCCTGGTGAAATTAGCCCGTTCGGCAATGCAGCCGGCCCAATTTCCAGAGCCGCGAGCGCCGGAGCGGAGCGGCTTCGCCGGATCGCCCGCCGCCGGCCGGGAACTTCGCAAAGATCCCGTTTGCGGAACGTTTATCCCGATCGACAGTTCGCTGAATAAGACGGTTAACGGCGAAGTGATCTATTTCTGCTCCGTCGACTGCCGCGAACGTTTCAAAGCGGCTTGAGAGCTTGGGAAAGCTCTACGGCAGATCGGAACTGATCGTCGCGCGAGCCGCATGGAAGTCCGCGGGCAAGACTGTGGTTTTCACGAACGGCTGCTACGATCTGCTGCACCCCGGCCACATACGCTTGCTCGAAAAAGCGCGATCTCTCGGAGACCTTCTCATACTCGCGCTCAACACCGATGCGAGTGTACAGCGCATCAAAGGTCCCTCGCGCCCGATGATTCCCGAATCGCAGCGAGCGGAGCTTGCCTGCGGCCTCGAAGCCGTCGATGCGGTTACGCTTTTCGATGAAGACACTCCGCGGGAACTGATCGCCGCCGTGCTCCCGGACATCCTGATCAAAGGCGCGGATTGGGCTCACTTTATCGCGGGACGGGAAGAAGTTGAAGCGGCGGGCGGCCAAGTTCTCACCGTCGCGCTCGAGCCGGGCTACTCGACGACCGGCATCCTCGAAAGCATAATGTTGCGTTAAGCCCGCGCGATAACCGCCTTGGTCCACCCCTCGATTCGCGAGCTTTTCCTCAATCTCAACCGTCATCCCGCATTCCAGGATCTGGTCCGGCATCTGCGATCCGGCAAAACCAGCCTCTCGGGATTGACCACCGCCGCCAAGGCCATCTATGCCGTGCTGCTCTGGCAAGTGACTGAAAAACCATTGCTGATCGTGGTCGAAGGCAACCAGCAAGCGGAAACGCTCTTCGAAGCGATCGACACGTTCTTCCACCTTTTGGTTTCGGGGCGCGACCGCTCGGGGCCGCAACTGCTGCCCGCGCTCGACGTTCTACCCGGGCAGGGCATGTCGCCGCACGCGGAAATTCTGGAAGAGCGGGCGATTGCATTGTGGCGTCTCGCTTCCGAAAAGGTCCCGATTACGGTCACGCCCATCGCTTCCGCTCTTCTTCGGATCGAGCCGGGCGAATTCTACCGTCAGCTTGCGCAGACGCTGCGAGTGGGCGATGAAATCCCGCTCGAAGGTCTCATCTCGCACCTTTCAAGCGTCGGATACGAGAAGCGCGAGCCGGTCGAAATGGTGGGCGAGTATTCGATCCGCGGCGGCATCCTCGATGTGTATTCACCGGAAGCGAAGCCGGTGCGCATCGAGCTATTCGGCGACGAGATCGAATCCATTCGCCGGTTCGATGTGGAATCGCAGCGCTCCGTTCTGAAAGCCGGCGAGTGCACGCTGTTGCCGCTAACGGAATACCAGCGATCCCCGGAGTTGATATCCCAACTCGCGGAGCGCCTCGGCGCGCCGCCCGGCGCCGGGTGGGAGCTGCTGGCGCCTCTGGTCCGGGAACGCACGGCATCGTTGTTTTCGCTGCTGCCGGGTCCCATCGTGCTGTGGGATGAGCCGGAGCTCGCTCGCGGCGCCTCGGAGCGGCTGTGGAAGCGGCTGCGGGATCCGGAACGGAAATCGGCCTGTCCTCCGGAAAAAACTTTTCTCGAGTGGGACGAGCTTCGCGACCGCGCTGCCGGAACATCCGAGATCGAGCTCCGCGAGCTGGATTTATCGGGCGTCCGGGACGCGCTCCACATCTCGACAAGACCATCCATGGCGTTTCACGGCAACGTGCAAGCCGCCATCGCGGAAGCGCGCACGCTGGTCGAATCGGGCCTGCGGGTGGCCTTTTTCGCGCGAACCTCGGGAGAAATCGAGCGCATTGCCGACATATTCAACGAATACGGCGTCGCGTATCAGCTTGGCCTCGATTCATCGGACGGCACGCCCGAATATCTCACCGGTCGCGCGTACATGGCGGGATCGCTCGCCAGCATTTATCTGATTCGCGGGGCCGTGGCTCGGGGAACTGTTCTGAACGATGCGCGGCTCGCAATCTTCGGCTCCGAAGACCTGTTCGATTCCTCGGACATGGTCGCCAAGCCGGGAACAAAATCGCATCTCAGCACGTTTTCCGCCGACCAGTTCGATCTGAAGCCGGGCGATTACGTCGTCCACGTCGAACATGGCATCGCGCGCTTTCTCGGGCTGCGTGAAATCTCGCAAGGGGAAGCGAAGGGCGATTACATGCTGCTCGAGTACGCGGGCGGCAGCAAGCTCTACGTGCCGCTCACGCGCATGGACCTGGTGCAGCGATTCCGCGGCGCGGGCGAGGGCGCGCCCGCTCTCGACCGCATGGGCGGCGCGACTTGGGATCGCACCAAGACACGGGTCAAGGCCAAGATGCGCGACATGGCCGAGGAGTTGTTGAAGCTCTACGCATCGCGAAAGATGGCCGAAGGATTTGGCTTCTCGTCCGATAGCAACTGGCAGCGCGAATTCGAGGATGCGTTCGAATTCACCGAGACGCGCGATCAAAAGAGCGCGATCCAGGACATCAAGCGCGACATGGAAAGCCGGCAGCCGATGGACCGGCTGCTTTGCGGCGACGTGGGTTTCGGCAAGACCGAAGTGGTGATGCGGGCCGCCTTCAAGGCGTTGGGCGATGGCAAACAAGTGGCCGTGCTGGCACCCACGACGGTTCTCGCGTTCCAACATTTTGAGACGTTCAAGCGCCGCTTTCAATCGTTCCCCGTGCGCGTCGAAATGTTGAGCCGCTTCCGCTCGCCCAAGGAACTGAAGGCGATCGTCTCGGAGGTTGGGGAGGGAAAGGTCGATATCGCGATCGGCACGCATCGAATTCTTTCACAGGACGTCGAGTTCAAGGACCTCGGCTTGGTGATCGTCGACGAAGAGCAGCGTTTCGGCGTGAAACACAAAGAACGGCTGAAGCAGCTCAAGCGCAGCGTGGACGTGCTCACGATGAGCGCTACGCCAATCCCGCGCACGCTGCACATGTCGCTTCTGGGCATGCGCGATATGTCCGTGATCGAGACTCCGCCGAAGGACCGTCTCGCGATTCAAACGGTGGTCGCGCCCTTTCAACCCGATCTCATCAAGTCGGCCATCGAACTGGAACTCGCGCGCGGCGGGCAGGTCTATTTCGTCCACAATCGCGTGGATTCCATCTGGGCGCGCGCCTCGATGCTGCAGGAATTAATACCCGGAGCGCGGATTGGCGTCGGCCACGGCCAGATGGCGGAATCGGAACTCGAAAAGGCGATGTACCGGTTCGTGCGCCATGAGAACGATATTTTTGTCTGCACGACCATTGTTGAAAACGGGTTGGATATTCCGCTCGCGAACACGATGATCATTGAGAACGCGGAGCGGTATGGTCTTTCCGAGCTGTACCAGCTTCGCGGGCGCGTGGGCCGGTCGAACCGCCGCGCCTATGCTTACCTGCTGGTTCCGGAACACGCCGAGCTTACTGAAATCGCGCGCAAGCGGCTCGCGGCGCTCAAGGAATTCAGTGATTTGGGCGCGGGTTTCAAGATCGCCGCCCTCGATCTGGAGCTGCGCGGCGCGGGCAACCTGCTCGGCGGCGAGCAGCACGGGCACATCAATACCGTCGGCTTCGACATGTACGTTCGCATGCTCGAAGATACGGTCCGCGAGCTGAAGGGCGAGGAGGTTGCGCCGGAAATTCATTCCTCGCTCAATCTGGGCCTCGATATTCGCGTCCCGTCGAATTATATTGCCGACGAGAATCAGAGATTGCGGGCTTACAAACGCATCGCGACCGCGGGCGACGCCGCCGAACGCGAAAAGGTGGAGAAGGAACTTGAGGATCGTTATGGCCCCGTGCCGGAGGAGGTTCGCAACCTCCTTGAGTACTCCGGATTGAAGACCGCGGCGGAGAAGATCGGCATCGAAACGGTGGACCGGCGCGGCAACGTGCTGAATATCAAGTTCCACAAGGAAACGCGCGTGGACGCCGGCAGGCTGATGGAGTTGGTGAGCGCGGCTCGCGACGCGCAGTTCACGCCAGCGGGCGTGCTTCGACTGCCGATGGACGTACCGGCCACCGCGGGCGCCGTTCTGAAATACGTGCGGGAGAAGTTGCTCGACCCGCTCACGGCAACGCGCTGAATCATGGGGTGGATCCGCGGCGGAGGAAGCCCGTGCGGAAATGCTCGCAAAAATTGAAACACTGGTGGGCGCGGCAGGACTCGAACCTGCGGCCTCCTGCGTGTGAATTGAAGGACCGGGCTGTCACGCCGGGTCGCCGGTTGTCATCAAAGGCTATCTTTTCAGTGACTTCCGGGCAAACGTAGCAGGCCGTGACGCTCCATATCTAGCGGTAAATCAGGGGGTTCCAGAGGCACTTACGTCACAAACCGCGTCACAAGACCCAAGCCCACGATCAGCAACCGCGCTGCCGACTCGGAAGCCCGGCCCTTCTGGAATATGATGTGAACAATGACGCCGGAGGAAGTTATCACTGACGCAACGCGCGCGGGTCAAATCGCGGCTGAAATCGACAAGTTGGCTGCGAAGTATAGTGTGCGGGTAGAACGCCTGAGGCCCTTGGCAGAAACAGAATTGCCCGGTCGATGTCGACCAACGAAGGGCGGCGGGTCGGTTCTATCCTTCGGCGGCACAGCTTCACATCATTCCCCAATTACGGAGAAGAAAACCGTTCCGTCGTACTGATCGTCCCAATTTCCCGACCAGTCGCGGAGGCCATAGGTAATGTTCACCGTGACCGCAGTTCCATTCACTCCTCCCGGCGGAACCGCGACCTGCACGTCAAGCTGGCCGAGGTGGTGATCGTTATTGCCACTGTATTCCGCGAGGAACCCCGTCAGAATGGCTGTCGCGTTCGTTACGGAAAATGGCATTACCACGGTGGTTGTACTCACTTGAGGCCCGAAGCCGGAGATGTTCGGGAAGGACTGAGAACTGTTTACGATTTGCATAACTCTTCCTCCTTAGTGATCACAGGGTGGCGGTTCCGGATGCGGATGGGGATGAGGATCGGGAACGCCCTTAGGCGGGGGATCGCACATAGTGCTGAGGAGCAGGCATCCTGCCGGGGTCCTCTGGATGACCCAAGAGCGCGCGACGAGCCGACCGCCGTATCCACGCACGACAGCACGTACGACGTGCGTGCCCATACTGAGGGAACGCAGATCGAGCTGGCCGCCTCGGGCGATTGCTGCTCCCTCGCGGTACCACGTAATGTAACTGCTCGCCGCTTGGCGTCCGGCTGCGTCGGTAACCTGGGCGGTAATGACACACGGTATCGGTTTGGGATCTGGTTGGGCAGGGTCAACTCCGGCGAGCCCGATGCCAGGGGCCTGGGGCTGATAATCGCCGAGGCTGACTTCGCCGCAAGCCCGTCCCGTTGCGATGCCCGAGGTGGCCAGGACGCACACTTCCAGTCGAGGCCCGTCGGCGAACAGCGCCCGCGGTATTAGCAACGAGGTACCTTGAAGCCGAGGCGCCACCCCGCGGAAGACCTCATGTTTCCTGTCGAACCAATGCACAAGATACCAAGGTTCCTTGGCGTCCGAAGTCCATTTCAGTAACAGGCCATCTTTTTGCAATTCCGTGCCAGTGACCTCGACCTTGGGAGAGTCGGGGATTTCTTCTTCATAAAGCTGCTTGTCGTCCTCCCAGACCAGGAGCCACTTGGCGCCCGCCGGCAGAGGAATCGCATCGCGTAACACTTTGGGCCAGCAGCGGCACGCGTGGTCGGTGCACCGGCAGTGCAGCGGAGCACAGTCCAGGACATGCCGATCCGCATCCAGAAACTCAACTATGAAGTCCGACTTGCATCCGCTTTTCCATTGAAACGGGGCCTTATAGTGAAAAGACGGCCGCCTGGTCACCTTACGCTTGCGGTCAATGCTGAACCCCAAGAACAAGGTCATGACCTTCCCGTGCGGGTAGAGCTGCGGCCCTCCCGGACCAGGAGCGCCCAACGGGCCACCAAGGAGCGCCTGATACGTGTACGGGCTGACCCACGGAGTGGCTGGCACGGAGGAGTTCATGAAGTCCTGGACAGAAGCCGGATTAAAAACCGTGTTGGTGGTTGGATCGAACCCGAAGACGCCGATACTCGAAGTGGGAAAACTGTCATAGTGCGGGTAGTTCGAGTCGGTATCGGAGTGGTCTCGCCCTAGGGCATGGGCCATTTCGTGCGCCATCGCAGAAGGAAAAGCGATGAAGGCAGTCCCGACCCCGTCACCAAGCGACTCGTTACAACCGATGACGCCGGCGGGAATGCCGCCCGGGGGAGTGGGAAGGCCGCCAAAGATGAGGTTACCCGAGTCGCCGCCCAAGTCTTCCAGATTCTCGAGCAAATCGTTAAATCCGCTGGTGCAGCCGCTGCTGGAAGGGCCCGTGACGGTTTCGCCGAAGTTGATCGTTGTAAATCCTGTCTGTAGAATGTCACCGCGCGGGTAAACCTTAACCAGGAAGGATGAGAGCGCGGCCGAAATCTGCGCTTGCGTGGGAGCGGCAACGGGAATGTTTGTGAGGTTTACACCCACCAGGAAAAAGTTCAGCGGAGGGACTTGGACGAATACCAAAGTGCGCGTGAACGCGGCACTTTTCGAACCCGGCGCAGCTTGGTCCCACACCTGGCAACTGACGGTGACGGTTCCCACCGACTGAGCCGCCGGAAGCAGGAAATTCAGCGTATCGTTCGCCAGGGCCTGATTAATCTGCGTAGCAGGTTTCGGCGTAATCGCTTGGCCGGGATTGATGGGTTTGAGCACGACCGTGCCGCCGCTGGTCTCGACCGTAAGTTGACCCGTCAAGTTTGCGATTGGCGGAAGCCCTGCCGACGAATCCCAGTCCAGGTAAACACGCACGCCGGTATTCTTGCGAGCGATCAGAAAGATCGAATTATCGGGCCGGACGTTCGCAGGGTCGAGAAAACTGGCGCTACGGAAGAATTGCACAGCCTGATTCACTTCCATGCCGGTAACACTAAGGTCGCCACGAGGCGGAGGGGTGGCGACAGGCACAAGATCGGCAACTACGACGAAGTCGATGCTGCCATCATATTCGTCGTCCCAATTACCAGACCAGTCACGCAAGCCAAGTTTACCATCAACGGTTACAGTATTGTCATTGACCGTAGTATCCAGCTTGATTTCGAGCAAGCCCACGTGGTGGTCGTTTCCACCACTGTATTCGGCCGCGTATCCGGTAAGTCCGGCTACTGCCGTGTTCACCGTACGGGGAAAGACAACAGTCGCGGAAGCAGTTCGTGGACCGCTCCCGCTGAGTGGTAGTGAGAAATCTAGGGAACCCGCGCGTAAGTCCATAACCGGAACCCTCTCTCGGAGACTTTAAAAAACAGTCTAAACTACCGGGATTTCCGCTTTGCGCTTCCCGGTCCGACTCAGTATATAATACATATAATACGCCTTCGGATCCCGAAATCTGCAAGTATTTTCGCTTGCCGCATGGCTGGCTGCAGCGCCTTTTGGCTCCAAACGCGATCTTCGGCCTGCTCTAAAACATCGCAACCGGTAAACCGCAGCGTTTCACTGAATTCCATACGCACCTTTTCGCCTCTCCTTCCTTCTCCGTCGGTTTTTGCTTACAAACCCGTTCAACGTCCGACGTCGGCGTCACCTCATCCGAAAGTACCGAAAGGTATTCACCAGAAATGAACGCACTTAACAGGTGGGTCAGCGGCTTGAGGCGAAAAGAAGAGTTGCGGACTCAAAGCTGATGAACGCAGGGGAACAAGCTGATCGCCTGCTTATCCCGCAGGAAAATCAGCCCATCCAACTGCCTACCCACTTTCGCTCTCATGGTACTCAGTTTTCCCGAGAGGCATGGCCGGAAGTTATTGATTATAATGGTGGGCGCGGCAGGACTCGAACCTGCGACCTCCTGCGTGTGAAGCAGGCGCTCTAACCAACTGAGCTACGCGCCCGGCTAGCGGGTACTTGGTTGATTCTACTCCATCGGGCGCGGCTTCCGCAGCGAAGCCCCACGCTATACTGGCCTATTCATGTTGCGCGTCCGTTTCGCTCCTTCTCCCACCGGTTTTCTGCACATCGGCAGCGCCCGCACGTTCATTTTCAATTGGCTCTACGCTCGCGGAAATGGCGGCACAATGATTCTCCGCATCGACGATACCGATATCGAGCGCAACACCGGCGAGTCGTTGCAATCGATCTTCGACGGGTTGAACTGGCTGGGTCTCGGGTGGGACGAGCAGTACCGGCAATCCGACCGGCTCGCGCTTCATCGCCAGATCGCCGGGAGCATTTTCGAAAAGGGGTTAGCCTATCGCGATTTCACACCGGCGGATCACGGCGAGGGCGAGCGATCGCGAGCCGCGGGTCCGTGGCTGTTCAATGCCGGGATGCGCGAGTTATCCCGCGCGGAAAGCGACCGGCGCGCGGCCGCCGGCGAAGGCTACGTGATCCGCTTTCGCGTGCCGCGCGACACGCTCGCCGAGGTCCGCTTCGGCGATCTGGTGTATGGGGAGCAGTCGAAGTCCACGGCGGACATCGAGGACTTCGCGCTGTTGCGCAGCGACGGAACGCCGACCTACCATCTTGCCTCGTGCGCCGACGATACCGATCTGCGCATCAGCCACGTCATTCGCGGGCAGGATCATCTTTCGAACACCTTCAAACACGTGCTGATCTTCGAGGCGGCCGGCGTGCAACCGCCGCAATTCGCGCACCTTCCACTCCTTGTCGCTCCCGATGGCGCCAAACTTTCCAAGCGCAAGCATGGGCCTGTCGTAAGCGTTACGACATATCGGGATTGCGGATTTCTGCCGCAAGCGTACGTCAACTTTTTGTGCCTGCTCGGCTGGTCCCCGAAAGACAACCGCGAGCAAATGTCGCGCCAGGAGCTTGTCGACGCGTTCACATTGGACGGCGTGAATCGCAGCAATGCGGTGGTGAATTTCAGGGAAGACGACCCGATCGATCCCAAGGCGCTGTGGTTGAACTCGCAGCATTTGCGTTCGATGCCTGTCGAAGACCTTGTGCCGTACGTCGAGACGGAACTGCCGCGCGCCTCGCTGACCGTTCCCTATCCGGCGCCGTGGCTGGCGCACACGGTCGATCTGCTGCGCGCCCGCTTCTTTACCCTGCACGATTTCGCCGGACGGGGACGCGCGTACTTCAGCGACGATTTTCGAATTGAACCCGATGCGCTCGCGAAACTGGATCAGCCGGGCGCGCGCGAAGGGCTGATCGAGCTAAGCCGGCGTTTGGCGGCCAGTTCCGAATTCACGGAGCAAAGCGTGGAGGCGGAGTTGCGGAAGCTGTGCGCGGAACGCTGCGTGAAGGCGGGGTTGCTGATCAACGCCGCGCGAGCGGCACTGACGGGACAGGCCGTGGGGCCGGGCGCGTTCCACGTTTTCACGGCGATTGGGCGCGAGCGAGCGATCGCGAGACTGGCCTCGGCAAAGTAAATGAACATTCTCGGAATCGGCGGCGTCCTGGGCGACGCGGCCACGGCCATTCTAAGAGACGGCCATCTCGCCGCGGCCATTGAAGAGGCAAAGATCGCCCGCCGCGGCCGCCCCGGCGGACTTCCCGAACGCTCAATCGCCGCTTGCCTTCAATTGGCGGCGCTCGATCCCAATGACATCGATTGCGTCGCGCTCGTCCGGCCCATCTCGAACAGTCCGGAAGCTACCCTGCACCTTGAACTGCGCGCCCGCTTCCCGCGCAGCCGCACGATTCTCATCGAGCACCACGTGGCCCATGCGGCATCGGCGTTTTACGCATCGCCATTCGCCCAAGCCAAGGTCGTTACCCTCGACCGCGCGGGAGATCTGCGTTGCGGCGCGGTGTGGCATGGGGACCAAAACCGGCTCGCGCTCGAAAACGAGTTCTACTATCCCGATTCGCTCGGCGGTCTTTACGGGCGTGTAACGCAGCTGCTCGGTTTTAGCGCCAATGCGGATGAGCACAAGGTGCAATGGCTCTCGGTTGCCGGCGAACCGCGTTTTCGTGATTTGTTCCTCGATATGCTGTTCGCCGGCGAGGGCGCAACCCCTCAGCTCGACAGCGCTTTTTTCGATGCCGCGCGTCTTTCAAATGGCGGATTCAGCGGAAAGTTCTTTGCCCGGCTGGGCCTTGGAGATAGTGCGCCGATTCCGGATGAGATGCGCGCCGATATTGCCGCCAGCCTGCAGCTCGCCATTGAAGAAACGGTGCTTCGGATCGCGGGAAAAGGCGCGAACCTCTGCCTTGCGGGGGGCCTCGGACTAAACGCGCTGCTCGTGTCGGCGCTGGAGCGCTCCGGGCGTTTCGATGAGGTTTTCGTGCAGCCGGCGGCTGGCAATTCCGGCACTGCGCTGGGGGCCTTGCTTTACGCGTGGCACGAAGTGTTCCAACAATCCGCCCGTATCGATCTCGAAAACTATTGTCTCGGCCCAAGTTTTCAGGCCGAAGAGATCAAGCGCGTGCTCGAAAATTGCAAGCTGCGTTTCCGCTATTTGCTTACCACCGGCGAGTTGGTCGAGACCGCCGTCCAGCAGCTTCTCGAGAACAAAATCCTGGCATGGATGCACGGGCGCATGGAGTTCGGCCCCCGCGCGCTAGGCAATCGCAGCATCCTGGCTTCTCCGCTCGATCCGTACTCGACCGAAAATTTGAACGCGTATATCAAACATCGGGAGTCGTTCCGGAAGTTCGCCGCGTCGGTGCCCGCCGAGGCGGCGGAGGAGTATTTCGAAGCGGGTCCGAATGCGCGATTTCTCGCCACCGTGGGACGGGTGAAGCCGTCTTACCGCGAGAAATTCAAGGCGGCGATTCTCGCGGACGATCTGATTCGCGTGCATGTCGTGTCGCGCGAGGACAATCCACTGTATTGGAATCTGCTTCACGCCGCCGGAAAAAAGACGGGCATGCCGGTGCTGTACAACACGTCCTTCAATCTGTTCGGAGAGCCGCTGGTTTGCACGCCGCGCGACGCGGTGCGAAGCTTTTATTCTTCCGGAATCGACGCCATGTTCGTGGGAAATTTCTTCTTGCGGAAGTGACCGCTAACTGCCTGCCAACGGGTACCGAGCCTGCCTAATTTCCGCGTTCCCCGGAGAACGCCACGCCGCCGCGGCTATGATCGAGCAAATGCCCGAAGCAGATATTATCCCGGAACACGCTTCTTGTAATGCCGGCTCCGAACGAGACCGTTCCGTTGATCAGGTTCTCGCTGATCAGCGAGGTTCCAGCGGCTATGTCCAGTTCGGTTTCCTTGTTGTAGAAGACGTTATTCCGCACGAACGTGAGTCCGGCCTCCTGATAAATCGATCCGCTCGCGTGTAACTCAAAATGATTCGACTCGATAATGTAAGCGCCGCTACCCGTCGAAATGATGTGGACGCCGTAACGCGAACTCGTCGCGTGATTGGCGTGAAAAAAACCATCGTCAACGCCCGTCACTTGCACCGCGGCGTCCAGGTCGTTGAAGCTGACCCCGCTGATCTCAACGCCATTCGAAGAATCCTCTAATCCGACCCCCACCGCGGCCCGGTAGTTCAAGCCGCCTTTGATATAACCCTGTTGCGCGCCCGAAAGCAGCAACCCGTATTGCATGCTTCCTTCGCTGCCGTCGATTTGCAGGTTCGCGATGCCGAAACCGGCAACGCCGGCCATGTGCAGGCCAGCCGACATGCCGCTTCCGGGCGCGCTCTTGATCTTGAAGCCGGATAGATAGACTAACTCGTAACTTAGTCCGGCGGTTCCGGTGATTTCGAGTCCCGCCCCGTCGCCCGCCGCCAGGAGAACCGACGTAGGCCCGTCGCCGGCGATGCACAATCCGCGAAGGGCGGCTACTTTGACTGTCAATGTACGCCCCAGGCGGTACGTGCCCGCCGGAATGTACACGCAGCCGCCTTCCGCGTTCACTCGATCGATGGCCGACTGGATGCTGCCGGAGTCGTCGGCTATTCCGTCGCCGGCCGCTCCAAGCAACCGGACATTCAGCGGAGATGCCTGAACGGTCGCAACGAGCAGCATGAGGAATAGCAGCGGCATGACTCTGATTCCATTTTGCTGGCCGCGCTCTCAAATAGCTACGGCGCGGAGTTTGGCGGGTACTGACGTCCCAGATCTTCAGCGAGCATTGGGATTCGACTCTTGGTAGTGCAGGTCGCTGAGCATCGGGCGTTGGCACTCCGGCATTTACCCCTGGATGGAGAAACCGGCATTTAGCCCTTGCTTGAAGCATCTTTGCAGGCGAAACCTCGCGGTAATCCGGAGGGATGGAGAAAGCACTTTGGGACGCCACCGGGTCGATGTGTACAAGCTGCTCAAAGGTTTTAGAACCAGATAAAGATCCATCGGAACGTTTCCACGTATCGACTTTTTGAACAATCAAGCAACCAAAGGCGGCGAGATTCAGCACCCCGTTGGAGCTCTCATTCAAATAAGAGTATTTCTCCGTGGCGATACCTTGAATCGTCTCGCTTCCTTCGAAAGACGTTCCATTCCCGGCGCTCCCTTTGCAATCGAGGGATGGTGAGGGCGACTGAAGCATTTTCGCCGCTTGCGATGGGTTCATCTTATACGACGTCTTAAGTGAATTGCAGCTATTGGCGATAATGATTTGTCTTGCGCCCGGCAGTTCGAGCCTCGCGGTGCCGCATGCACCCTTGCTTGGGTTCGAACGTGACTCACTTAGGTAATGTGCCCCATCTTCACGCTGCGCCGTAACCCGGGTCGCGCGGGGGTTGGCGGGTACTGGGATATGATACTGTCCGAATAGCAGAGATGAACCGCCCGAGTACCCCCCCGCTCATTCTCGTTTGCGCTCTCGCATCCGCTCTCTTCGCCGCGACGGTGGATACCAAGCCAGCCCCGGCGTTTACCAGTGATGTCGCGCCGATTTTCTTCAGGCACTGCGTGCAATGCCACCGGCCGAACAGCGTCGCGCCGATGTCGCTCCTCGACTATAAGTCCGCCCGCCCCTGGGCTGCCTCGATCAAGGAGGCGGTGCTGTCGCGCAACATGCCGCCCTGGCTGGCCGATCCGCACTACGGCAAGTTTTCGAACGACGCCCGGCTGTCCGCCCAGGAACTCGAAATCGTGAAAGCCTGGGTGGACGGCGGCGCGAGGGAGGGCGATCCGCGCGATCTTCCGCCCGCTCCCGCTTTTTCCGAGGGCTGGAGCCTCGGGAAACCAGACATCGTCGTCGATATCGGCAAAGACTATGTGGTGAAGCGCGGAATTGACAGTTACCAACACTTCGTTGTGCCTACGAATCTGAAAGAGGGAATCTGGATTCGCGCGGCGGAGCTCCGGCCCGGAAATCGCCGGGTGGTGCATCACGGCCACGTCAACGTGGTGGCGGGCGAGCGGCAACCGGGAGCGACCACGATCCAATCGATGAACATCCTCGGCCCTTACCTACTCACGGATGGCGATCTGACGCGTATTCGCGACGACGCTCCAGTCCTCGATAATTCGTGCGCGGCGGACGCTCCGGACCTGCCCTACATAAACGGGTTTCAAGAAGGCGCGCTGGCATCGTATTTGCCTGGGCGCGCGCCCGATGTGTTTCCGGGCGGCACGGCGAAATGGATCGCGCCGGGGTCCAAGCTCGAATTCGTGATTCATTACGCGCGAAGCAAGGACGATTCCCAAACCGACCGCACCAGCGTCGGCCTGTACCTGGCGCCTGGGCCGCCCGAGCGGATTTTGCGCCGCATGGACCTGCGGAACTTCTTCTTCCTCATCCCGCCGGGCGCGCCAAATCACGAAGTTAAGCGCTGCTACACGTTTGAAAAGGACAAGCTGCTGCTCTCAATCACGCCCCACATGCACTATCGCGGGAAGGACGCGCGCTATGACTTAGCGCGCCCCGATGGCCGCCGCGAAACGCTCCTTTCCGTGCCGTATTACAAGTTCGACTGGCAGTTGGTGTATCGATTCGAGCAGCCGATCCTGGTTGAGAAAGGCAGCACCCTCACTGTCACCGTGCATTACGACAACAGCGCGAACAATGGCGCGAATCCCGATCCCCGAAAGGCCATCCGGTGGGGCGATAAGAGCGAGGAAGAGATGATGACGAGCTGGATCGAGTATCTGGATCCCAAGTAAATGCGGCGTTGGGCGGTCGCGCTTGCCGCCGCGGCTTGGCCTTATGGCGTCTCGCGCAACGTCCCGCTGCCCTCAAGCGTCCCGGTCAAATGTAATCGCTTGTCGCCGCTGGCGAGTGCCAGTACCAGTTGCCCATCGGGCCGGGCAAGCCCGTCTCCGAGATAGTAATCGTCGCCGGTAACCATCTGCAATCCGGTGAAACGCGCGCGCGGAATCTTGCCCGCCGCCAGCTCATAGCATCCGGCGACGGTCTTGAATCGATCCGGCGGGGCGATCTCCACGCCGCGTGCCGTAAAGGAGCCTTCGGAATGGAGATTCGCGAGCGTGTCCCGCCCCGTTCCGGAGGTCTCCACCAGGGTATCGGCATCGAGCTTGCCGCCCTTCCAGTCGACCTTATTCCAGCGCGCCGAAACGCGATAGGCGGGCGTCCGCTCTCTTAAATCGACAGTCGCGCGCGATACTACCGTCCCATTCTGGAAACGCGCCTGAAGATCGGGAAACACGGCGTGCATGGAATCCCAAAGGAGGCGCGACCGCACGCGCTGAAAGACCAAGGCTCCAACGTGCAGCACGCCGACTTGCACCGCGCCTTCGGCGTGCCACTCGCGCATCCAGTCCGGCACGGGCGTGCGTCCCAGGCTTAACGCCATTGAGATCAGGCTTCCGTGACGCAGCGCCGGCATGAGGACCGATTCCAGATTCGCGGCATCGAGCTCGGGGATCGAAAACCGAAAGCGATGAGGGCGCGGCTCTCCCGGATCGTAGCGGTACTCGCCTTGTCCCGCTATCGTTCCGACATGCGCGCGAATTCCTTGCATGTTCACGGCGCCCCCGTCGATATCGGCCCGCGCGGAATCGAGCCGCACCGGGGTCGAAAATCCGGCGAACGGGAGATCGGCATCGCTCAATTCGACTTGGCCGCTCCACGCGCCCGCAACGCCGGGCTTCTCTCGATACCGGAGATGTCCGTTCCAATTACCCGACTGAATCTGCTCGAGCAATGGCACTCTCGCCAAGGCCGCCTGGCCGCGCAGCGACGCAATGCTCATCGTTTCGGTCGAAATATTCAGATCGAGCGTTTGCGTCGCGAATTCGTAATCGCCTTCAATTCGTGCCGTATCGCCTTGCGCGGTGCGGGCGAGCGCCGGCGTAAGACGACCGTGGCCGCCGTTCAACACGATCCGCGCATTTTCAAATTGAACCGGAGCCGAATCTGAAAGCGCGAGCGCCGTATCGTGAAAAGCGAGTTGACCTTCCATGACGCCCTTCCCCGTATACCCCACGCTGCCATCGAGCGTGCCGGTCGCGTGCAACCGCTCGGGCGCGGCAACTCCCATATGCCGCGCGAAGGCCAGCAGCGGCTCCAGTGGAAATCGATCGCAGTTCACCAGCAGGCCCCAGCGCGGCTGCGATAGATAGCCGGTAACGCGATATTCCGCGGATAACATGGGTTTGGCACGATTGGAATCGCGGTCGGCGGCCCGGCCTGCCACGCGCGCGTAAAGCTTAAACTCTTGAGCGGTCGTGTTCAGCCGCCCGCTCAGGATCAGCGGCCAACCCGCGTCGTTGGGAACGCTTTGGTCCCAGCGGTGAACGTCTTCGATATTCATCCGCCCGTCGAGCCCGAGCGCATTCAGGGGACCAGCCAGGTGCGCCTGGCCGGAAATGAGACCGTGCACGCCTATTTCCTCGCCATTAATGAGCGTCGATACGTCGGCGATTTCACTTTTTCTTAATTGCAGGTCGAGTTCGAGATTGCCGCCTTCGCGCCAGCGGCCTTTCGCCTGGAAACTTCCCGAGCCGAACGCGGGCCGGTCCGAGCGCGCCGGTTCGCCGCGAAACTGTACGCGCCAATCTCCGCCGCGAGAGGAAGGCGGAGTGATATCGAGATCGGCATTGATCAAATAAAAAATCGACTTGGTATTGCCGGCTTTGAAATTGATGCGCCCCGACCGCAAGCCGATATTCGGAAACGCCCGCAGAATGCCGGGCCTTAGCAGCGGCGCGAAATTCCATCGGACCTCGCCCGTGGGAGCCGCGATTCGAGCCAGGTTTACTTGCGCCTCATCCAGGCTTACGGAGGCAAACTCGAGCCGCCCCGTCCACAACGGCCACAGCCGGGGCGTGGCTCGGAGCGTGGGCACATACGCGAACGGCTCCGCGCCGAGAGCCGGATCTTCGCCTATAACGACATCGTCAACCTGGAATCCGGGACCCGTGAAAAGGTTTAGCCGTACCTCGCCCAGCGTGACTTTGCGCGCCAGCGCGGTTTCGAGCGCGGCGCGAATTCGTTCGCGGTAGCTGTCCGCGCGCATGTACGGCGCCGCGAACCCGGCGGCTATCAGCAGAACGACCGAAAGGGCGATAATTTGGGCTGCCCCGCGGCGAATATTCCGCGATGGAGCGGCTGCCGCGGGCGTCATGCGTTCACGCGCGCGTTCGTCAACGATTCGTAAGCCGCCGGATCGTCGATGTCGTCCAGGATACCCGGATCGTCGATCGGGACGTAAACCGTTTCGTCCCGATGGCGCCGGACTACGTCGCGCGCCTGGCCGTCCGGCGGCAGTGCGAGAAATTCGGGGATCAATTCGGAGCGGAAAAAGATCGGATGGCCCCGGCGCTCAAGGTGGACGGGAATCGCCAGGAGCGCATCCGAATGCGCGAGCAATGCACGCAGCGTGCCGGCCGGGACGTTTGGATGATCGACGAGCGTGAACACCACGCCGCCGGTGCCGGGAGGCAACGCGCGCAACCCGGCTTGCATCGAAGTAAGCTGGCCCAGCGCATGCCGCGGATTGACCACAAACCTGGCTTCCGACGCGCGCCGTATCCCGGACAGTATGGCGCCGGGTTGATGGCCCAGCACGACAATCACGGGATCGCAAACGGCCGCGAACCGCGCAATCAAGCCATCGAGAAACGTTTCGCCATTAAATTCGAGTAGGGCTTTCGCGCGGCCCATGCGCCGGGATTCGCCGGCGGAAAGAATCAGTCCGGCGGGTTTCACGGCAATCTCACTTCAACAACGAACGAAGGCGCTCATCCGTGAAAATCGATTTCGAGAGCGCGCGCCAATCCGCGTCCGGGTTCCGGCGCACGGCAATCATCTCGGCGGCCACGGAAATCGCAATCTCTTCGGGAGAGATCGCGCCGATGTCGAAGCCCATTGGAGCGAACACGCGCTCCATGGCGTGGCGCGGAATGCCTTCTTTTTCGAGTTCCTTCACCACGTTGAACACTTTTCGCTTGCTGCCGATCATCGCGATATAGCGCGCCGGCGTCGTAACGGCCCAGCGAAGCACCCGCATGTCGTCGCGGTGGCCGCGGGTGACAATGACGATGTAGCTGGTCTCGACGATATTCAGCTTGGGAAAAACGTCCTCGTACTCTTCGGCGAAAATCTCGTCGGCTTCGGGGAAGCGATCGCGGTTCGCGAAACTTTCGCGATTGTCGACGATGCTAGGCGAAAAGCCGGCCATGGCCGCGACTTTCGACAGGCTTTTCGAAATATGCCCCGCGCCGAAAATGAATGCGCGCGGCGGCGGGATCACCGGCTCGACGAACACATCCAGCTGCCCGCCGCAGATCAACCCATTGTCGTAAGCCGCATCCTGGCCCAGGTTGAAGCTGAGATGCCGGGGCTTTTCGGTTTCCATTACTTCGCGCGCGGCATTCCATACTTCGGCTTCCACGCAGCCGCCGCCGATAGTGCCGATCATCGAGCCGTCTTCGCGAACCAGCAGCTTGGCGCTTTCAAAACTCGGGATCGACCCGTGGACTTGCACGATGGTGGCGATGGCGGATTTTTGCCCAAGCCGCCGCAAGCGGATCAGCTCGTCGTAGACGTCCATTCGTTTGAATTATAACCGGCGCTTTATCGGGAGAAGAGGCAGTCGACAGCGATTTTCAACTCCGGCAGCACCGTTCCGCCAGAAATCGTTTTACCGGACACCACGGCCCGCGCGTTTCCGTCAGGCTGAACGACGAACACGGACATCTCCTCGGGTAAGATGATCCACGCGAGTTTCGTTCCATTTGCGAAATAGTCGTCGAGCTTGCGAAACTGCGATGCGATAGAGTCTTCGGGTGAACGGATTTCAACCACAAGATCGGACCGCGATCGAGATACTCACCGGAAATTTTCCCCAGAACCACTGCGACATCCGGTAAGCGGAAACGAGTTTCGCCGCGAATTCTCAGGCGGCAATGCAATCCCAGTCCGACGTATCCGTCCGGGCGAGTATCGAAAAACGCATCGAGTTGGCGGAAACATATTCCCCGAATTCGCGAATGCGCACGAGTGCCCCCGTTCAATTTCAGGGTTTCGCCGTCGATGTATTCGCAGCGTTTGTAAGCGGAGTTGGAGAGATACTCTTCAACGGTCACGGGGGCGAGGATTGGTCAGGAGAACAGGTAATCGATTTCGATTCTCAAGTCCGGCAGCACCGCGCCGCCATCGAGCGCTTCGCCCGAGACCACGGTACGCACGTTTCCATCCGGCTGCACGACAAAAACGGACATCTCCTCGGGAAGGACGATCCACGCGAGTTTGGTTCCATTCGCGAAGTAATCGTCGAGCTTGCGGAATTGCGAAGCGATCGAGTCTTCGGGCGAACGGATTTCCACTACGAGGTCGGGACCACGGTCGAGATACTTGCCCGAACGAGTGCCCAGTACGACCGCTATGTCAGGGAGGCGAAAACGCACCGTCCCCCCGATTTGAAGACGGCAGTGCAACTCGCTTCCAACGTAACCCCCCGGTCTGGAATCAAAATATTCAAGGAGTTTCCGCCCACACCTCATCTGAATTCCCGAGTGCGAATAGGTGCCCAAGTTCAACTCCTGGATCTCGCCGTCGATATATTCGCAGTGCTCGTAAGCGGGGTTGGACAGATACTCTTCAACGGAAATAAGAGCGTTGGCGACTGAACTACCCATGCGACTTAGTATACAAACCCGAGCTTCTTCAATGTCGCCGCCGGTTCGTCGCCTTCGAACCGCGAGAGCATCGCTTTTTCATGCCCGTTCTCGATCGCGACGCCGGCTGGCGTCGATGTATATGGAAACGTCTTCTTCAGCAGCGGGAAATCGGTGGAGATAACGCCCTTCAGTCCGGTATCTTTCTCCATGAATGCCCTCGCGAATCGCGGCTGCGCCACGGCCACGCCCACGATCCGCGTGTCCCCCCAATTCAGCTTGGCCATGCGGCGGCCCGCTTCGAGGCAATGCATGCATTCGGGATCGAAGAAATAGATGAGAACTTTGCCTTCCCGAATCGAGTAGGGCTTGCCATTGACCGCGATCGCGTCGGGCGCCTTTGTTCCGGTCTGACGCGTGGCCGCGACCCCATAGGAGATCAGCGCGAACACGCCAACGGCGGCCAGAACCAGCGCCGCTCCGCGTAGGCTATCCGATCGCCTGGCCCAAACGCCCGCGATTACGGCAAGCAATAACATGATTCCATCTCCCACGAAGAACCCCGGACCGACCGCGCGCTTTACCCAGGGAAAGCAGGAACACTCCGCGCCGCGAAGTTCGTTGTAGTGGATGCCGATGAAAACCATGAACGCGAGCAACAGGGCCGCGCCCAGCCATGCGCCCCATTTTCGAAATCGCGGAACCAGCAATAAAACGCCTGCAAAAGTTTCCGTCGTGCCGAGCGTTACGGCGGCAAGGACGCTCAAACTCTCAGGCACTTTCGCTTGCGCCAAGCGCACTCCGGCGCCCGTGGGGTCGGTAATTTTCCAGAGTCCCGCAATCAGCAGGATGAGCGCAATCAGCACCGCTGCGATCCAGTTTACGGCGCTTTTCCAACGAGTTTTTTCAAGTGGAACTAGCGCCGCCTCGGGCGAGACTACGCCGTTTCTCATATATCTTCTATATTAGTCGAATGGGTTGGGGCGGGTTCTCGTTGCGCTGTTGGATGGCGGTCGCGGCGATTCATTGCCATGCCCAAACGGCCGATCTGGTCGTCGTGAACGCGCACGTTTATACGGTGGATGAGGCCCGTCCTTCGGCATCGTCGATTGCGGTGAAAAGCGGCAGAATTCTGGCCGTCGGAGACGACCTTTCGCGCTATACCGCCACCAAACGCATCGACGCCCGCGGCGCGACGATACTTCCGGGGCTGATCGATTGCCACGCGCACATGCGCAGCTTAGGCGACAGCCTAGGCGATAATCCGGAGACGCTGGATCTTCGCGCCGCGAAATCGGAAGCGGAAATCGTCGAGAAGGTCCGCCTCGCGGCGCATGACCGCAAGCCCGGCGAATGGATTCGGGGCCGCGCCTGGGACCAGAATCTCTGGCCCGGCAAGCGGTTCCCCACCTCCCAGGGACTCTCGGCCGCCGCGCCGGACAACCCCGTTTTTCTCACGCGCGTGGACGGCCACGCCGCCTGGGTGAACCGAAAGGCGCTCGATTTGGCGGACATTAACGGCTCGATTCCCGATCCCGCCGGCGGCAAAATCGTGCGCGACGCTTCCGGCGCCCCGACCGGAGTTTTCATCGACCGGGCACAGGGTTTAGTGGAGCGGAAGATTCCCGCGCCCACGCCACGGGAGAACGAGCGACGCATCGCGCGAGCCGCCAGGGAATGCGCCCGCCTGGGTTTGACGACGGTGCATGATGCCGGAGTGGACGAAGCCGATATCGCCGCGTATCGCGCTTTGATCGCGCGAAATGAGCTACCGGTACGGGTTTATGCAATGATCGCCGGGGCGGTCTGGGACACCGCTTGGAAAAACAATCGCCGCCCGGAGATTGGCGAGCGCCTCACCATTCGAAGCATCAAGCTGGTGGCCGATGGCGCGCTTGGATCGCGCGGCGCGGCGCTCCTTCAGCCCTATACGGACGATCCCGGCAACTCGGGACTGCTGATTTTGGATGAGGCGTCCATCCGCCGCGTCGCCCTCGAAGCGGTGGCGCGTGGTTTCCAAGTGAATACGCACGCCATCGGCGATCGGGCGAATCGCACGGTCCTGAATGCCTATGCCGCCGCCCTGAAAGGCCCGAACGATAAGCGATTCCGGATCGAACACGCCCAGGTGATCGCGCCGGACGATTTCGCGCGCTTTCGCGAGTATTCCGTTATCGCCTCCATGCAATCGACCCACGCCACCAGCGACATGGGCTGGGCGGTAACGCGCCTGGGACCGGAACGAATCCAGGGCGCATACGCCTGGCAAACCTTCCTGAAATTGGGCGTGCGCGTGCCGAACGGCTCCGATTTCCCGGTGGAAAATCCGAATCCGATTTGGGGATTCTTCTCCGCCGTAACGCGCCAGGATCACCAAGGAAATCCCCCGGGCGGCTGGTTCCCCGATCAGCGCATGACGCGTGAACAGGCACTCAAAAGCTGGACCATCGAGGGCGCGTACGCCGCTTTCGAAGAAAACGAAAAGGGTTCGCTTACCCCCGGAAAACTGGCCGATTTCGTCATGCTCTCGGGCGACATTATGAAGATACCCGCCGCGGAGATCTGGAAAACGCGCGTGACCATGACGGTTTTGAATGGCGCGATCGTCCACTCGGAATGAAATTCGCCGCCGTTTTTCTCTGGCTCGCCGCGTGGCTCGCAAACGCGCCGCGAGCCATTCTCACCGACGACGTTTACCAGATTCCGGCGCATGAATGGCGCTTCGTGGAATTCGTTTTGAAGCAGCGGCCCGTGGCCGTTGAATGCAGCTTCCAGGTGGTTTCGGGCGGCCCGGGAGTGCGCCTGGAACTCATCGCCAAGGGCGATTTGCGGCAGTTCCTTTTTTCGAAGCCGCATGAATCGTTGGCTTCCACCGGTTATGAAACAAAGGGCGAATTGCGCTTGCCCGTGCAGTCGCCCGGCGAGTACGCCATCGTGATTGCGAGCAGTCCGCAAGCGCGCGCCCCGGCTTCGGTGCATCTCCATTTGGCCCTCGATTTTTCAGGCTCAACCGGGGTTACAGCGGGGTATTTGTCTCCTCGGCGGCGGTGGACGGTGGTTGCGATCAGCTTCGCCGCTTTCTTCGCGATCGCGATCGTGTCGGGACGGAAATTGCTTCGGGCGGTAAGAAGATCGTGACGGGCATGTTCAAGAAGATTCTGATCGCGAATCGGGGTGAGATCGCCGTGCGCGTCATCCGCGCGCTTCGTGAAATGAGCATCGCTTCCATCGCCGTCTATTCGGATGTCGATCGCCCGGCGCTTCACGTCCGCAAGGCGGATGAAGCCGAGCGCGTCGACAGCTATCTCGATATCGAAGAAATCCTGCGAGCCGCAAAAGCCCATCAAGCCGATGCGATTCACCCGGGCTACGGCTTCCTTAGCGAGAATGCCGATTTCGCCGCCGCCTGTGAACAATCCGGCATCGCATTCATCGGTCCCTCGTCGCAATCGATCCGCATCATGGGTTCGAAAACCGGAGCCCGGCGCGTCGCATCCGAAGCGGGCGCGCCGATCGTTCCCGGCACGCGTGAAGGCCTCGCCGAACCTGGGGAAGCTCTCTCCTTCGCGCGACAGTGCGGCTATCCCGTGATGCTTAAAGCCGTGGCGGGCGGGGGCGGCAAAGGGATGCGGCGCGTGGATCGCGAAGAGGATCTCGAATCCGCCTTTCGAGGCGCTTCGAGCGAGGCCGAACGCGCATTTCGCGACCCTGCGGTCTACATCGAAAAGCTGATCGAGAACCCGCGCCATATCGAGATCCAACTGATCGGCGACCGGCACGGCAACATGATTCACCTCGGGGAGCGCGAGTGCTCCATTCAACGCCGCCATCAAAAGGTGATCGAGGAGTGCCCTTCCCCGCTGGTCGCGGTGCATCCCGGGATGCGCGACGCCATGGGGCAGGCCGCCATCCGGGCCGCGAAGGCCGCGGGATATTACAACGCGGGCACGGTCGAATTTCTGGTGGATGCCGACCGCAAATTCTACTTCCTTGAGATGAATACGCGATTACAAGTCGAGCATCCCGTGACGGAGCTCGTAACCGGCCTCGACCTGGTGCGGATGCAAATCGAAATCGCCGCGGGCGCAAAGCTTTCGATTGGGCAGGACGACGTGCAGTGGCGCGGAGCGGCTATCGAATGCCGCATTTATGCGGAAGATCCGGAGAACCGGTTTTTCCCTTCGCCCGGCAAAATTACGCGGCTTTCCGAACCCGCCGGCCCCGGCATTCGACTGGACTCGGGCGTGTATTCCGGCTGGACCGTCCCGCTCGATTTCGATCCAATGCTCGCGAAGCTCTCCGTCTGGGCCGCTACGCGGGAGCAGGCCACGGCCCGTATGCTGCGGGCGCTCGATGAATATTACATCTCGGGAATCGAAACCAATCTGGACTTCTTCAAAGCCGTCTTGGAAGATCCGGAATTCCGCGCGGGCAATCTTCATACCGGTTTTCTCGACGGCTTCTTCGCGCGCCGGCCGCCGGCCCCAAAGCCGGACGAGATTCTGGTGGCCGCAATACCGAGCCGCGCGCGTAAGCCGGCGGTTTCCGTTTCGCAATGGCGCACGTTTTGCAATGAGTGAAGACAAGCCGGATGTCATCGAAGTGGAGCCCGGCGTTTACTCCATTCTGCTCAACGGCCGCAGTTACGAAGTGCTTGTAGACGGAGACCGGGTATCCGTGGACGGCCGCCGGATTCGCGTCGACTTCCAAGATCCGCGCCGTTGGAATCCCGCGAAGCCGCTGCTGAAATCGGAGGGCCGGGAAAGCATTAAAGCCCCGATGCCCGGAAAAATCGTTCGCGTCCTCGTCAAAATTGGGGAAGAGGTAACGGCCGGTCAAGGGCTTGTCGTAATTGAAGCCATGAAGATGCAGAATGAGTTGAAAGCCGCGCGATCCGGCCGTGTTACGTCCATTTCCGTGAAAGAGAACGACGCCGTCGTCGCTGGTACGGTTCTGGCCGTGGTCGAATAGCCGCAAGGGATAATGGAACTCATGGCGCAAGACGCATGTCCGTTCTGCCGCGGCACCGGTTGGAAAATCGTCGAGCGCGAGGATCTTTCCGGCGCCGAACGGTGCGAATGCGTCGGCGAATCGCGCGCCAGGCGCCTGGAAGATTCGTCCGGAATTCCGCCTCTCTATCGCAATGCCTCAATAGAAACGTTCGCGCTTCCGCGCGATAATCCGATGGCGCAACGGGAATTGGCGGATGTTCTACTGCTGGTGAAATCGTTCTTGCGGGAGTTTCCGAACGATAAGCGTCCAGGCCTCTTGTTAATGGGCGACCCGGGCACGGGCAAAACGCATCTTGCCGTCGCGGCCCTGCGCTGCCTGATGGGGCGCGGCCACGAAGGGCTGTTCTTCGATTACCAAAATTTGCTCGACCGCATCCGCTCGGGATTCGATCCCCAGTCGGGCTCGAGCGATAAAGAAGCGTATCGATTTGCGCTGGACGCTGAAATCCTTCTGCTGGACGATCTCGGAGCGCACCGCGTGACCGATTGGGTCGAGGACACGGTCACTTCGATCGTCACCTACCGCTGCAACCACCGGAAGCCGCTGATTGCGACCTCGAACCTCACGGATGCGGAAGCCGGAGGCCGCGCGATGCAGCCCTCCGCTACCGTTCCGGGCAAGATCGATTACCGGACGACGCTTTCGGATCGCATCGGCTCGCGCGCCCGCTCCCGCCTGTTTGAAATGTGCCGGATCGTGCGGATGCCCTTGATTGAAGACTACCGGATGCGTAAAACCGCGTATCCATGATTTATCCGCTTGCGATTCGGTTGCCGGCGCTGCTGCTATTCGTTGCAAGCGCCGCGCCGGCGGCGTATGTGCAGTCGGTCGAGTTCCCTTGCAATTCGTTCCCGCGGCAGTTCTGGGAACGCGAGTTGGTATGGCTGAAGAACATCGGCATTCGCCACGTCACGTGCGCGGTCCGGCCGGATGCAATGGGTTTCCTTCAACTCGTTCAACGGCTAGGCATGACGGCCGCCCCAAATCCGCCGCGACCCGTCTTCTCCGTCTCCGCCATTTCGCCGGATGCGCTGGTGCTCAGCCGCGAGTTCCTTTCGAAAGCCACGGGCTCGCTTCTGTGGACGGACGTCGAGGACACCGTTTCCCCTGCCTTCCATAAGGGCGCGATCTCCTTCACCGGAGAAGAGCAGCCCACGGTCGCCGCGCTCCGCAGAAACGCCGCGTTGCTTCAACATTGGGGCGGCCTGCTCAACTCCATGACCGTTTCGCCGGTTCGCCCGGTCACGGGAAAGTTTCCCGCGGGTGTTACCGCCAGCCAGTTGGTCGCAAACGCCGGAGACGCGTCCGCCGTCGGCATTGTGAACCGGAGCGAGTCGGCCTTTCACGGCGATCTGCGTGTCAATTATCCGTCGCTCAAGCGTAGCTTCGTGCTTCCCGGCGTCGATATTCCCGCCCATGAAGCGCTCTGGCTGCCCGTCGATATCCAACTCAACAAGAGTGCCGTATGCGAGCAATGCGGGCCTTTGGGCAACGCCGGCCAGATCGTCTACGCGACGGCGGAACTGATTTCCGCGGAGTACGAAAATGGAATCCTGGCAATGGAATTCGCGGCGCCGGCGGCCGGCGAAGTGGTGCTGCAACTCTCGCATGAACCGTCCGGTCCGCTAATCGCGGCCGCGAAGCCCACCAATTTCGATTGGGACGAGAAAACCTCCCGCGTGCGTTTGAGCGTGCCCGCGGGAAGCGGTCCGGCGCATCGCGTCCGCATCGCCCTCGCCATTCAACCGCCCGACGCTTCCGCTTTTTTAGTGGATGCGAAATCGCTCATTATCGGGCAGACCAACCGGATCGCAACTTCGTATTCGTCCGAAGATATCGCCAAGCGTTCGCGCCTCAAACTTTCCGAAAACTGGAAAATGCGGCGGGAGGTCAAATCGCCGCTCGAAATCGATTACCTGATCGATGTCCCGCCCGACGCCGTTCATGGCGATCGTGTCGCGGTCGCGATCGAGGCCGATGGCGCGCAAATGAGCCACGCCAGCCTGCAGCTGCTGCGGCCCGCATCCTTGCGGATTCGGGAAGCGATCGGGTTGCACTTCGGCACGGAAGCGGAACTGCCCCTAATGCCCGTGCTCATTTCAGTCGATCGAAAGGCGGGCCGCGAAATCGACTTGGCGATTCGCAACAATTTTCCCGAGATCCGGAATTATACGCTTCAGATCGAGAGCCCCGATCTGGAGTTCTCGCCCGCGAAGTTGGAAGTTAGTGTCGGGGCATCGATGGAGCGGAATATCTCGATTCGCGTATTCGCCGAAAAAGCCGGGCCGGGGATTCACCCCGCCACGGTCGAACTGTCCGGTCCGGCAAACGTGGAACTTCCGGTGCGCTTTCTGGTGATTCCGAGGGGCGAGACGGTCGCGTACTCGGCGGATTTCGATCAAGACGGCCACCCGGAACATATTCTGGAGACACAGAAGATTCGCGCCGTTTTTTCAAGTCCGGACGGCGGACGTTGGATGGAGTTCGTCTGGAAAGATTCCGGCCTGAATGTTTTGCCCGAAGCCGGAATCGATGTGGGAATGGCTCGTCTGGCCCTGCGCGGCTCGGAATTGACCGTTGACACGGCGACTCCGCCCAGCCTGAAATCGGAAAAGAAAGGCGGCATTCTCTTCGAGGTGCAAAGGCCCGCGCCCAATCGGACCGTGTATTCACTGAGCCGGTGACGATTTACCTTTCTTTACTCAAACGCCGCGTTACCTTTGCACGTTGCCAAGCGCCTAACTACACTATGGGGAAGAGCCTTTTCATTCTTGCAGTTAGCTTGCTCGTCCTAAACGCGCAAGACCAGGCGGCCGCGCCCAAGCCTAAGGCGTATTCGAGCTTGATCGGGGAAGTGACGGCCATCGATCCCGGCGCTAAACAGCTTACCTTGAAAACCGACGCAGGCACGCCGGCTACCGTGCTTCTGGACGAAAAAACCCTTTATCTGAAGGTCCCGCCCGGCGAGAAAGACCTTAAGAAAGCCGCCAAGATTGCGCTATCCGATGTCGCCGTGGGCGACCGCGTCGCCGCGCGCGCGCGGAATGCGGAACCCGCAACGCCCGCCGTGTCCGTCATGGTAATGACCAAAGCGGAATTGGCGCAGCATCACGAGAAGAACCGCGCGGAATGGGTCCGCCGCGGCGTGGCCGGCAAGGTCGCCGCAATCGACCCCGCAACCAAACAGATCACCGTCAAGGTGCAGACACCCGCGGGTCTAAAGGATGTGATTGTAGGGCCCGTCGAGAACGTCAATTTCCGCCGCTACGCTCCCGATTCCGTCCGGTTCGCAGATGCCACGCCGAGCACGTTCGCCGATCTTAAGGTTGGCGATAATCTGCGGGTTTTGGGCGATAAAAGCGAAGACGGAACGCACATCAAGCCCGAAGAAATTGTGTCCGGCACGTTCCGGAACATCGCGGGAACCGTGCTTTCGGTCGATGCGGCCGCGGGCCAACTGAAGATCGCCGACCTCTCGAACAAGAAACCGGTCGCGATCCAGGTGAACGCCGATACAAGCTTGAAAAAACTGCCGCCGGAGATGGCGATGAGAATGGCGCGGATGCGGCAAGGCGGTGGTCCGAGTGGTCCGGGCGGTCCTGGCGGTCCCCCTCCCGGTGTTCCCGCGGGCGGTCCCGGGGGCGGTCCTGGAGGAGGTCATGAGGGAGGCCCTGGAATGCATCCGCGAGGCAATATGGATTTTCAAGCCATGCTCGAGCGCGCTCCAGCTATTCCGCTCACCGACCTGAAGCCGGGCGACGCCGTGATCCTCTCGACCACCGCTGGAACCGACCCTTCCCGCGTGACGGCGATCACCCTGATCGCGGGCGTGGAGCCGCTCCTGACCGCGCCCGGCGGCCGTTCCGATGTCGCCATGAGCAGCGTGCTCAGTTTCGACATCGGAATGCCTCCTCAATAACGGATTTGAAAGCCGCTTAATCAAGAAATTACATGACACCAATGTCCGCGCAACGAACCTGCCGCACGACGCTTTTCCTTCTTCTCGCTTTCGCCCTCGGGCTAGCGTCCGCGATGGCGCAGCAGAGCGGCGGTACCATCCGCGGGCAAGTCACCGACGAATCGGGCGCTTCGATTCCCGCCACCGATATCACCGTTACCAATGGAAAGGGCTTTACCAGGAGGCTCTCTTCGAACGAAGAAGGAGTCTTCAACGTCGGCGGCCTCGCTCCCGGTAGCTATACCGTTCGCGCCGCGCGCAACGGTTTCGCTCCGTTCGAGGTGAAATCGATTTCCGTCTCCGCGGGACGCACGCAGAACCTCAACATCCCCCTGAAGCTCCAGACCGCCACACAGGAAGTCACGGTGAGCTCCGATGCGGTGGGCACCGTCAGTGTCGACGCATCGCAGAATGCGGGCCAGCTGGTTCTCAAGGGAACCGACCTGGACGCGCTTCCCGACGATCCCGACGATCTCGCCACGGACCTGCAGGCCCTCGCCGGACCTTCGGCCGGCCCCAATGGCGGACAGATTTTCATTGATGGTTTCACCGGAGGCACTCTTCCTCCGAAGTCGTCGATTCGCGAAATCCGTATCAACCAAAACCCTTTCTCCGCCGAGTACGACCGGCTTGGTTTCGGACGAATCGAGATTCTCACCAAGCCCGGCACCGACAAGTTTCGAGGATCGGCCTTTTTTAGCGATAGCGACGCCGTTTTCAATTCGCGGAACCCGTACTCCACCAACAAACCCGCGTTTCAATCCCGCCAATACGAAGGGAATTTGAGCGGGCCGATAAGCAAGAAGGCATCCTTTTTCGTCGATTTTCAGCGGCGCGACATCAACGACAACGCGGTCATCAACGCCAGGATTCTCGATTCGAATCTCAACGTAACTCCGTTGCAGATATCCGTCGTCACGCCGCAGCAGCGCATGGAGATAAGTCCGCGCATCGATTATCAGTTGAATACGAACAACACGCTGGTCGTCCGTTATCAGCACGAAACGAGCAACTCCGATAACGCCGGCATTGGCTTGTACTCGCTGGCGGAACGGGCCTATGCGGCGAAATCGTCGGAGGATAACGTGCGGGTTACGGAGACGGCGATTCTGAGTCCCAAGGTGGTCAATGAGACGCGCTTCCAGTTCCGGCGGAATCACACGGGCGACGTCGGCGACAACACCATTCCGACGATCCAGGTGCTGGACGCCTTCACCGGGGGCGGCGCGCAGATAGGAAACACTTTTAACAACGACAACCTGTACGAGATCCAGAACTATACCTCGGTCGTGCAAGGCAGGCATTCGATGAAATTCGGCATCCGATCGAGGACCGCGACGCTAAACGATAATTCTCCGCAAAACTTCGGGGGAACGTTTCTGTTCGCCGGCGGCGATTTGCCGGTGCTCAACGCCAACAATCAGGCGGTACTCGATGCGACCGGAAAGCCGGTCACCCAAAAGCTCGATTCCCTCCAACAATACCGGCAAACGATTCTCTTGCAGCAGCAGGGCCTGACGGCGGCGCAAATTCGCGCGCTCGGTTTCGGCGCCACGCAATTCAGCATCGCGGGCGGAAATCCGAATGCCGGCCTGACACAAACCGACATCGGCCTGTTTTTCCAGGACGACTGGCGAGTCAGGCCGAATTTCACATTGAGCCTCGGCTTGCGGTATGAGACGCAGACCAACATCCACGATTGGACCGATTTCGCTCCCCGGCTGGGCTTCGCTTGGGCCCCGGGATCGAAGAACGGAAGGCCGGGTAAAACGGTCTTTCGCGGCGGCTACGGATTTTTCTACGACCGATTCTCGGAGAACCTCACCCTGCAGACGATCCGGTTCAACGGAATCAACCAGCAGCAATACATTCTCCAGAATCCGACGCTCCTGGTACCGGTTGAGGGGACCACGATCAAGGGTACCGCGCCGTCCATCGGAAGCCTGGGGGCGCAGCAGAGTCCACAGACCATTCGGGAGATCGACAGGAATTTGCGCGCCCCGAGCCTGATGCAAGGCGCCATCGGCGTCGAGCGCCAGTTGCCGCGCAACACCACCCTGGCGGTAACATTTACCAATTCCCGCGGAACGCACCTCTTCCGCACGCGCAATATCGATGCGCCGCTGCCCGGAACGTTCACGCCGGGTCAAAACGCCGCCAATCAGGGAATCCGGCCTTACGGCCCGGGCAACGTTTACCTCTATGAGTCCGACGGAATTCTGAATCAGAACCAGCTCATAGCCAACGTCAACTCGCGCATGAACCAGAACATATCGTTATTCGGTTTTTACGCCCTGGGATACGCCAAGAGCAACACGGACGGCGCGTCGACCTTCCCGGCGAACCAATACGATTTGAGCAGCGAGTACGGGCGCTCTTCGTTCGACACGCGCCACCGGTTCCTGATCGGCGGTTCCATTGCGACCCGGTTCGGCTTACGGTGGAGTCCGTTCATTACCGGGCACTCGGGCAGCCCGTTTAACATCACGACGGGCCAGGATATCTTTGGCAATTCGGTCTTCACCGAACGGCCCTCGCTCACGACGAATTGCGCTCTCCCGACTTCCAAGTGCACCGCATTTGGAGATTTCAATCTCGCTCCGGGACCCGGGGACAGGCTGATCCCGCGAAACTACGGCCAAGGTCCCTCCTATTTCAGCGTCAACATGCGCGTGAGCAAGACGTGGGGATTCGGGGAAAGCAAGAGCCGGCCGGCTGGCGGCTCGGGCGATAGCGGTGGAGGCGGTGGCGGCCATCGTGGCGGTCCGGGTGGCGGACCCGGTGGAATGATGATGGGCGGAGGCGGCCCGCGCGGGGGAGGCGGAGGCGGCCGCGGCGGTTTCGGCGGCGAGTCCACCGGCAAGCGCTATAACGTGACTGTATCGGCGTCCGCGCGCAACCTGTTGAATAACGTGAATCCGGGCACGCCGGTCGGCAACCTGACCTCGCCGCAGTTCGGCGAATCGACTGGATTGGCATCGGGCTTCGGGCCTCAGGGAAACGCGGCCAATAACCGGAGAGTGGACTTCCAGATACGCTTTTCCTTCTAGAGGATCGTTCAAGGGGAACTACCGATAACCATGCAGCCGGTGGATCGTTGGAGACGGCGTTCCTTCCCAGCGATATTCGAAGTGCGCGGCGATGCGGACATTCTCGATCAGCTTGGGCCAAAACGCGGATAGGCATTCGCCGCCTGGATGCCGGACGCTGCGGTAAGTAATCCCATTCGCTCCCTCGTCGAGCAGCCTCCGCCCAAGTCCTTGGGAAGCCGCATAGCTGGCGGGATCGTGGTACGGCTCATTTTCCGGAATCGGCGCCCGGATATCGTGGAAGACGGCATCGAAATCCGCCAGATAGAGCCGAAGTTGCACGCGGGTTTCGAAGAAGCCGATTTCGGAAAGTTCGGTGGTCCGGTGATGGACGGTTTCCGCATGAGCCGTTTCGAGCGAGCGCGCGGCATACCAAGCCCCGCGATCGGGGCCGTTGAAGCGGCTGCCGTCCACGCGTGGGTGGCAAAAGGTCGCCATGATCACGCTCGAATAAGGGCGACCCGAGACCCATTCGGAGCGCGAAAAGACATGCAAGTAGCCGAGTTCGCCCGAGATACGGTCGTTCGTCCAGGCATGCAGCTCGAAAACCCGGCGGAGATCGTCGGGACTTGCGACCGCGTCGAGAATTCCAACGGTCGGAAAGCGCGTCGAAACCAGCCGGTGCGTGTCTTTGAAATGAATTGTTGCGGCAGGCGGCATCCAATTAGCCCCGCCGCCCGTCCAGGAGCCTTCGGACTCTGTACAGCCCGTCAATCCCCCCGTCCATCATCAGAGTGAGCGCGGGCTGGCCGCCAAAGAGCCGATTGCTATTCGGCAGCTTAATCCAACGATCGGCCAAACCGTCTTCCGCATAGAGCATATGCAGCGCGGTGTAGATGCCGACAACCAACGAGAGGCGCGTCAGGCAATCGTAAGAAACCGCTCCCACGTCGCCCGCCTTATACTTGTGAAAAGTGGATGAAGCGGGCCATCCCAAAAGCGCGCGCTGCTCCGTCACGTTAAGACCCCACGCCGCGCCAATCCGAAAAAAGGTGCGGAGAGCCGGTCCGGACATTTGACGCCGGACTTCCGGGTCTTGCCGCCGTTCCACGATGGCGGATTCAACGATGGCCGATTCGACTGGTACTGTTAAGAGTGCACCCATGAATAGAGTATACACTCCTTAAGTGGAGAAGCATAGTTAAATCTTTGTTCCCTTCAACGCGCTCTTGACGGCTGTATTCATAAGATTTTCGGCCAGAATCATCGTTGCGTCGTTGAGAGCGTCGATTTTCTCGCGAATCAGTAAGTAATCGTCCGAATGGTACGCCAGCAGGAGCTGGTTGATTGAACTGGCGATTTGTTCGCGTTCCGCGTCATCGAGATCCGAGTAAGCGTCGCTTTGCTTGGCCTTTTCGGTGGCCGCGAGAATCGCATCGGCTTCGACGCGGGCTTCGGCCACTTGCCGCGCCGTGAAGTCCTCTTCCGCATGATCGATCGACGCCTCGATCATCGCTTCGACCTGCTCGTCGGTCAATCCGTAGGTCGGCTTGATGTCGACAGACTGCTCGTTTCCGGTACGAGCGTCCCGGGCGGTCACGTTTAAGATGCCGTTGGCGTCAATCAGGAACCGCACTTCGATCCGCGCCAGGCCGGCGGGCATGGGCGCGATGTCTTTCAGGTCGAATCGCGCGAGACTGCGGCAATCTTTAACAAGTTCGCGTTCGCCTTGGAGGACATGGATCAACACGTTAGCCTGGCCATCGACGGCGGTGGTGAACGTCTCGCTGGCGCTTGCCGGAATCGTGGAATTGCGGTGGATGATCTTCGAAACCACGCCGCCCATCGTCTCGATTCCGAGCGAAAGCGGCGTCACGTCGAGCAGCAGCTTATCTTCCACGGAGCCGGAAAGAATGCCGGCCTGCACGGCCGCTCCCAGTGCAACCACTTCGTCCGGATTCAGGTCGGTGTGCGGCTTTGCGCGGAATAGAACTTCCACGGCGCTCCGAACCAGCGGGATGCGCGTGGACCCGCCGACCAGAACCACTTCGTCGATCCGCTCGACGGTCACGCCGGCATCGCGGATGCACTCGCGGCAGGGACCCAGCGTGCGGTCGACAATATCCGTGATGAGTTTTTCGAACAGCTCGCGGGTGATCCGTCTCTGGTATTGTTTGCCGCGGAAATCGAAATGGAGATCGACGACCGGCAGAAACGATAGCTGCTCCTTCGCTTCGATCACGGCTTGCCGCAAGGTCTGCACGGCTTCGCCATCGCGCGACAAATCCTCGCCCCAATCGGACTGAATGTCTTCGAGGGCGATCCGCATCAGCAGATTGTCGATGTCGTCGCCGCCCAGGTGCGTATCGCCATTGGTGGCGAGCACTTCGAAGATGCCTTCGTGCAGCTTGAGTATGGAGATGTCGAAGGTTCCGCCGCCGAGATCGTACACGGCCACGATGCCGTCGCGCCGTTTATCCAAGCCGTAAGCGAGAGCCGCCGCCGTAGGCTCGTTCACCAGCCGCAAAACGTCCAGGCCGGCGATGCGCCCGGCGTCTTTGGTGGCTTGGCGCTGCGCGTCGTTGAAATAGGCGGGAACGGTGATGACGGCCTGCGTGACAGGTCCGCCCAGCGCGGCTTCGGCGTTTTTCTTGAGCTGGCGCAGGATGAAAGCGGAAATTTCGGGAGGAGTGAAAGTGCGCTCCCCAAGTTGCACGCGAATCACCGATTCGCTGCCTTCGGCCACGCGGAATGGGAACAGCTTCAGCTCGTCCCGCACGTCTTCAATGCCGCGGCCCATCAGACGTTTGACCGAATAAATGGTGCGCTCGGGCTGCTCGATCAGCATCTTCCGCGCCAGGTTGCCAACCACGATTTCCCCCGAGGGCATCACGGAGACGATACTCGGAACGAGCCGGTCGCCGTCCTCGCCGGGGATTACGGCGGGATGCGTGAGTTCCATATGGGCGACCAAGCTGTTGGTGGTGCCCAAGTCGATCCCTACGATTCGGCTTGCAGCCTGCGGACCGAAATCAATTTGGAACGTTGACGACAAGAGCTTTCTCCACTTCGATGACTAGATTGCGGACGTACTTGCGGCGATTCAGGATGGCGCGGACCTCGGTGAGAACGGCGCGATCGGGCGAATGATCATACGCTACGAACTTCCGCTGAAGTTCCCGGTCGATTTCGTCGAGCATCCGGGTAAACTTCGCGCGGGCTTCTTCGAGCTGCGGCGCGGCGTCGGTTTCGCCGCCGCGCAACTCTTCGAGCGCCATGTTCAGCTCGAACACTTCTTCGAGCAGTTCGGGAGGAACGTCTTTCGACTTCTGCTCGCCGATATCGAACCCGTGTTCTTGCAGCAGATATTCCGCGCGGCCGATCGGGTCGCGAAGGGTGCGATAGCCGTCGTTGAGGATCGCGGCCGCATCCAGCGCTTCCCGCTGTTCATCCATGCTCCGCCGCGAAAACAAGTCGGGGTGCCAGCGCCGGCTCAACGCATAAAAACGCTTTTCGAGATCCTTCAGATCGAGATCGAGCTTATGCGGCAGCTCGAAGAAATCGAAATAGTTACGCGGAACGCTCACGCCGAAAACGACGTTCCGCAGCCGCAGCTTTTCTTCGCGTTCGGGTTCTCGAAAACAAATCCCGACTGCATGATCGATTCTTTGTAATCGAGCGTCATGCCGTGAAGATAAAGAATGCTCTTCGGGTCCACCCAGACCTTCACGCCATCGAACTCAAATACCTTGTCGGTGGGGCGCTCTTTAGTGTCGAACTTGAATTGATAGCTTAAGCCCGAGCAGCCGCCCCCAAGGACGCCCAACCGCAACCCTCCGGACACGCCTTCGCGAGCGAAGGTCTGCTTGATCTTCTGAATCGCTTTCGGCGTTACTTGGATGGGAGCGGTGTCAATCATTGAGCGACGGCAACCGGTTCGGCGACAATCTTACGCGTCACCTGTTTCTGCTTGTAATCCGAGATCGCGGCCTTGATCGCATCCTCGGCCAGCACGGAGCAGTGAATCTTCACGGGCGGCAAGCTGAGCTCGTTTACGATCTCCGTATTCTTGATCGCGAGCGCTTGATCCACCGTCTTGCCCTTGAGCCACTCGGTGGCGAGCGATGAACTGGCGATGGCGCTGCCGCATCCGAAAGTCTTGAACTTCGCGTCTTCAATAATGCCGGACGCTTCGTTGACCTTCAACTGCAGCTTCATGACGTCCCCGCATTCGGGAGCGCCCACCATTCCGGTGCCAACGTTGGGATCTTTCTTATCGAGCGATCCGACGTTGCGCGGGTTGTTGTAATGATCGAGAACTTTGTTCGAATATGCCATGATGTCTCCTTTAGTTTGACGTGCGGGGCCTAGTCGGCGGCCCAACTAACCTTGCTCAAATCGATCCCTTCCTTCGCCATTTCGTAAAGCGGCGAAAGATCGCGCAGTTTGCGAACCACTTCGATGAAACGCTCCGCCGTGTAGTCGATCTCTTCTTCCGTGTTGAACCGCCCGATGCCGAAGCGGATCGAAGTATGCGCCAGGTCGTCGCCCACCCCGAGCGCCTTCAATACATAGCTTGGCTCGAGCGTGGCCGAAGTGCAGGCCGAACCGCTCGAGACCGCGATATCGTTAACGCCCATCAACAGCGACTCGCCTTCGACGTAAGCGAAGCTGATGTTCAAATTGTGCGGCAACCGGTGTTCCATGGTGCCGTTGATGAACACCTCGTCCAGTTCCGCTTCCAGCTTAGCGCGGAGCTTATCGCGCAAGAACCGCAAACGCCGGGATTCCTCCGGCATCTCGCGCTGCGCAATAGCGCAAGCCTCGCCCAAGCCGACGATCCCCGGAACGTTCAGCGTACCCGAACGCATGCCGCGCTCGTGGCCGCCGCCATCCATTTGAGCCGTGATCTGAACGCGAGGATTCCGTCGCCGGACATACAGCGCGCCGACACCCTTCGGGCCGTAGATCTTGTGCGCGGTGATCGACAGCAGATCGATGTTGTCCTGGATGACGTTCACCGGAACTTTGCCGACCGCCTGCACCCCATCCGAGTGAAAGAGAACGCCGCGCTCCTTGCAGATTCTGCCGATCTCGGCTACGGGCTGAATCACGCCGATCTCGTTGTTGGCGTACATGATGCTGACCAGGATCGTCTTGTCCGTGATCGCTTCGCGCAGCATGTCGAGATCGATCAGGCCATCGCCCTGAAGAGGCAGATAGGTGACGCGCACGCCGTGCTTTTCGAGCTTTTTGCAGGTATCGAGAACGGCCTTATGCTCGGTGGCGGCCGTGATGATGTGATTGCCCTTTTCGGCATACATTTCGGCGACGCCTTTGATGGCCAGGTTGTTCGATTCGGTGGCGCCGCTAGTGAAAATAATTTCCTTGGCGGTGGCGCCGATAAGGTCCGCGATCTGCTTGCGAGCGCGATCGACGGCCTGCTCGGCCTCCCAGCCAAAGGAGTGATTGCGGCTGGCGGCATTGCCGAATTGCCGCAGAAAATAAGGCGTCATCGCTTCGAGGACCCGCGGGTCCATCGGCGTGGTGGCGTGATTGTCGAGATAAATAGGCGTCTTCATGAACGAAATTCCTTCATAGAACCAACAAGGGGTGTGACTCGGGAACCGGCGAGGAGCAAATCGGCGTCTGCCGCCGGTCATCCCGCGAGAGTTCCGCGACCGTCATTTTGCCAAACAAACCCAAAATGGCCTCGTGAACCTGACGGAGCGGTTCGCGAACCGTGCATTTTTCGGATTGATCGCACTCTCCGTGGGATGTAAAACAAGAGGTCAGGATGACGGGGCCATCGAGGCTGCGAATGATCTCAAGGGCGCTGATCGCGCGCGGATCGCGGGCCAGTTTATATCCGCCATTAGTGCCGGCGATGGATTGCAAAAGGCCCGCTTTCGTCAATGTTTGCATCACTTTCGAGAGAAGCGAAAGAGGGATGCCGTAGGCATCGGAGATCTCTTTGGTCGAGGCGGCCGCGCGAGGCGCTACCGCCAGGTGCCGCATGGCGATGAGACCGTAATCCGCTTTTTTGGTTAGCTTCAGCACTGAATCAGGACCACATTGGTCCACATTCAAGTTTACTGCGAGGACCGAACGCGAGTCAAGTCCTCAGCCCTACCCTCTGAAAAACCACAAAACCGTGCGCGGGTACAACTGCGTTCATCCGGCCGCCTTCAACCGGTACGATAGCGCCGAAGTTTCCAACATTGCCGCCGCCATAGATGTCCGCATCGCTGTTAAAAATTTCTTTCCAACCCCCCGCGAGTAGACGAGCCGGATCGGTCTGAACCACGTACCCGTCGCGGAACGCGCTGTCGTTTAGGCTCGCCAAAACCAACAACCGCTCATCACCCGACTCGCGGCGGAAGGCGATCACCCGCGTCTCGTCGTACACGTAAACGACATCGATGTTGCGCGAGCGCAGAGCGGGCTTCTGAAGAACCAGTCTGTTCAGGTCCTGGTAGAACCGGAAAAGAAAACGACCGTTCCCGGTGCGTTCACCGGCGAGGTCCTCCTTATTCAGGTAGAAATCGTTGAACCGGAAATACTTGGCCGCGCCAATCTCCTCGCCCATCAGAAACATCGGCGTCCCCGCCGATAGGGCGGCCATTCCATAGGCAAACCGGCAACGGCTTTCGGCATATCGTCTCGTCTCCCCGGTCAGCGGAGCGCCGTTAACTGCCGTCAGGATCGTGCGCTCGGTCCGGTCGCCGTTACCCGCCTCGTCGTGCGACTCATGATACGCGACTTTGCCGGATCCGGTCGCTCCCAGCGCCCCCGCGAAGTAGCCCATTCGCAGCGGCCCATCCGCGCCGAAGCCGGCGATCTTGAGAAGGCGCGCATAATCGTCACCGTAGTTGCCGTCTCCGGCGAGGTGATGATAAAAATCGGCATACCAGACTGCGTCGAAGCCTATTCCACCCTCGTTGGGTGATTGCGTCATGGCGGGCCATCCCGTGTGATCTTCCGCAATAAGGAAAGCGCTCGGGTTGATCAGTTTCACGGTTCGGGCGAGTTCGCGGAGTAACTTTATGCCGTATAGGTTCGCGTTGGCAACCGGATTTCCGTTTGCGTGCAGGCGGTTGTTCCGATGGATCGCCCCGGTCAGATCAAGCCGGAAACCGTCAATGTGAAAATCGTCGAGCAGCGCGGCGGCGCTGCTGGTGAACATGTGACGAACATTCTCCTCCCAATAACGCGGAGCAAATCCGCTGGAGTCGTTATCCAGGTAGCCGCCCTCGCGGAAACCGCCGTAGTCTCCAGGTTGGCCCTCATACCAGAAGTAAGCGTTGTGCTCGGGAGACCGATTCGGATCGGAGTCATAGCCCCATTCCGCGCGCTCGCCGTTGCTGGTCGAAAAGTGGTTATAAACGATGTCGAGGATAACGGCGATTCCCTTTTGGTGACAGGCTCGCACGAAATGCTTGAGTTGATTCGCTCCACCGGCACTGGTCTGAAGGCAGAAAAAATGTGAAGTTCCGTAGCCCCATTGCCGATTGCCGTCGAATTGGAGAACGGGCAAGAGTTCGACGGCGTTCACGCCCAGATCCACCAACTTGGAAACGAAGTTCATCGCGTCGGCGAAAGTGCCTGCGTCCGCGGAGCCATAGCCGAGCGAACCGACGTGCAGTTCGTAAATCAGCAAGTCTTCGATGCGCTGCGGCGGCACATGGCCGAACGTAAACTCCGCGGCCCAGAATTCGTCGGCGTCAATTAAAGTTTGCTTGGCGAGGCCGGCGTCCTCAAAATTAGCGGTCACTCGATCCGGATCGGCCACGACGGAGCAACTCACGTCGCCATCCAAGTCTTGGTAGGTCCCGGTGTAATGGCCGCCATGCGGATTGGTCTCGCCGCGGCCTATCTGATTGCGTGAGTAGAGATCCGTTTTGTAGGTGACCTGGCCTTGCTCGTTGACGATCCGAAACATGTACGGCCGCTCGAAGAAGCCGGCGAAACGCCCAAGTTGCGGCGATCGCGCGAGTTCCGTTTCCCAGACTCCCTGGCCGCGGGAAAACATCGGAAAGGATCCCCGATTTCCGGCGGTCGGATCCATTCCGTCTCCGTCGTCGGCGATATAGCCGTTAGGCGGGACCGGGTTTGCCGCGGCGAAAACCACCTCCACATTTTGAGCGTAGGGGGCCCAAACCGAGAAGCGAATCGCCGGCTCAACCTGATGCTCAACGAAAAGCTTCTGCGCGCCGAAACGGCGGCCCGCGACAAACCAATAGTGCTCCTGCCGATCCGCGGCCGTAAGAGTAAACAATCGGTGGCGCTCGGCCGAGTTCGCATCCGGAACCTCGGTGACGACCGCCCAATCATTGGGAGCGCCAGGAGTGTCGGCCACAATTCCCCACTGGAACACGACGCCGCGTTGCGTTTCGTCGAGGAGGACAGTCGCCGTGAAGGCGGGGCAGCCCGACTCATCCCGGCCGGCGCTCATCGGTGTCTCGCTCCACGAAGTGGAATGCAGTCCTTGAGCATCCCAGCTTCCAAGGAGCCGCGCATTGCGGAATATGTCCCGCTTCAAGCCGCAATGGAAAGTGAAATGGACTGGTATTTGCGCCATGGGTTTCTCGCTCGAACTCTAACCAACCGGAAGGCCGAAAATCGTGACCAGCAGCACCGCATCTTCTTGTCCTTCGATGCGATGTCGTCCCGACTCCAAGCGGATCAGCGTGCCCGCTTGCATTTCAATAGGCGCGGGGCCGTCGTAAAATGTCGCTCGCCCGGACAGCGCTTGTATGGTCATCGGGCCGGGGGCCGAATGTTCCGGGACAATTTGCCCCGCTCGCAGGCAGAGCAGCATGACTCGCGAACCCGAGCCCTGCAATAGGGTTCGGAAAGCGGGTTTCTCGTCGTCGAACGCAACCTCTTCGAGGAGGTTCAGTGATTCCATTCGATCCAAAGTATCATCAACTCAAGATGCTGCGAAGAGATGCATTCAAGATCGCCTTAGCTGGCGTCGTGCCGACCATGCGCGCCAACTCCCCCGCGAAGATCGAAACCGAAATCGTCCGCCTGAAATTGCGGCACACCTGGACGACCGTCATGTCCTCCAGCCAATACCGCGATAATCTCCATCTTCGCTACGCCCAAGACGGGATCACCGGACGCGGCGAGGCGGCGCCGATCGTCCGCTATCGCGAAAATGCGGAATCGGCGCGGCAGGCGATAGAGTCCGCGCGCGGGCTGCTCGCCTCCGCCGATCCACGTCAGTTCGCCAAGATCGAAGCCGAAATATTCCGGCGCATCGACGGGCAGTTCGCCTCGAAGGCGGCTATCGATATTGCGCTCATGGATTGGACGGGCCAGAAACTCGGGGTCCCGCTTTATCGCTACTTCGGGCTCGATCCGGCGGACGCGCCGATCACGACATTCTCGATCGGCATCGCCGATCCGCAAACCACGCGGCGGAAGGTGGAAGAGGCGGCCGCATTCCCCGTGCTGAAAGTTAAAGTGGGCCTGGACACGGACGAAGCCACCATTGAGGCCGTGCGAAGCGCGACCAAGAAACCGCTTCGCGTCGATGCTAATGAGGGTTGGAAAGATAAGGAGGAGGCCGTCCGCAAGATCAACTGGCTGGAGAAGCAGGGCGTCGAATTTATCGAACAGCCGATGCCGGCGTCGATGATCGAAGAGACGCGCTGGGTGCGCGGCCGCGTGCACATTCCGATCGTCGCGGACGAAGCCTGCCTGCACCCGAGCGACATCCCGAAGCTGGTGAACGCGTTCGACGGCGTCAACATCAAGCTGATGAAATCGGGCGGCATGCTGGAGGCGTACCGCATGATTCAGATTGCCAAATCGCTGGGCATGAAGACGATGCTCGGATGCATGATCGAAAGCTCGATCGGCGTGACGGCGGCGGCGCATCTTTCGCCGATGGTGGATTACGCGGATCTGGATGGAAACCTGCTGATCGCGAACGATCCATACATCGGAGTGACTGTGCGCCAAGGCAAGTTGATTCTGCCGGACCGGCCGGGGTTAGGATTGCGAAAGGCTACGTGAACCCGTAAACCCCAGGTTGTTCGAGTCCATTCGCAACCCTTCACGGACACTCTGCGTCCACGGTCCAAAAGGTCGAAAACGAATGTGCTCACGCCGCTTTGCGATGTTGCTCCTCGCCAGCCGAGTGGTGACGGCCCAGGAACCGATGCCACCTGGAAAGGTGGATTTCTACGGCGGCGAAAAGGAAGCGGCGCTGGGAAAGCAACTGGCCGCGGAATTTCGCCAACGGACGATCGCAATCGGCGGTCGGATCGTTCAAAACTACCTCGACCGCTTAGGAAAAAGGCTGTCGCCGCACTTGCCGGACGCGAAGTTTCCATACGTGTTCAGCGCGGTGGCCGACGATCTTTGCCCTTCCACTCACGAGCCCGTCGCCTTGCCCGGCGGGTACATATTCGTTCCGGTCTGTTCCTCGCCGCGCGGGATGAATCCGAGTTCGCCGGTATGCTGATGCACTCGATGGAGCACATCGCCCAGCGGCACGGAATGCGGCAGGCAAACATCGCGACGATCCCGCTGATTTTCGTGGGTAGTTGGACCGGTGGCTGTTCGGACACGCGCGCGATTCCTGTCGGGTTCATGGCGTACCAACGGAGCGCGGAATTGGAAGCGGACACTTTAGCGATCCCGGCCCTGGCGCGGGCTGGTTTCGATCCGAAGGCGCTGGTGAGCTATATCCAACGAATGCAGCCGGAAAATAAGGAACGAATCCGTGCCATGTCGGCCGCGGTTGACGCGAAGGAGAAACTGCCGGGCATTCGGGTCGCCGGTGGCCTGCCCGATGAATTCTCAGCCGCTCGTGGAGAATTGCGCCGTCTTATCCCTCCGCCTGTACGCTCGAGGACTCCTCCCTCACTCTATAAATGATTGGTGCTGGAGGAGGGAGTCGGCGGGGAGGCGATCATCGCTTGAGAGCAATCGTCGCGGAATCGCTCGCGCTGCCGAGGATCGAGACCGTTATCGGCACATCATCGCCATCCGGCGCCGAGTCTGGGATTTGTACATTGATTTGGTAAAGCCCCGCATATCCGGGAGCGACGCCTGAAAAAATCACGGCTGCAGGCGCGCCGCCTATGGTCACGGTCGGTGTATACACCGTGCCGTAGATCGTGCTTCCGTCGGCAGGCGCGATTTCTCCCGTCGCAAGTCGCTGTCCTTGGGGTGTACCGTCGGCGGTCGCCGTACCGAGGCCGGTTGCATAGATCTGGATATAGTCGCCCTGTCTGGCGGGTTCTCCACAATAGGAAGCGGGGTCAAGGCCACTGCATCTCGCCGGAAGCCCAATAGCAATGGCCATCGAAACCGGCATCGCAATCCAGGCTGTGTTGGATTTCACCGCAACCGCATTGTATCTGGATGTATGGCTTGGATCGTTGATGCGGAACAGTGCCGGAACCGCAAAGGCCAGTCTGACCGGGAAACTGGCACTTGGGCCAAACGAGTTGGTCACGACCACCGGAACCGTACCAAACTCCGCCAACTCAAACGGAGCCAACACGTTGAGCTGACTCGCCGATGGAACCAGATCGAAGATCGGCGCACGAATTCCTCCGATAGTAACGGATATCCCGTTCGCCTGAGTGGAGGGAAAAATGCCCAACTTGTCCGATGAACCGAATCCAGTCCCTCTAATCGTGAGTACGGAGCCGGCGGCAGTTATTCCTTTGGGCAGAAAGCTGGCCCCGTTATCGACGCTCGCAATCGTTGGAAGCCGTTGAGACAGAATCAAGTTTGAGCTATTCGACGACTGCCCACCCACGGTTGCCACGACGGGATAAAGGCCGGACGGCAGATCGGAGGGAACCGTGAAATTGATCGCGTAAAGGCCATACCGCCATAAATCGTACGAAGCTCCGGCAAATGAGACAGGGACCGGTTCGCCTCCCACCGTCAGAGTTACTGGAGCCACCGTGGTGCTGGGAGGATTTGGGTAAGCACCTGGCGTCCATGGCGGAATTGTTGGACCCAATCCGTAGGCGTACGCAACGATTTGCTGCCCCGGCAGCGCGGGGTTCATATTGGAAACGTTAGTCGCCGACGGATCCACATGCCTAAACGAATAATTTCTTGTAGGGAGGGTCGGCGCGTATTGCGAAAGATTTATCGTTACCTCCGGGGTTGCACCCATTGCGGTTTGAACCTGCACGCGTGCCGGTCCAAGCGCAACCTCAATCGGGATCTGGAAATCCAATTGGGATGGAAGCTGATAGTTAACGATTGCGGCCTTTCGCCCGTCAACCAGAACCGTCACGTTCGATATCGTTTGACCGAAATTAGCGCCGTTGACGCTAGCGACGACTCCGGGGCAAAACCGCTGATCGAACGTGCTCACATTGACAATCGACTGAACCGTCGGAGCCTGCCCAATGAGTGGCGAACAGCCGAGGATGAAGCTCGATGTTCCAATCAGAATTGCGCGCGCAATCGACATAATAACGATTGTGCGCAAAATGATTTTTTTTCTTGACTAAACTGCCAGGCGCGCGACTCCATGCCGGCAAATACTGGTGCTGGAGGAGGGAGTCGAACCCTCATACCCAGTGAAGGATGCGGGATTTTGAGTCCCGTGCGTCTGCCAGTTCCGCCACTCCAGCTTTTTTGCGAGAAACTTCACTCAGTATACACCTTGATTCCTAGTGTCCCTTTCATTGGAACCGCGCTTCCATGCCGCTATTTAAGACCCGTAGCGCCGCCGTTTATGGCATCGACGCGCATCCCATCGATGTCGAAGTCGACCTCTACAAGTCGGGCCAGGCCCGCGACTTCATGTTGGTCGGCATGCCCGATACCGCAGTCCGGGAGAGCCGCGAGCGCATCAAGTCCGCGCTGATGAACTCCGGCTTCGGGTATCCCAACAAAGCCGTCACCATCAATCTGGCCCCGGCCAATGTCCGCAAGGAAGGCGCCGGTTTCGATCTCCCGATGGCAATGGGAATTCTCGGCGCCATGGGCGCGGTAAACGGCCTCGACCGGCATCTGCTGGTTGGCGAGTTGTCCCTAGACGGCGCGATCCGTCCGGTGCGCGGGGCGCTCTCGATCGCGGTTTGCGCGCGAGCGCAGGGCATTTCGAATCTGATAGTTCCCTTCGAGAATGCGTCCGAGGCGGCGGTGGTCGAAGGCGTCGACGTCTTTGGCGTAAGATCTCTCGCGGAAGCGGTTGCACTGCTCGCGCGGCCCGAGGAGTTTTCTCCCGCCGTCGGGCAGGCGGCGGCCCTGCCCATCCCGGAAAACTCCGCCGTGGATTTCCGGGAGGTGCGCGGGCAAACCACGTCGAAGCGCGCCCTTCAGGTAGCGGCCGCCGGCGGACACAACGTGCTCATGATCGGTCCGCCCGGCTCCGGTAAAACCATGTTGGCGAAACGCCTGGCCGGCGTGCTGCCGCCGCTCACCTTCGAGGAAGCCATCGAGACCACCAAGGTTCACAGCATCGCGGGCATCCTGCCGAATGGCGCGGGGCTGCTGCGGCAGCGCCCTTTTCGCACAACGGGCTGTTATTTCTCGATGAGTTTCCGGAGTTTCCCCGCAATGTTCTCGAGCTGCTCAGGCAGCCGCTCGAGGACGGCTCCGTCACCATTGCCCGCTCGAACATGACGCTCTGTTTCCCGTCGAACTTCATGCTGGTAGCGGCCATAATCCGTGCCCTTGCAGTTACCAACTGTCGGCTCGAATCGGTACGTAACAGTAAGCTCGTTTTCCCGTTTTCCGGCGCGCTCGATCGTGTCGATCTCAATGTGGCCGACGAGGATTTCAACAAGCTGGCGTTTGAATTCCCAAGAGATTGAGCCGTCGAGGCGCGATCGAAGGCTCGTCAATAAATCTTTGGCACTCGCTACGGTTTCCTCGGCTCGCTTGGCCGTTCGCGCCGGAACCGCCAGTTTTTCTATCTCCGCCTCCAGAACGCCTTCCTCGTTTTCAACTTGATCCAACTGTTTATTCAACGAAAGCTCGTTGATACGCCCCTTTCGGAACAGCGCCAACACTCTGTCGCGTTCAATGGACTTTTGACCAAGACGATCACGAAGGTCTTCGATGCGATTGCCTTGGTCCGCAGAGTTGCGGCCACCCTTGTTGATTTGCATCCGAAGTCTTTCTAGTACGTCGCCCGGATTCCGGAGGAAGCTTTCAATATCGCGCCAAATAAGCTCTTCTATGTATGCACCACTAATGTCTTTGGACGGACATCGCTGGCCCTTCGCGCCGTACAGACCGCGACAGCCGTGCTTTCCGTTACAGCGGTAATAGAACTCCCTCTTGCCGCTGGGCCGAGTTACAGCGAGACCGATGTAGGTCAATCCGCACAGGTGGCATTTCATGATTCCACGGAGCAGGTATAGGTTTAGCGAGTTACGCGGCCCGAAAAGACAGTTAGCCTTCAAGGCCGCCTGGGCTTTGTTCCACAACTCCTCAGGGACAATCGGTGGCACGTCGCGGACAATCAGGGGGCGATCCACAGTTGTCGTGCGCTTCCCGTACTCGTGCCGACCCATGTAAGTGGTGCTTACGATCATGTTACGTACCCGACTGGGTCTCCACAGTCCAGACGTCATCTGTTTCCGCTTCCCACGAAGAAGCAAGCGGCTATCTCGCGTATATGCGCATTCAACCCCGATCTCATTGAGATGATCGGCCACTAGCCTGCAGGACTTCCGCTCGACGGCAATCATATTGTAGATGGACCGTATGATCTCCACTTCGGAAAACGCACTACCTGGAAGAGGCTCGTTTGCCAGCACAAGGCGCGCCCGCGACTTATCGCCCTCTTTGCGGTAACCATAGGGGACGATGCCCCCGAGCCAAGCGCCCGCTTCTGCTACGCGGTTTGTCCCTGCAATCGAACGCTCTCGGATCATCTCCCGCTCATGGGCAGCAAATCCTGACAACATCGTTAGCATCAGTCGGCCGCTGGCCGTAGCGGTATCGAACTCCTCCGTCATGCTTCTGACCCGCACCCCGTACTTCTCCAGTTCGGCAACTGCGTTCCAAATCAGCCGCGTATCCCGACCTAGGCGATCAAGTTTGTAAACGAGTAGTTGATCGAATTTTCTAAGTCGGGCATCAGTCAGGATCTGCTGACCTTCTCGGCGATCCTCCAGTGGAACGGTCCCGGATACCCCATCATCCGCATAAATCCGGGCCACTTTCAGCTGATGTAGTTTGCAATACTTCTGACCGAAATCGCGTTGTGTTGTGATCGATTGGCGTTCGCGTTGTTCCTCCGTGCTGACCCGAAGGTAAACACCTACCAAGCTAATTTGCGGGCTGTTCATTGGGATATAGGGACTCCAAACATGAGTCACTCCGTGTAGAACGAAAGGCAAGAGGCGAAATCGTGAGCATCTGAAAGATGAAAAGGGTTTGGGCTAAAAAGGCAACGCGTTATGCCAGCGCAACTGGCTCGTCATCCTCGGACGTTTTTAAAGAGAATAATTGCGGGCCGCCTTGCGGTTTACTCTCCAGTAATCTCTCAAGCACATTAATCAGCCGTTCCAACTCAAGCGGGTCAAGAGGCCGGACCTTGCGCACGACCTTCGGAGGCGTTCGCGGTTCCGAGCCTTGTTGCGGCGTGGGCGGTCCAGCTTTGCGTAATTTCATTGAAAAACGCGTGGTGAATGAAGGAGGCGCCGAATCAACGGTGCGCCACGGTTAAATCGGATTTGCGAACGGAGGTCTGCCCCGGGGGCTGATTCCGATCAGCGCAGGACAAGATCTCGCTATCCGACGAATAGCGGGTAGTTGGTCTCTGCTATTCCACGAATAGAGAGGTTGTACTGAGTACATGCAGCGCTCTGTTAACGCTCTTCGTATTTGCGCTTCCTAATGCTTCGTGCTTCGGCGCGAATCGCACGTTCAACTTCAATCTCTTCTCGCGCTCGGGCGGCATTGGAATGTGCCAATTCACTTAAGGCATCTGAATACGGAGTGATCGTGTATGCCGATACTCTGCGCAGAGGCGGTTCCGCATTTTCTTTCTCGATCACCAGCCAACCGATCTCCTGCAATTCCCGTAACGCTTTGCTGATTGCATTCGGTGATCGAACACCGCCGTAACGCCTGAGGGCGGCATAACTTAACTCAAAACTACCGGAAAGCTGCCCGCGCTCGCGCGGGGCGAATTCGAGCAGCACCGGTGCCAAGCAACGGGCCGCTGCGGACAACTCCGCCCACAACCACGATCGAACTAACAGGCCCATTTCGCTTTCGTATCCTGCCCGCTCAATAAATCGTTTCTGCTGGATGATACGCGCGCTTTTCGGTATTTGAGGCACCGGGAGCCGAGTTGCTACCCAAATCGCTGCCTGGGCAGGCGATTTGAGTCCCAATACATCCATCACAAGGTCAATCGGCCCCAGCGGTTTCGAATCGCAGCCGAAACATTTGACGGTATTGTTTGCTCTTCTCACCGCAACGGATGCCGTCCGATCCCCGTTCTTGTGACGGTTGGGATGCCAGCAGTGAAGTTTTCCATCCAGCGACAACGAAATGTCCAGTGCAAGCGCAACCTGAACGATCGGGATTTTCTTGTTGATGAATCTCATGTCCGGTATTCCCAATTCCGAGCGGAGTATTCCTCCACCGTCCGAAACCGGAGCAGACTCATCGAACATTGGAGGGTGATTCTCGACGGTTCAGAAACTGATCTCGGGCGTTACCTGAATCTCCATCTGGAACGGTAGGCCATGGCGGATAAACAGTGACCGAATCTCTCCCTGCCTGACGCTCCTAATGTATTCAAGAAGTTCGATCAGCTGTCTCTTCAACGGGAAATCTGAGTTAGGCTTGTCCTTGTCGCTCTTGTTGGCTGCGAATTTTACGTCCCGGATGATATCTGGTCGCGGATCAAGGACAAGCTGGCCATCTCGGATTTGCAGAAATTCCATTCGACCGAATCCAATCTGCTCCATGGCAGCAATCAGCCATTGCTCAGTGGGCAAGAGGTCACAAATAGATTTGGGTGGGCAGACTTTGCCGCCATTATGTCGAATCGTGTCTATGCTCATATCACGCGTCTCGTCTCTGTCCATGCTCTTTCCTCGATCGCTACGCGCACCGGTGCGCCCGCATAAGCTCAACAACGCTTCCGCCAAGGTTTTGTGCAACAAAAAACCCCGTGCGCCAGATGCGGCGACCGGGGTCTGATGATCGTTCCTTCGATGAGTACGAGTCTGGCGCTTTGTGAACGGTTACAAACGGCTGCCGGACAACCCGGCTGGGGCGGGCTACATCACTGGTGGATCACTCTGAGGAACCTCCGGCCGCTTCCCGAAGCCGGGCACTATAAGAACGAGCACCTCACGCAATCTACGGACTTCCGCCATTTCTATTTCGCCCAAAACTTCATCGTGCGATGAAAGTTCACGCGCTCGCGCTTCCGCTTCTGAAATCCCAGATTCAGCGACGGCGCGAGCGAGTCCAGCATTATTTCGAACTCGAACCAAAGGAACGGGGCCGGATTCACCGGATGACGGTTCATACACGAGCATTAAGGAAATATTGCCCATAGGCGTGTTTCAACTCCGGTGTGATGAACTGCTAAAGAGTGCGGTAAGAAGGTGAATAGAGAAATTCTCGGTGAAACACTTTCCGACGAATTTCTCTCTCTTAATGAAGGTAGGCAAGAAACGACTATTTCCGGGACAAATTACTCCTAAGTTATTGATAACGTTTAGTTACCAGATAACCAAGCCAGTGTAATCGTACCTGGCTGGACCGGTGGGAGCTGCGCCTGACGTAAGCCGGGCTTTCCTGGTCACCTCTCTCAGCACATCGCTCGGAGGACGGAATGCTCCGTTTTGGGTTGCAAGTGTCTCCCGGGTCGTCTGCCGTGAATTGGGAACACCACGGAGGATTCTTTTGATGGTGTCCCACCTATCATTTCGATCCATGCGTTTCCATGCAGCCTGAATCGATTTGCGTTTTGCGTCCGTCGGCTGTTGAGCCAGCGCTTGGTCCCGGCTAATGCCTCGGGACCAATACATAACAGTTACAACGCGCTCCGCGATATCTAGTTTGGCCTCAGTTGCGACCATCTCCCAATTGACACGCGGGGATTCGCCCTTGGACTCGTAGTTGGGATCGATCAGAAGGCGCTCAGGGACGCGACTCAGGTTAGCAGATTCGTTTTCAAGCGAAATGAAGGCTAGATGTTCGAGCTTCTCCTCATAGGTGGACTGTTTTGAATATACGTCCGCATACTTGGTTCCCGAAGTGAGTTGCAGCCCCGAAACTGGACCGGCATTCGCCCGAGCTTGTCTCCGAGGGCAGTCATACCTAAGCTCATATTCTCGGGTGTTCTTCGCGTGAAATCGCTGTTCCGGGTCAAGTGCTCCGCGACAGACCCGCCCCACATCTGCCAACGCGCGATCTTTCGCATCCTTTACACCGTAAAGATTTAGAGCAGCCGTTTGTCCTACCTTACGGATGAAGGCGATCGGGTCATTCTTTCCGCGCCAGCGTCCGTTATCAATGGCTTTTTTTACACCTTTCAGATAGCAAAGCTCTAGCCGGACTGTGTCCGACATGAATTTAATCCAAGCGGACTCATTGCCTTTGTAAGGCTTGCCAGAGAAAGACTCCAGAAGCAGGTGAACCGCGCCAGTACTCACGTTCTCGAGGCCCATGATTCTCAAACCACCTATGGAACAAGAATAGCGTGCCGTTCTCGATCTGGAGCGATATAATGTACTCAGATCGGTTCGCAAGATCAGCGCATAGCGCACTCTCCGAAAGATCCCAAAGCAATTTGTTCTTGTAGGCGCATCCTTAAATTGCGCGGGGGAGAGTCAAATGTCGCGTTGTCCAACTACGTCAGCCGGAACGCCTGCGAATCCCGCGATGGCCCGGCAAATCGAGCATTGGCCGCTCGACAAGTTGATTCCATACGCGAAAAACCCGCGGACGCACTCGGACGCGCAGGTTGTGCAAATTGCTGCCAGCATCCGCGAATTCGGATTCACAAGTCCCATCTTGGTTGATTCGGACGCGGGAATCATCGCCGGGCACGGGCGCTTACTCGCGGCGCGGCAACTTGAACTCGATCGAGTCCCAGTAATTATCCTGGACCACCTCACCGAAAAGCAGAAGCGCGCGTACATCCTTGCCGACAACCAACTCGCAATGAACGCCGGGTGGGACGAACATCTTCTTCGACTGGAGTTGGCGGCGTTGAAGGATGAAGCCTATGATCTCGACCTGATCGGCTTTGCTGACGAGGAACTGGCGCGACTGCTAGCCGGGCAGGATGGTACCGAGGGACTGACGGACGAAGATGCGGTGCCGGAGATCTCGGAAGCTTCAGTCACGGTCGCCGGCGATCTGTGGCTCCTCTGCGAACATCGCGTTCTCTGTGGCGATGCCACAAGCCGGGCTGATGTGGGTAGGCTCATGAACGACGATGCAGCGGATCTCGTGTTCACCGATCCGCCGTACAACGTCGGTTACGAGGGGTACACCGAGGAGAGGCTCACGATCAAGGGCGACCGGATGTCGGACGGGGACTTCAAGCAGTTCCTGGAAGCTGCATTCCGGTCCTACCACGGGGTAGTCAAGCCCGGTGGCTCCTTGTACGTGTGCCATTCGTCATCGTGGCAGCGGGAATTTCAGAATGCGTTGGAGTCGGCGGGATTCGAAGTGCGGTGCCAGATCGTCTGGGCGAAGAACACATTTGCCTGGGGCTTTGGCCGTTACAAGTTTCAGCACGAACCGATGTTCTACGCGCATGTGGCCGGGCAGAAAGATGCCTGGTATGGAGATAAATCGCAATCAACGGTGTGGTCGGAAAAGAAACCTGCTGCCAATCGGATTCACCCGACCGCCAAGCCGGTCGAACTAATTGAGCGTGCGCTCATCAACAGCAGCAAGGCGGGTGACATCGTCGTCGATCTGTTCGGTGGATCCGGTTCCACATTGATAGGCTGCGAGCGGCGGGGACGCAAGTCACGGCTGATGGAGATCGATCCGAAGTACGCCGAATGTATCGTCGTCCGCTGGCAAGAGTATTCGGGCAAGGAGGCGGTGCTCGATGGCGACGGACGGGTGTTCGCAGCCATTGCACGGGAGCGTTTCAGGGCGGCAGCGTGACAGCGATCTGCCGCCGCGTGCGAACGCTCGAAGCTACCGTTTCGGCCCCGACATGGAGCAACCCGTTCTTCGAGGCGCAGAACCTCGCCCTGAACAGGATGTCATCCCC
>JBPCKZ010000215.1:0-10498 GCA_051003795.1 Bryobacteraceae bacterium | reverse complement strand
CCATAGGGCCCAAGCTCCAAACCGGCCCTCCTTCAAGTCGCTGTATCGAAAATGCTCCGGCGTTGACGATGCCTGCCTCACTCCACGATTCTGCCGCCGGAGCATCTCCGATACAGCACTAAGACTTATGGCCCGGAACTTCAAATGGGGCTGGTAAACGCTTACCTAAACACTGCGCCGTTTTGCGGGTGCTTTGCGCAGCATCTAGCGCAGTTGCTTCGCCTGCTGAGTCAGAAACTCTCTTGTGGCCGAATCCTCGCACAGTCCGATTGCGCACTCATAAGCGGAGCGGGCCTCTTCGCGTCTGTCCATGAGCCGTAGCACATGGGCAGCCAGCGCCCAATAGGGCTGATAGTCTTTTACGCTTTCCGTTGGGATCAATTCCAGAAGCGCGTATCCGGCTGTTGCTCCACGCGCTTCGGCCAGGGCTGCTGCACGCCCGACGAGACCGCCAACAGTTGGCGCGATGCGCACTAACCCCTCATACATCAAGGCAATCGCTTCCCAATCGGTCCTGCCGGTCCTCGCTCGTTGTGCATGTGCGGATTGGATAGCCGCTTCTAACTGAAAGCGCCCAATCTGTCCCGCTTTTGCGGCCAGGGCCAAATAAGATTCGGCCTCATCAATCATGGGTTTGGACCATCGTGCGGTATCCTGCTCGCTCAGTGGCACGTAGGCTCCATTTAACCCGCGTCGTGCATCCCGGCGCGCATCGCAATGGAGCATCAATGCGAGCAGGCCGAGCGCTTCCGGATCCCTCGGCATGAGTTGCACAAGCAATCGACCCAAGTCGATGGCTTCCGTGGCGAGTCCCTTTCGCCGCAGATCGGCACCACTAAAATCATCCCACCCACTACCGTAGGCGGCGTAGATCGCGCCCAGCACTGTGTCCAGGCGCGAAGGAAGCTCCTTCAAATCGGGCACCTGAAACGCAATCCGCGCATCGCGGATCTTCGTTTTTGCGCGAGTGAGTCGCTGGCCCATCGCCGATGGTTTGACAAGAAACGCTGACGCGATGCGTTTTGCATCCAACCCCAATACCGTCTGTAACATCAACGGTGTTCGTGACGAAGCGTCAATCGCGGGGTGAGCGCAAACGAATAATAGCTTGAGCCGGTCGTCGGGAAAGATCATTCCTCCGTTTGCCAGTTCCTGGGCTTCGTCCACCAATACCAGCAGCGCCGGAACCGCACTTTCCTCGACGCGAAAATGGCGGGCACGGTCAAGCAGTTTCCGGCGCGCCGCCGTCAGCAGCCAAGCCTCAGGTTTGTCGGGTACGCCAGTGCGCGGCCAGGTCTCGAGCGCAGCTAGGAACGCATCGCCCAGCGCATCCTCCGCCGCCGCCAGATCATGCCAGCGCGAGGCGAGGAAGGCCACCAACCTCCCGTAGGAGTCCCGAGCCACCCTCTCCATCGCACCGTGTGGATCTATCACAAGACTGTCCAAGTCGTCTTCCCATTGTTTCGCGGAACTCGCCGCCGCTCGGAGGTCCAGATCAATTTGGGTATTTGTCGTGATGTCGAATCCATCCCTGCGGAGGTTCGTTCTTCTCCTGACGGCCAAGCGGCGTTAGATCGAGGCAGTTGTAGGTATTCAGGAAAAGATCAAGGCCGCGCTGGTAAACGGAATCGGTGTGATACACCGCGTTGCCGTCTTGGAGAAAGACACTCATTCCCGGCATCTCACCTTTGGCAAACCAGATCTTACCGGCCTGCAACAGCGCCGCCGCGCTCGCGTAGTTGTATTCGACACTGCCCTGATCGGCGTCCAGCGTGGCGTGGAAATCGTAGTTGAAGGTGTTTCCAGACGAGGATAGCCAGGGGAAGGTCCAGCCCATGCGTTTCTTGAACGCTTCGATTTTGGCGATGGGAGCTCGCGAGATGGCGGCAAACGAAGTCTGGCGCGCACCAAGGTGAACTACCGCGCCAGCCACATTGTCCATGAAATGCGAGCAGCTCTTGCAGCCTTCTTCCCAACTCGGGTCGAACATGAAGTGGTAAACAATGAGCTGGCAGCGGCTCGCAAACAGATCCTTGAGGCCTTGAGGGCCGGTTGGGCCTTCAAAAATGTAATCCGTCTCGACCTTAACCATCGGGAGTTCGCGCCGACCGGCGCTGATCGCGTCGCGCTGGCGAACGGCTTCCTTCTCTTTGGCAAGTAGCGCTCTTCGGGCAACAAGCCATTCAGTTCGTGATGCAATGTTCGGTTGGTTCATTTTCCTGACCTCCTTTAGAAACGAATACTGGTTTGGTTGTTTTTGCGGTGATGTTCGAGACGAATTTCTTCAATGCCAGGACGGTCAACCCGCCCGTCGAAGTCGCTCCGGCGGCCATCACTACCATATTTGTTGCGCAGATTGGACACATGAAATTTGCTCTCCTTCTCAACCCATCGGCGGCATATTGGGTCGAACTTCGATGACTCTGCCTGGAGATCGCGGACAGCGGGCTGCCCACTCAAGGGCCGAATCCAAGTCCGGCGCGTCGATGATGAAGAAGCCGCCCAGTTGCTCCTTCGTGTCGGCATAGGGTCCGTCCTGGACGATCCGCTCATCGCCGCGAAATCTCAATGTGGTAGCAGTTTCGGGCGGCTGAAGCCCGGCACCGCTCACATAGACTCCGGCGTCCTTGAGCGCCTTCTGATAGGGCGGCCATGCAGCCCAATAGTCGGCCCTCTTTTTAGCGTCGGGATCGTTGCGAACGGCAAAGTCAGCGGCGGTTTCGCAGATCAAAATGGTGTAGTTCATGGTTGTCCTTTCCCTGGATTGGTGCGATTTGCTCGTGAGCCCCTTCACTACAATGACGCGCCAATAATGGCGATTTCGACACCGACCCAAAATAAGGCAAGTCGAGCAACCTGTCGAGAACACAAAGTCGCGTAGTGTTTACCCTCGGCTTCACTCTGGTCAGAAACGGCGTTCTGGGAAGCAACTCCTGCCTTGTCGCGCAGTGTTCGCAAAGTGGTGCCCGGATCGTCACCGTACCAGCGGATCGTCGGCCGAACTGGCTTGCATAAACGTCCGGTTTCGCAACGAAGTGATAGCCACGGCGTTTCCCTGGTTTCTTGCATTGCAAAAAGGTATTGCATTACGATGCCGAATGGCGATACATTTATGCAATCTTGATTGGCTACGCCCGGGTTTCCACCCACGACCAGGACACCGCCGCGCAAGTTTCGGCGCTGAAATCGTCTGGGTGCGAACGCATCTTTCGAGAGAAGGCGTCCGGCGGCCGCTGGGACCGGTCTGAACTTCATCGGCTTCTCGATCAACTCCGCAAGGCTGACGTGCTCGTGGTGTGGAAACTGGACCGGTTGTCGCGCTCTCTGCGTGATGTGCTCACGATTATGGAACGCCTCGGCGAAGCCGGAGCCGGATTCCGCAGCCTGACCGAGGCGATCGACACGACCACGCCCGCCGGTCGAATGATGATGCAAATGGTAGGTGCTTTTGCGGAGTTCGAACGGGCCATGCTGAAAGAACGAACCAAAGCGGGATTGGACGCAGCCCGCGAAGATGGTCGGATCGGTGGACGCCGACCAAAGCTGACACCTCGGCAGCAGACCGAGATCCGGAAGATAGTTTCGAAGGGCGACAAGACGGCAGCCGACGCCGCACGGCTGTTCAAAATCCACCCGGCGACTGTCAGTCGGCTCCTCGCCCGGTCGCCATCAGCCAAGAAGGCCAGCCATGCCAAATAATGTTGACGGATCTATGCCAAATAATTCTGAAAGAGCGACACCACGCCATCGCTTATTGCGCGCTTGCGGTATACCCCCTATATTTAAGAAATGGCATCCATCGTAAAGCTGGTCGACCCCGCGCGTAACGAATTTCTTGCCGGTCTTGAGCGCAAGGAAGAAAACGAGAATCATTTCTTCCGCGCCATGGCGAATAAGCCGGAGGCGCTCAAGAATTTCGTCCCTTTCTATCACTCGGTCATGACGGCCGGCTCCGTCGATCGGCGCATCAAGGAACTCGTGTACCTGGCGGTTTCGTACGTGAACGAATGCCCTTACTGCATCAACTCGCACACCACGACCGGGGCCAAATCCGGAATTAGCGACGAGGAGATGCGCGCCGTTCAGACGGAGCAGGATCACGGTTTTACACCGCACGAACGCGCCGCTCTTCAATATGCCCGGGAGTTGACGCGGACTTGCGATGTCGACGACGTCAGCGATGAGCTGGGTAAGCTTTTCAGCGACGAGCAGCTGGTCGAGTTGACGCTTGTCGTCGCGCTCGCGAATTTTACGAACCGTTTCAACAACGGCCTGGGTATTAAACCCGAATAGTGCCGATTCTGATCGGAGTCCACCCGGTCGCGGAAGCGCTTCGGGCGCGCCATTCCATCGAACGAATTCTCGTTTCGAAAGGCGCCGGCGGCCCGCGCCTGCAGGAAATTATCGATCTCGCGCGGCAATCCTCCACTCCCATCCGCTTTGAAGACCGCGGCGCGCTCGACCGTTTGGCGGGAACGCGCGCGCATCAGGGCGTGGTCGCGCTCGGCGCCGAATCGAAGTACGCCGCCTATGATGGAACCATCGCGACGGCCAGGCTGGTCGTCGTGCTGGACGGCGTCGAGGATCCCCACAATCTGGGCGCGATCGTTCGCACGGCCCATGCGGCGGGCGCGGATACGGTGGTCGTGCCCGAAAGGCGCGCCGCCGGATTGACGGAAACGGTCGCCAAGGCGGCCGCCGGTGCGCTCGAATACCTGCCGATTACGCGCGTCACCAACGTCAATCGAACTTTGGAAGATCTGAAAAAGCGCGGCTTCTGGATTTACGGCGTCGATGAGCGCGGCACGGAAATCTATAACGAGGTGGCGTGGGCGGAGCCGGCCGCAATCGTTTTGGGGGGCGAAGGGAAGGGATTGCACGAACAGGTGCGCAGGCATTGCGACCTGCTGGTGCGCATTCCGGTGGTGGGCAAAATCGCGTCGCTGAACGTTTCGGTCGCGGCGGGCGTGGTGCTCTTCGCTTTTCGCTCCGCAAACGCTCTTAATCGTGCAGCGCCGCTATCGTGAAACTGAGCAAGTCGCCCTGTTCGCGCGCGGTCTTCTTCAGCCGCTCGTAATCCCCCGCCATCTCGCAAAGCTGCAATAACGATGGGCACGCCAACTGCGATCCGGGCACGTCCCGCAGATGGTCGCTCGAGATTTCGATCGCTTCCTTGTATCGTTCGAGCCGCGTCAACAATCCCACCAGCGCCTGTGCCGTCATGGCCGCCAATTCGGGCGAATCCGCGCGCTCGAGCTTGGTCCGGAAATGATTCAACGCGCTCTCGACGTCGCGGCCCGCGAGGGCGCGCAGATACGCCGCATGATCCACGTAAATGTCTTCGAACGGGGGCTCGCCCTTGAAATGAAACTGTCCCGAGAGACGGTTCCCGTACTCCGCCATTTCGAGCGCGAGCGAGAGCATTTCCGGGTCTTCTAAATCCAAGCTGAAACGTAGGATCGACACCAGGTGCGAGGTATCGACATAGTAGCCGTATTCGCCGAAAAGCCAATCTCTATCCCCGATCAGTTCGGGAACGTTCGCGGTCTCGGGCGCCGTGCCCTCCTGGGCGGCGATGGCGCGCTTCAGACTGGCAACCAGTTCCTTGTGCAACGTGCGCACGAGCAGGTGCAAGCACTCCTCGCGGCCGCGAGTGCCGGGATACTGCCCAAATGCGCTGATCGCCCGGCAAATTCCGTGCGATGCCAGCATCAACTCAAAACCCTTGCGTGGATGAACGCGCTCGGCCAGCGCGATTTCGATAACGCGCTCGATTCCCTCGGGCCGCCGGTCCTCGCTCACCGGAATATTTTCGATGGCCGCGATCACCGGGTCCGCGTCGCCGACCGCGCGGAAATATGGCCACGCGCGCTCGATATCGCCCTCGGCCAAGTACAGAACTCCGGCTTCCCGTGCCGCCTCCATGCAGCCCTCGTCGTAAGCCTGCCGGGTTTCGGACGACAGCTCGGCAAAAGGATCGGGTTGGATGAGCGGCAATCCGAGTTCGTGGCGCTTCTTGGCAAGCCGCGTTTCGAACAGCAGAGGGATATTCTTCTCTTCGCGGAATCGCGCCGCGAGAAGGTCGAAGCCCGCATGCGCCCCGCCGTTGCGCACGGCGTTTTCCACTTGATCGAAATCGGTTTCGTTCATGATGCCGCCGTTTTTCCTGAAGTCTCGCGCCGCGCTTCCGCCACAATCAAGCGTATCGCGTCGAAACTCGCTTCGGGCGATTCGAAGAAATCAAATTCCACACACCGCGAGCAGCCGCTCGCCAAGCTCGTCCGCCTGGCGGGCCTCCAGCTTCCGCCCTTCCGCCGTCACATAGAACACGTCGATCGCCTTGTGCGATTCCGTGTCGATCAGAACCACCTCGATGCTGCAACCCGCCGACGAAATCGCCGAAGCCAAATCGTACAGCAGCCCGGGACGGTCCTCCGCCACAATCTGAATCAGCGTGGCGGTTTCCGACGTTTGGCCGTCCACCGAAACGCGCGGCTCCAGCCGGTCCCGCTTGCTCGGCGCGACGAATTTCGGCCGGCTTTTCAAAAGCCGCGGCACGTCCACCCGATTCAGCACCGCTTTCCCGGCCACGCTCCGCAAGCGGTCCAGCTCGGAAGGATTCAGATCCAGATTACGAAGCGGATCGGCGAAAGTGAACACGTCGAGCACCGTGCCGCGCGAGTTGGAAAACGCCTCGGCTTTCAAAATATTCACTCCGAAACTCGATATCGCGCCCGCCACGGAGGCGAACAGAAACGGGCGATCCTTCGAAACCACCGTCAGCGTGTAGATCGATTCGATCTTCTTCAGCCCGATCGCGACGCCCGCCGCCTCGCTCTCCCGCTCCATCCGAACGTGCTCGTCGATCTCCCCGGGCGAATGCGTCCGCAAGTATCGTGTCGGCAACCCTTCGAGAAACGCCCGCCGCTCGGCCGGCTCTTCCGCGCTCGCCTGAATTCGCCGCGTGTCCAGCTCGCGCGTCAGTTCCCGGTACGCCGCCGTGTAGAGTTGCCACAGCAGCCCGCTGCGCCAGGGCGTCATGGCCGCCGGATTCACGGCGCTGATGTCGGCATACGTGAGAAGCGTTAAGAGTTTCAGCCGTTCAACCGTTCCCACGCGTTGGGCGAGATACTCCGCCGTGGCCGGATCGGAGAGATCGCGCGAGTTCATCACGGACGACATTTCCAAATGCGCCGCGATGAGGAACTCGACCGTTCGCCAAGTCTCCTCCGGCATTCCCACGCGCCGGAGAGCCGGACCCGCGACGCGAACCGACGCATCCACGTGCCCTTCGTCCGGGGATCCTTTACCCACGTCGTGAAACAGCAGCGCGATGAGCAGGAGGCCGAGGTCTTCGAGTTCGGCCGCGAGGTCCGCGAACGCATTCCCGCGCTGGCCGCGCAAGCGCGCCACGGTCTGGATGGCAACCAGCGTATGTTCATCGACGGTGTATCGATGATAAAAATCGCGAATTACCAGGCACTCGATTTCGCGCGCTTCCGGGAAGATCGCGCGTAAAACGCAGGTCTCCTGCATGGCTCGCAACGCCCGGTCGGAATTGGGCAGCGAAAGAATTTCATGCAATAGCGGCCAAATCGCGCGGGGCTGCTCAAAGTATCGTTCGAACCCGGGCAGGTTCGCCGCGATACGCCGCTCCGTATCGGACGCGAGCTCGATCCCGTGGCGGGCCATGAACGCGAATAGCCGCAGCATGAGCGAGGGATCGCTCGCCGCCAGGGCGGGCGTCCGGAAGAATACGCGATCGTGGCTCACCGTGAAATCCGAATTCGAAAGGCGCGAGAGCCGGTCGCGGAATTGCGCGAATAACGGGCTGCGCTTGGCTTCCAATCCGTCGAGGACCCGCAGGCAGGCGCGGCGCATGGTCCCGGCCTCGCGGAAATATTCGCGCATCAAACGGGCCGCATCCGTCGCGAGATGCTCCGCGATCCGCTCCTGCAGTTCGAACGTCAGAACGTTGTTATCGCGTCCCGATAAATAGTGCAGATGGCATCGCAGGGCGAACAGGCGGCGGGCGCAATCCGCCAACTCATGCGCATCCCGCTCTTTTCCCGCAAGCTGGTTGGCCCAGCAAACCACTTGATAATCCCGCAGGCCGCCTGGAGCTTCCTTGATGTTCGGCTCAAGATGATATTGCGTGTCCTGAAATTTGTTTTGGCGTTCGCGCGTGACCCGCGAGAGGTGGCGGTTCAGGTCGTCCCGTTGAGCCGGAATGAACTTGGCGAGCTGCGCGCGAAATCGCGCGTATTCGCCCGAATCGCCCGCGAGAAACGATTGATCGAGCAGGCTGATATTGAGCTCGATATTGTGCTCGTGCAGTTCCGCGCACTCCTCCACGCTGCGCACGGACTGGCTGACGCGCATTCCCGCGTCCCACAAGCTCTGGAGCAGGACCGAGAGCGGCTCTTTCAACTTCTTGCGATTCTCTTCGGCGGCAAGGAAGAGCAGATCGACATCCGAGTACGGAAACAGTTCGCGGCGGCCATAGCCTCCCACCGAAAGCAGCGCCACGCCTTGGTACGGGCTAAGAGTGGCGGCATAAGCGTCGCTTACAAACCCGTCAACCAACTGCGTGCGGGCGGCAAGCGCAACGGTCGCCGCCGCCGCGTTCCCCGTCGCGAGAAATTCTTCCCGGATGCGCTCCAGCTCCGCGCTATAGAGCCGCTTCTCCACGATCGTTGTTCCGGATGCGGATGGCATCGCTGATTTCGGAGATGAAAACCTTTCCGTCGCCGATTTTTCCGGTGCGGGCGGCGGCCGTCAACGTCTGGATCACCTCTTCGAGACGGCTATCCGCGATCACCAGTTCCAGCTTGACCTTGGGCAGCAGATCGACATTATATTCCTGGCCGCGGTACACCTCTTTATGGCCCTTTTGACGGCCGTGCCCGCGCGCTTCGGTGATGGTCATGCCGTCGATCCCGATCGCCTTCAACGCTTCTTTCACGTCTTCCAGCTTGAACGGCTGGATAATAGTTTCGATTTTTTTCATGGCGCGCTCCGTTTCGTTTCCAGTTAATTCGATTCCAGGAAATAGCCTTCTTCCCCGTGCAGGGAAAGGTCAAGCCCCTCGCGCTCCTGGTCGCGTTCGACCCGCGCGCCTATCAGCACATCGCAAATTTTCAGCACAATCAGGGTGCCGACAATTGCGAGGATCCACGCGATCCCAACGCCGATTAATTGATTGAATACCTGCCGCGCGTTGCCATCCACCAATCCTAGCGGCATCGCTTTGCCCGCGGCATCTTTCAAGCCGTCGTTCACGGCGCTGGTCGCGAAAACGCCGGTAAGGATCGCGCCCAAAGTGCCGCCCGCCCCGTGCACGCCGAAAGCGTCGAGCGTATCGTCGTACCCGAATTTGCGCTTCACGCTCGTAACCATAAAGTAGCAAACCACGCCGGCGAGGAATCCGATGAGCAGCGCGGGCATGGGTTTAACGAAGCCCGAAGCGGGGGTAATGGCGACCAGGCCCGCCACGCAGCCGGAGATCGCGCCGAGCACGCTGGGCTTGCCGGTCCGCCTCCATTCGGTGAGCATCCATCCCAGGGCGCCTGTCGCGGCGGCGAAGTGGGTCGCGACGAACGCGCTTGTGGCAAGCCCGTTCGCGGCCAGGGCGCTCCCCGCGTTGAATCCGAACCAGCCCACCCAGAGCAGGCACGCGCCGATAACGCTCAACACGATGCTATGCGGGCGCATGCCTTCGTTTGGATACTCGTGGCGCTTGCCCAAATACAGCGCGCAGACCAGCGCCGATACGCCCGACGTGATGTGCACCACCGTGCCGCCGGCGAAATCGAAGGTCGGAATTCCGCCGCCGAGATACGCGTTCAGCAATCCGCCCTTGCCCCAAACCATATGCGCCATCGGGAAGTACACGATGAAAACCCACAGCGTCATGAACAGCAGCATGGCGCTGAACTTCATGCGCTCCGCGAACGCACCCGAGATCAGCGCCGGCGTGATGATCGCGAACATCAACTGGTAGATCATGAACGTCTGCTGCGGAATGGTGGCGGCGTAGTTTGCGTTGGGCGCGGAGCCGACGCCGTCGAGGAACAGATGGCGGAGACCGCCCAGCACCGGCGTGCCCTCTCCGAATACGAGGCTGTAGCCCGCGACCGCCCAGATCACGGTGACGACGGCCATCAGGATGAAGCTCTGCATCATGGTCGAGAGCACGTTCTTGCGGCGAACCAGACCCCCGTAAAACAGCGCGAGCCCCGGCCCGGTCATCATGAGGACAAGGGCCGCGCACGTGAGCATCCAGGCGTTGTCGCCGGCGCTTTGCGCGGACTTCGTGGCCGCTTCGATCGCGGTAAGGCGCGCGTCGATAGCTTGATTCGTTTGCCCGAGCGCGCAGAGGGGCGGCAGCATGACGGCGAAAATGAGCTTCATAGCGTGGAAGAGAAGAATTGTACCGCGTTATGGTGCGTCAACTGCCGAGTGCCCGCAAAAAATCCGCCGGGGATACAATCGGGAT
>JBPCKZ010000214.1:0-59388 GCA_051003795.1 Bryobacteraceae bacterium | reverse complement strand
CCCCCGATTCTCTTTATGAATCAGTCCCAGGATGGCCTAACTAACCTCTATGTTTCCAGGCACTCGGCGATCTCCTTCTCGGTGATCGCGCCCGCCTTGATCATCTTCCAGAACGGTTCGGTGATATCGACCGTGCTCGGTCCGGCGCCCGTGCATGTACCGCCATCGAGAACCAGATCCACGCGGCCGTCCATCGTGCCGAAAACTTCAATCCCGCTGGTGCAAGTGGGACACCCCGATAGGTTCGCGCTGGTCGAGATCAACGGCTGATTCAGGCGTTCGATAATCAGGTTGACCACCTTCGCCGGCGATTGCCGCGCCGCCAACCGGCCGGTGTTGCCGGTCACTTTGAGAGGGACCTTCGCCGACGCGGCGACGATAATCGTCAGGGGTCCGGGCCAGAATTTCCGCGCGAGCAGGAAGAATCGCCGTGACACTTCCTTCGCCAGATCTTCCACCATGATTGCGTCGCTCACCAGCAGCGGCAACGCGCGGTTGATCTCGCGGCCTTTGGCCTGAAACACGCGCTGCACCGCGCGCAGGTTGAACGGATCGGCGACCAAAGTGTAAAGCGCGTCGGTCGGAATCGCGACCACTTTGCCCCGTCGCACGGCGGCGGCAGCGCGTTCAATGGCCTCGGGGGAAGGTTGTTCGGGATCGATCTCGATGAGGTCGGTAGCCACTTCCGGTCAGCGTAACATTGTTGACGCCGCCTGTTTTGGCGCCGTTTTCAGGCGACTTCGGCCTTGCGTTCCTCGACCGCGTCTTCGATTTGAAAGGAATATCCGAAGCCGCGCACCGAGTGGATGGATACCGGGGTTGCCGGGTTGCTCTCGATCTTCTGCCGGAGCCGGAGGATGTAAACGTCCACCGTGCGATCGGTGATCGCGCGATCCTGGCCCCAGACCGCGTTGAGCAACTGTTCGCGGCTAAACACCACGCCCGAGTGGCTCATCAGGAACTCCAGAAGCCTGAACTCCGTCGCGGTGAGCGCGAGTAGCTGCCCGTGAAGCCTTACCTGAAAGCTGCTGCGATCCAACTCGATTCCGCCAGCCTTGAGAACGCGAGCGGCCGGAGCCTGAGCGCGAAACTGCAGCTTGATTCGCGCAATCAATTCACGCACGAAGAACGGCTTTACGATGTAGTCGTTAGCGCCCAGCTCCAGGCCGACGATCCGGTCGGTTTCCGAGGCGCGCGCGGTCAGAAAGATGACCGGCGTGCCGGCCAGCTCCGGTTCGTTGCGAATCCCCTTGCAAATGTCGAGTCCGTCGGAATCGGGCAGCATGATATCAAGCAGGATAAGATCGGGCCGCTCGCGCCGGCAAAGCTCCAGCGCCCCCTTTCCCGTCTGCGATCCCGTCGCGCGGAAACCTTCCTTCTCGAGGTTATATTGCAGCAGGGCGTAAAGATCGGCGTCGTCTTCAATCAGGACAATTTTTTTCATGTTGGTCACGAGTTATTTCCAAGCTTACGTGAACTTCGTTACGGAACGGTTACGAAACCGTAAACTCTGAATGAAGTTCTTTTCGATGCCCGTCATTCCGGGGATGCCGGCGGCTCGAAGCGGTAGCCGAATCCGCGGACCGTCACCAAAAAACGCGGATCGTCCGGCTGTGCCTCGATATGCTCCCGCAGGCGCCTGACGTGAACGTCCACGGTGCGAGGAGTAACATAATGCCGCTCGCCCCACACTTCAGTTAAAAGTTGCTCGCGGCTATAGGCCAGGCCGGGATGCGTCACGAAGAAATCGAGCAGCCGGAATTCAGTGGAGGTCAGGTTTAATTCCCGGTCTTTCAGGAAGAGCCGGCGCCCCGCGCGATCCAGTTTGAAAGGGCCGATCGAGACCGATTCCGGTTCCACGTCCGGTTCCCCCCGGCGGAGGTGCGCCTTCACGCGCGCCATCAGCTCGCGCGGGCTGAATGGCTTGGTGATGTAATCGTCGCCGCCGATTTCGAGACCGAGCACGCGATCCACTTCGTCCGAACGAGCGGTCAGAAACAGGATGGGCGTGCGGGCAAAAGACGCCGTTTTGCGGATGCGGCGGCATAGATCGAAACCGTCGCCTTCCGGCAGCATTACGTCGAGGACGATGAGGTCGGGCTTCCAGCTTTCGAGCTCCTGGAGGGTGTTCCCGGCGCCCGGCAGAATGCGCGATTCAAAGCCGCTGCGAATCAAATTGTATTCGACGAGCGCGGCGAGTTCGGCTTCATCTTCCACCACGGCGACTCTCTTCGGCATCCTATGTTGGTAATTGTAGCGATACGGATGTGGCGCGGGCGCCTCAAGGCGGAGCAACGCGGAGCAATGCGGAGCAATGATATGATCTTCACTCGTCCATGTGGCAGCATAACTACACTCCTATCGCCGGAAGTCTCGGCCTTTCGGCGCTAGTCGCCGCGATTCCCATCTTTGTATTGCTGGTCATGCTGGGCGTTGTCCGCAAGCCCGCCTGGATGGCCGCCATCGCGGGATTGATTGCCGCGGCGGCGGTTTCGCTGGGAGTCTACGGAATGCATCCGGGCAAGATGGCGGCGTCGATTTTCTATGGCGCGGCCTTCGGATTGTTTCCCATCGGCTGGGTGGTCTTCACGGCGATTCTTTTGTACAACGTGACGGTCGCTACCGGGAAATTCGAGGTCGTAAAAAATTCGGTCGGCAATTTGACTTCGGACCGCCGGCTGCAAGCGCTATTGATTGCGTTCGCATTCGGCGCGTTTATCGAAGGCGCGGCCGGTTTCGGAACGCCCGTGGCGGTGGCCGCCGCCATGTTGGCGGGCCTCGGTTTTTCGCCGTTTTACGCCGCGGGAATCTGCCTGCTGGCAAATACCGCGCCGGTTGCGTTCGGGTCCATCGGGATTCCGCTCACGACGCTCGCGGGGATCACGGGACTGCCGCTGGCGCGCCTCAGCGCCGGTGTCGGCCGCATCTGCGCGCCGGTTTCGCTGATTGTCCCCGCGTATCTGGTGATGGTGATGGGCGGCTGGAGCGCTCTGCGCGGCGTCCTTCCCGCGGCCGCGCTCTGCGGCATTGCGTTCGGCGGAACGCAATTTCTTATATCCAATTTCGTCGGACCCGAACTGACCGACATCCTCGCCTCGCTCGCGGCCATTTTCTCGCTCATGATTCTGTTCCGGTTTTGGAAGCCCAAGGACAGCTTTACCATGCCCGGCGAGACGAAAAGTTCGCCAGTGCACAAAATCATTCCGACGCGTGATCTGGTGCTCGCGTGGACCCCGTACGCGCTGCTGGTCATCCTGATATTGGTCTGGGGCTATAAGCCGATGCAGGCACAGCTCGAACGGGTGACCTACAATTTTCCGTGGCCCGGCCTGCACAATTTGATTCAGCGCATGCCGCCCGCCGTCGCCAAGCCGAACCTTTACCCCGCGATGTACAAATTCAACTGGCTATCGGCGGCCGGCACGGCGTGTTTGCTGGCGGCCATTCTTTCCGCGTTCGTGCTGCGGATGAGCCTCACGGCGTTTGGACGGGTGCTGGCCGGCACCGTGCGCCAACTCTTCTTCGCCGAACTCACCATCGCGACGGTGCTCGGCCTCGCGTTTCTGATGAACTACTCGGGCGCAACCGGGACCCTTGGGCTGGCCTTCGCGGCGACCGGCGTGTTGTTCCCATTCTTTAGCGCGCTGCTCGGCTGGCTGGGCGTATTTTTGACCGGCAGCGACACTTCGGCGAACGCGTTGTTTGGAAATTTGCAAGTCGTAACGGCCAACAGCCTGAACATGAATCCGGTTTTGATGGCGTCGTCGAATTCCGCGGGCGGCGTGATGGGGAAAATGATCAGCCTGACCAGCGTGGCGGTGGCATCCGCCGCGACCGAGATGCGCGCCGGGGAAGAGGGCCGCTTGTTCAGGTTCACGCTGAAGCATAGCGTGTTCCTGGCATCGGTGATCGGGCTGATCGTGGTGATTTACGCCTATGTCTTGCCGCAGCTAGCCCCGTAGTGCCCGATCCCGATTTGATAGATTAAACCGCAGGAAACATTTATGCGCCTTTGTGTACTCGCCCTTCTGGCTTCGATTTCCGTCCTTGCCGCCGATAGCGATTTCAACGGGAGATGGAACATCGTCGTTCCTCACGAATCGAAGAACCGCGCTTGGTGGCTCGAAGTGACCGGCGCGGGAACGCCCGCCATCGCGGGGCGGTTCGTCGGTTTTCCCGGCGGCAACATGGATCAAATCCCGAATATCTCGGTCCAGGACGGCGAACTGCATTTCTCGACGGACCGCAAACAGAAGCAAAAAACGGTGCATCTCGAATACACCGCCAAGCTCTCGGGCGGCAAACTTGAAGGCGTGATGCACTCGGGCGACGAAACTTTGAACTGGACCGGCGCGCGGGCGCCCGAGATCCGCGATAAAGACGATGGCTCATGGCACGAGGGCAAGCCCATCGAGATGTTCGATCGCAAAGATTTGGCGGGATGGCACGGGGTCGTCAAAGGGCAGGCGCTTGGCTGGACGGTGCTGGACGGAATTCTCGCGAGTACCGGCGGCGCGAACAATTTGGAGTCGGACCGGACGTTTTGGAATTTCAAGCTGCACGTCGAATTTCGCGTCGGAACGCACAGCAACAGCGGGATCGGGCTGCGCGGGCGTTACGAAGTGCAGATTCTCGAAGACTATGGCGAGCCGCCGAACCTCCACGGAAACGGCGCGTTGTATAGCCGCATCAAGCCTCCCGTGAACGCAAGCGGGAAAGCCGGGGAGTGGCAGAGCATGGATATCCGGCTGGTCGGGCGCGTGGTGAGCGTCGTATTGAACGACCGCAAGCTGATCGATAAGCAAACCATCGAGGGCCTCACCGCGATAGCGACGGATCCCAACGAAAGCGAGCCGGGGCCGCTGGTACTGCAGGGCGATCATGGACCGGTCGATTTTCGTAGCGTGGTGCTAACGCCATTGACGAAATAGCGCGCCGCATATAGCCGGAATCCTCATGGCGTCGTCCGCTCCCCAGTTTTCCGGCGTGTACGCGGCGGCTATAACTCCGCATCGCGGAGACGGCTATGAGCCCGATTTTGCCGCCATGCTGGAATTGGTGGACTTCCACGCCAAAGCGGGCGTGCAAGGGATCTGCCTGCTAGGTTCGACTGGCGAGTTTCTCAATTTCAAGGCGGCCGACCGCGCGCGGCTCATTCATCTGGCGGTGAAACGCAGCCGCGTGCCGATCGTCGCGGGCGTATCGCATTCCACTCTCGATGGCGCGATCGAGTTGGCGTTCGAGGCGGTCTCGTCGGGCGCCGCCGGCCTGCTGCTGATGCCGCCGTATTTTTTTCGCTACGACCAGCTTCAAATCGCCGAATTCTATCTGCGGTTCGCGGCGGAGTTGCGCGATCGGCTTCCGATTCTGCTCTATAACATCCCGTTTTTCACGAATGGAATCGCGATCGGAACGGCGCGGGACCTTCTCGCGACGGGGAAATTCGCGGGCATCAAGGATTCGAGCGGCGACTTCGATTACATGAGTGAACTGCTCGCATTCCGGGCGCAAACCCCCGTCACCGTATTGGTGGGGAACGATAAAATCTTCACGCGCGCCCGCCAAGCGGGGGCGGACGGCGTCGTGTCGGGCGTCGCGTGCGCCATTCCGGAATTGATCGTCGCGTTGGATCGCGCGATCGCCGACGGTTCCGTTGAAAAAATCGCCGCGCTCGAAGGCCGGCTCCAGGATTTTATTGCATGGCTGGATCGCTTCCCCACGCCCGTAGGCGTGAAGATCGCAACCACCATCCGCGGCGTCGAAGCGGGTCCGCTCGCGGTTCCGTTGCCGGAAAAAGAATCCGAGGCGCTTAAAGAATTTGACAACTGGTTCAAATCGTGGCTGATCTCGGTCAAGAAGGCGGTGGCCGCAAAATAATGCGGGAATTTCGAAGCAACGCGCATCGAGTGGCCGACTGGATTGCCGATTACCTCGACGATCCCGAAAAATATCCGGTGCTCTCGACAGTAAAGCCGGGCGAACTGATCGATGCCTTGCCCGCCCAGGGACCGGAGTCGGGCGAACCGATGGAGACGATCCTCGCCGATTTCGAACGGCAAATCGTGCCGGCCCTGACGCATTGGAATCATCCCGGATTCATGGCGTACTTCGCGACATCCGCGTCGGGCCCCGGCGTGCTCGGCGAGATGCTGGCGGCCGCGTTGAATGCGAACGGGATGTTGTGGAAGACGTCGCCGGCCGTGACGGAGTTGGAGCACGTCACGCTCGCATGGCTGCGCCAATGGATCGGCTTGCCGGACGAATTCTTCGGAATCGTTTACGACACGGCCTCGGTCGCCAGCATGCATGCGATTGCCGCCGCGCGCGAGCTGGCCGCGCCGGAATTCCGGGAAACCGGAGCCGCGCCGGGCCTTACGCTTTATTGCTCGGAGCAAGCGCATTCGTCGATTGAGAAGTCGGCCATCGCGATCGGGATCGGGCGCAGGAACATCCGCAAAATCGGCGTGGATGCGGAATTCCGCATGCGCGCGCCGTCGCTGGAGCAGGCCATCGATGCCGACGTGGGTGCGGGGAAACACCCGTTTTGCGTGGTTGCGACCGTGGGAACCACTTCGACCACGAGCGTCGATCCCGTCCCCGCCATTGTGGAGATCGCGCGCCGGCACAATCTCTGGCTGCATATCGATGCCGCCTATGGCGGCGCCGCGGCGGTGGTTCCCGAGTACCGGCACTTCCTGGCGGGGGCGGAACACGCCGATTCGCTGGTGGTGAACCCGCACAAATGGCTGTTCACGCCCTTCGATCTCAGCATTCTGTATACCCGGCGACCGGACATTCTGCGGCGGGCCTTTTCCCTGACCCCGGAGTATCTGCGCACCGCGGAAGACCCGCGCGCCGTGAATCTGATGGACTATGGCGTGCCGCTGGGACGGCGCTTTCGCGCGCTGAAATTATGGTTTATCTTGCGGTATTACGGTCGCGACGGAATCGCGCGGATCATTCGAGATCACATCTTTTGGGCCCAGGAACTGGCGCGGCGGATTGCCTCGGACGAACGGTTCGAAATCTGCGCGCCCACGCCAATGTCGGCGGTTTGCTTCCGCCTGCGCGGAACGGATGAAGAAAACCGGGCGCTGCTCGACCGCGTGAACGCCACCGGCGAAGTGTTTCTTTCGCACACCGTCTTGAATGGCCGGTTCGCGATTCGTCTCGCCATCGGAAATATCGGCACAACCAGGGAACACGTGCAACGCGCTTGGAAGATTGTCGCCGATTCGATCAAATCCGGTTAAACAGAATCAGCAAGAATCCGATAATCACGGCCAACGCAAAGGCGAGGCCGAGCCACCGCCCAAAGTAGGACTCCGACGGCAATCGACGGTGAAGACTCGATAATTTCGGTGTTAAATCCGGCAATGGTTTCTCGGCGGCTTCACTCAGTATAAACGGAATTGATAGTATAACCGGCATGTTGAGAAGAGATCTTCTCCGGACTTGCGCGTCCCTGCCGCTCGCGCTGGCGGATCGTGCCGCGGCGGCCCGCTTCGAGCCTACCTGGGATTCGATCGATCGGCGGCCGATCCCCCAGTGGTACACCGATGCCAAGTTCGGGATTTTCATCCACTGGGGCGTCTACTCCGTTCCCGCGTTCGCGGCCGTCAACGTGAAGAACCAGAATCCCTATGCCGAGTGGTACTGGAATTCGCTCACCGAAGGCAAAAACGCCAAGAGCCCCGCGGACAAAGGTGCGCTCACATGGGCATTTCACAAGCGTGTTTATGGCGCCGATTTCCCCTACCGGGATTTCGCGCCCATGTTTCGCGCGGAGCTTTTCGATCCCGATAAGTGGGCCGACGTATTCGCGCGGTCCGGCGCGAAATACGTCGCTCTTACTTCGAAGCATCACGAAGGATTCGCGCTGTGGCGCAGCGCGCAAGCGAATCAATCCTGGGGAAGGGCGTGGAACAGCGTCGATATCGGTCCCAAGCGCGACCTTCTGCTCGATGTGACGGAAGCCGGGCGGCGGAAAGGCCTCAACATGGGCATCTACTATTCGCTCTACGAATGGTACAACCCGCTCTGGCTTGCGGATCGCAAACGCTATGTCGCCGAACATGTGTTCCCGCAATTCAAGGATGTGGTGACACATGCGAAGCCTTCGATTATTTTTTCCGATGGCGAGTGGGAGATGCCCAGCGCCGACTGGCGTGCGCCCGAACTGCTCTCGTGGTTGTATAACGAATCGCCCGTGGGCGACAGCGTGATCGTGAACGACCGCTGGGGCAAGGAGACGCGGCACAAGCACGGCGGGTATTACACCACCGAATACACTTCGGGCATGCAGCAGGCGAGCCATTCGTGGGAGGAAAACCGGGGCATGGGGTTCTCCTACGGATATAACCGCATGGAGACGCTGAAGGACTATCGCACGGAGCGGGAGTTGGTGCTGATGCTGATCGATATCGTGAGCCGCGGAGGGAATCTGCTGCTCGATATCGGGCCGACGGCGGACGGGCGCATTCCGGTCGTCATGGAGGACCGGCTGGCCGCGATGGGCGACTGGCTAAAGCCGAATGGCGAGTCGATTTATGGGACCCGGGCTTGGCGCAAGTCGCGCCAGTGGAGCGCGGGGAGCGTTCCGAAACTCGAAGAGAGCACGTTCCGCTCGGAGTATGAGATCGCCAGGATGGTGGACGCGCCGCCGCCGGGCAACGCGCGCGTGGAGGCGTTTTTTACGGCAAATGACGACGCGGTGTACGCCATCATTCCGCGCCGCCCCGTGCGGTACGTCGAATTGAGCGATCTGGAAATGCCGGCGCGAGCGAAGATCACGCTGCTTGAAACGGGCGAGGCGGTTGCCTGGAAAGCGAGCGGGCGGCAAATCCGGATCGAGGTGCCGGAGACGCTGCCGGTGAGCCAGGCATGCGTGTTCAAGATAGCGGGCGCGCGTTGATGCGGGAGCTACCAGATTCTCCGCACTCCGTATCGTTCGAACACCGGGTCTCGCGAAACAACGCCCAAATCGTTTTCGAGCGATTGCGCAATTAGCACCCGGTCGAAGGGATCGCGATGATGCCACGGAAGATGGGCCGTTCGCGCGGCATGTCGGAAACCGATTTCAAGCTGTGAAAAGCCGTTCAACACCATCTGCTCGGGGATGTAGCGGTCGAACGCGCCCGGCAGCTTAAGCTTCCCCAAACTCACCTTGATCGCCATCTCCCAAATACTCGCCAAACTCAAAAAGCATTCTCCCCGCCCAATCGACCGGCGTGCGACGCGAGAGAGATCCTTGGCATCCTCGCACCACCAAAGAAAGGCGTGAGTATCGAGAAGAACCGCCATTAGCGGTAATCTTGAAAATCTTCCAGCGGCGCGTCGAAATCGGCCGCCATCCAGATGCCTTTCCCGGTCCCTGGCTCCCGCTTCACGGGCTTGATCGGCACGATTTTCACCACGGGCTTATTTTCCTTGGCCACAATTACCTCCTCCCCGAGCATGGCCTTCTGCACCAATTCGGAAAACCGCGTTTTCGCCTCGGCGATATTAACCTGGTCCGTGTTCATAGACATGTTCATGGTCATATTATACGACTATATCCCACGATGCCGCAATACGATTCCCCCGCTCTCCCCGGTAAAACGCCCATTGTCGATTTCGACCTTACCGTTCACGATCACGTACGGCATCCCGGTCGGAAACGAAAGCGGCTTTTCAAACGTAGCCATGTCTTGCACCTTCTCCGGATCGAACACCAACAAGTCCGCGGCCATGCCCGGCGCGATCCGGCCGCGATCGTAAAGCTGCAAGAAATTTGCGGGCAGTGAACTCATCTGCCGGACCGCCTGCTCGAGGGTGATTACGTTTTCATCGCGCACGTACTTGGCCAGCACTCGCACGAACGAGCCGAAAGCGCGCGGATGGGCGTTGGTCGCGGTCCGAATGTTCAGCGGCTCGGAATCGGTGCAAACGCTCACCCACGGCGTGCGCAATGCGATGCGCTTCTGTTCCTCGTTCATGCTCTTGGGATTCACGTTCACTTCGCCCGACTGCACCAGATCGAAAAACGTATTCCACTCGTCTTCCTTGCGCATGGCGGCGATTTGCGCGATCGACTTGCCTTCGTAACTTTTGTCGATGCCAGGCGCGACACTAGCGACGCTGGCCACCAGAACGTTGTCCCAATTCTTGCCAACGTGACGGTACCAGTTCTCCCAATTCGACGTGGTTTCAATCTCCCGCCGAAGCTTTGCGCGCACTTTCGCGTCGGAAAGCGTCTTCAAAAACGGCTTCGCGCCGTCGGAAAAGTAACTGGGGTTGATGAATGAGCTCAGCCCGATTCCGTTGCGAACGTAGGGATAAATATCGGCGGTAACGTCCAGACCGCGCCGTCGCGCGCTTTCAATCAGCGCGATCGCATCCTGGATCAACGGCCAATTCTCTTCACCCGCCGCCTTCAGGTGGAACACGTGCGAGGGGATGCCCGCCGCCTCGCCAATGTGAATCGTCTCGCGAATGGCGTCGAGCACCTGGTTGCTCTCGTTCCGCATGTGGCTCATATACACTCCGCCATACTGGCCGACAATCTTTGCCATTTCGACGAGTTCTTCCGTTTTGGCGTAAGTGCCGGGCGGGTAGATCAGGGCGGTCGAGAGGCCGACGGCGCCGTCGCTCATCGCTTGCGCAACCAGATTCTTCATCTCGATCGTTTGGGCCGGCGTCGGCGCTTGGTCCTTTTCGCCGATGACGGCTAGCCGCACTTGCGCCGCCCCGACATTGTGAATCGCGTTCATGGCGATGCCCTTCCGCTCAAGCAGCGCGAAGTATTCGGCGAACGTGCGTCCTTCCCGAGGCGCTTCCGACATGCCCTCGCCCGCGAGCAGGGTCGTGATTCCCTGTCGCAGCTTGCTTTCCGCGCTCGCCGCATCGGTGAGCAGCGGCAAGCTCGACGTGCCCATCATGTCGATAAATCCCGGCGAGACCACTTGATCGCGGATCTGGATCGTGCGGCGAGCCTTGCGATTGGCCAGCTTTCCGATCCCGGCAATGCGCCCGTTGCGAATTCCGATGTCGGCGCGATACCACGGGTTCCCCATGCCGTCCACCACGCGGCCGCCGGCAACGATTAGATCGAAGCCCAAATCGAAATCCTGGGCTGGAAGCGAAACCGCGCCGAGCGCCAACAGAAACGCGACTTTTATTTCAAGATTTGCCATAGATTGCTATAGTCGTCCGTCCATGGCCGCAGTCCCGGCCGGTCCGCGATTGCGGCGCCATGACCCCGCAGCAGCGGGGTGTCGAAAAATCCCGGCCGGCTGGTAACCAGAACCCAATCGGAGGAAAAGATCACTTCGCTTTCAGACTCGTCGTTATCCACTAGGCGCGCTTGCTTGCCCACGCTGTTGGCTCCCATTTGCACCACCGGGGCCAGATCCAGAAACTTGTTGGATACGTGAACCGCCAGTACGCCCTCCGGTTTCAAATGCCGCCAATAAAGCGCGAACGCTTCGCGCGTGAGCAGGTGGACGGGAATGGAGTCGCCCGAAAACGCATCGATGGCCAAGACATCGAAATGCCTGTCCGGCTCGCGTTCGAGCGACAGCCGCGCGTCGCCCAGAGCGATATCGAGGCGCGCGGGGCAATCGTGCAGAAAGAAGAAATCGCGCCGCGCGATCTGAAGCACGATGGGATTGATTTCATAGATGTGGTAATAATCGCCCGGCCGGCCATACGACGCGAGAGTACCCGTTCCCAATCCGACCACGCCAACGTTCATCGGGTCGTCGCCTTGCAACTCGCGAATCGCGAGGCCAACGCCCGAAGTGAATCCGTAATAAGTGGTGGGCTGGCGGCGCGATTTAGCTTCCAGGAACTGCTCGCCGTGGTTGATGGTCCCGTGGGTGAGTTGGCGGGTTGGCGGGACGGACCCGGAGCCTGCCGAATCGTTAACCCGTAACACGCCGTAGAAATTGCGAGCGAGCACGCGCGCGCCTTTGACGACGTCGTACGAACCTTTTGCTAAATAGAAGACGAGTACGCACGAGAGCGCCGCGCAGGCGAACCAAATGGGGTCGCGCCGCCGCGTTACATACAGAATCAGCAGCGCGCACGCGGCGATCGCGATGGGAAATTCGTAAAGAGCGTTGAAGACGCTCGGGGCAAACCACGCGACGAATAAGCCGCCGGCCGCGCCGCCGAGCGAGCACATCAGGTAGAAAGAGGTCAGTTGACCGGGCGCGGGTTTGAGCCTTGCAAGCTCTCCATGGCACACCACGCAGCACACGAAAAGGCACGCCGCGAAAAGAGGAATGGCGACGCGGATCTCTCCGATGATCGCCTTATCCGCAATGGCGTACGCCATCGACCCGATCGCAACCGCGAACAGCCCAAGAAACACTTGCCGCCGGTACCATCGGGAACTTTCGAAGCACAGAATGAAGCTAAGCAGATACAGCGCAAGCGGCAGGACCCACAGAAACGGGATGGCCGCCACGTTTTGCGACATGTGATTCGTAATGGCGAGCAATAGCGCCGACGCGGCGGCCGCGAGCGATAGCCACAAGAGCCGCAGCGTCCATGCCGGGGCTGGGCGAAAATCCGCCCGGTCGGCAATTCGGCCCTCGCGTGACCCGAACGCCGTCCAGCCGCAGAATCCGAGAAAGGCCAAATAACAAACCGACCAAACCCAGGCCTGCTGCCGAGTAGTCAAGTACGGCTCCACCAGCACCGGATAGCTCAGAAGCCCCAAAAGGGAGCCCGCGTTCGACAACGCGAAAAACCGGTACGGCAGCATGCCCCGGTCATCGCGGGAATACCAAGCCTGCAGCAACGGACTGGTCGCCGAGAGAAGCAGATACGGCAGCCCGATCGTCGCGGCGAGCAGGCCGCAAATGCGCAATAACGGCTCTCCCGCGCCCACCGGCTTCCACCATGCGCTGGGGATAACCGGCAGCGCGAGCAAGCTGAGACCCAGCAGAGAAATATGCGCAATCGCCTGTTGCCGCGGCGTGAAATGGCCGATAGACCAGTGTGAATAGAGATAGCCCAGTAGCAGGGCAATCTGGAAAAAGAGCATGCAGGCAGCCCAGACCGCGGCCGAGCCTCCGAACCAGGGGAGGATCGTCTTCGCGATCAGGGGCTGAATCTGAAATAGCAGAAATGCGCTTAGAAAGATGGTGAGCGCATAAGTAAGGGAAGAGGCTTGGGTGGAATTATCGATAGGCGGGAACGCCGGTGACTCGTTCACCGATAACGAGGGCGTGAATGTGGTCGGTCCCCTCATAGGTTTTAACGGTTTCGAGATTGCATAGATGCCGCATTATAGGATACTCGTCCGTAATCCCGTTGGCGCCCAGCAGGTCGCGGCTCAACCGCGCCGTATCGAGTGCGATCGCGGCGTTGTTCCTCTTCAGCATGGAGATGTGCGCGGGTTCGAGTTTGCCCGCGTCTTTCAACCGCCCGCAATGCAGCGCGAGCAGTTGAGCTTTGGTTATCTCGGTGATCGCCGACGCGAGTTTTTCCTGCACAAGTTGATGCGAGGCGATCGGCCGGCCATCGAATTGAGTCCGCAGGATGCTGTACCGGCGCGCGGTTTCGTAGCAATCCATGGCCGCCCCGATCACGCCCCAGCCAATCCCGTATCTCGCCTGGGAAAGACACGCGAGCGGTCCTTTCAGCCCCTTTGCGCCGGGCAGCATGGCGGAAGCCGGCACGCGGCAATCCGAAAACGCGAGACTCGAAGTTATCGACGCCCGCATCGACCACTTCCCGTGAATATCCGACGTGGTAAAGCCTGGAGTGCCTTTCTCGATCAGGAAGCCGCGGATTCCGTCGTCGGAGCGTGCCCACGCCAGCGCAATATCCGCCACGCCGCCATTGGTGATCCAGGTTTTTTCCCCATTCAGCACCCAATCGCCGCCGTCTTTCACGGCAGTGGTTCGCATTCCGGCGGGGTTCGATCCGAACCCGGGCTCCGTCAGTCCGAAGCAACCCGTGGCTTCACCCGTTTGAAGGAGGGGCAGCCATCGCGTTTTTTGCTCGCCGGAGCCGAATGTCAGGATGGGGTACATCACCAGCGCTCCTTGGACCGAGGCGAAACTGCGGATGCCGGAATCGCCGCGCTCGAGCTCCTGCATGATCAACCCATACTCCACGTTGCTCATTCCGGCGCATCCGTAGCCGTCGAGGTTCGCTCCCAGGAATCCCAGCGCGCCCATTTCGGGAATCAGTTCGGAGGGGAAGGTTCCCAGCCGGAAACACTCCCGAATCCGCGGCAACACCCGCTCTTCGACGAACCGCCGGGCGGTTTGACGCACCATCAGTTCCTGCTCGCTGAACGACGTGTCGATCAGGAGGTAATCCACCCCGCGGAAAGGCTCCATTTGTTAAACCGTTTTCATATTACCAATCCGGGAACAGTATCTAAATACTCTAATTTCTTTACTTTCGGGTTGGCTCGAACATGTTTTCTCCTTATAATCGAGTGAGCGGCGGTGTGTCCGCTTATTAATGCCACCTCTCGTCTGGTTGAGCCTCGTTTCATTCGGTCTCGCGCTGATCCTCACGCCGATATTCCGCGATGTCTTTCATTCCTATGGCGTGGTCGACGAGCCCGACCAGGAGCGCAAGCTCCATAAAGACCCCATTCCCCGCGTCGGCGGCATGGCGATCGCCTGCTCTTACGTGGCATGTTTCTTTCTAGTGCCATCCGGAACCCGGGAACTGATCTCGCAACAGCTCTCGCTTGTTTGGAGGCTTCTACCGGCTGCCGGCCTGATCTTCGCGGTCGGCGTGGTGGACGACCTTTTGGGGCTGAAACCGTGGCAAAAACTGGCCGGGCAGATCGCCGCGGCGGGTTTGGCTTACTGGTCCGGAGTAAGAATCGAGAATCTAGCCGGCTTCTCGACGCAAGATTGGTGGAGCGCGCCGGTTACGTTGCTCTGGCTGCTGGTCTGCACCAACGCGTTTAATTTGGTGGATGGAATGGACGGTTTGGCCGCCGGCGCCGGGATGTTCGCCACGCTCACGATATTTGTCGCCGCGCTGCTGCACGACAACATGCCGCTGGCGTTGGCGACTCTTCCGCTCGCGGGTTGCCTTCTCGGATTTCTTTGCTACAACTTCAATCCGGCGACCATCTTTTTGGGCGATTCCGGAAGTTTAACGCTTGGATTTCTACTGGGTTGTTACGGAATTATCTGGACGCAAAAGTCGGCCACGCTGTTGGGGATGACCGCGCCGCTGATGGCGCTTTCGATCCCGTTGCTCGATGTATGCCTCGCGATCTTGCGCCGCGGGCTTAGAAGACAGCCTATTTTTGGCGCCGACCGCGGCCACATCCACCACCGTCTCCTCGACCGCGGCCTGACCCCTCGCCGGGCGGTCGTTATCCTTTATGGGCTTTGTGGCCTGACCGCGATCTTCTCGCTTTCGCAAAGCGTGGTCCGCAGTAATCATCTTTCGGGGCTGATTCTTGTTCTTTTTTGCGGGGTCTCCTGGGTAGGAATCCAGTACCTGGGCTACGCCGAGTTTCGTGTCGCTGGAAGTCTTTTATTCAAGGGGGATTTTCAGCGCACCTTGAACGCCCGCCTGGACCTTCAAAGTTTCGAGAAGGCTATTGCGGATTCCCGCAACCTGGACGATTGCTGGAAAACGATCCAAAACGGCTGCGGGACTTTCGGTTTCCGCTGCGTGCGAATGCAGGCGGCCGGTCAAATCTACCACACGCCGCAAACCATGGCGCAGAATATCGCGAAGAGCCTCATTCAACCGCCCTCGCAAGCCGGGCCTCACGAAAGTTGGGAATTACGGATTCCGCTCTCGGCCACCGATTACATCGACTTCACCAGAAGCTTCCAATCGGGCGTCCTCGCGACCATGGCCGGTCCATTCGTCGATACGTTGCACGGCGCGCTTGCGTCCAAAATCCGCGAAATAGAGGCGCGCGATCGGGCCCAGTCCCACTCTTCGATCCTGCCGGAATCGGGGCTTGCCAATCCCAGTCGCGCCAGCTAGACCAACGCTAATGGGCTGGGGCGCGCGTGCGGTTATTTAAACATTTTCTTCCGTCGCGGCTCTCCGCGCTGTTGGGATCCGAATTTGTTCTCATTTATTCCTGCTATCTGTTCAGTTGCCTCGCCTATTTCCGCGCGCGCGCGTCGCAATACCTGCTGAACGACAACGGCCTGCTCCGGATCCTGCTGGTGACCGTGAGTATTCTGTTCGGACTGTACTTCAACCAGCTATACACGAAAGGACGCCTCGCCTCCCGCAAATCGTTGGTGTTGCAGCTGTGCAATGTTTTCGGCATCGCGCTCATCGTGCAAGGCCTGCTCGGCTACCTGGGCGAAGGCCTCCGCCTTCCCCGCCTTGTGATGATCGCCGGCACCGCGTGTTGCCTGGCTGCGTTACTTTTGTGGCGCATGTTCTACAGCGTTTACGTTTGGAGGCTCTTCGGAACGCAGAAGGTGGTTTTCCTGGGAACGGGCGATGTGGTTCGGGAGATTGCCGCCCAAATCCTGGCCCGCCCGGAACTTGGCATGAGCGTGGCCGGATACATCGACGACGATCGCGAACCGGGTTCGCTTTTGGCGGGGGGCGCCGTACTGGGGCCGGCTTCCTCCATAAAGCGGATCGTGGATGAGTTCAAGCCGCGCCGTATCGTCGTTGGAATGGCCGATTGGCGAAACCGGCTGCCCATTAAGGCGCTGCTCGAGATAAGCGCCGGCGGCATCGACGTGGAAGAAGCGGCCACCACCTACGAAGAGATATGCGGGCGCGTGTGCTCCCGGGAATTCCGGCCGTCGCAAATCATTTTCGATAACGAATTGCGATCGCGGCCGGGCAGCGTGGCGCTGCAATCCATTTATACCAACCTGATCGCCATCTTGAGTATCGCCATTTGCCTCCCGCTGTTCATTGCGATCGGAATCGCGATAAAAGCGGGTTCGCGGGGCCGGGTGCTGGCGACCCAGGAGCGAATTGGCTTCAACGGATTGCGTTTTAGGCTCAGCAGTTTCCGCGTACTAGGCCCCGATTTGCAGTTGACCTCCTTGGGCTCCTGGCTGCGGCGCACGCATCTTGAGAATTTGCCCTATCTGTTCAATGTCGTACGCGGCGAAATGGCGTTGGTCGGGCCGCGGCCGGAACGGCCGGAATTCGTTCGCATATTAACGGAATACCTCCCGTTTTACAACCAAAGGCATACGGTTAAGCCCGGAATTACCGGTTGGAGCCGCATCCAGACTGGACTTAACGGATCGGAACTGAATTCGCTCGCTTGGCTCGAATACGATCTATACTACACAAAACACATATCTTTGGCACTCGACACCTATATTCTCTTTCATTGGATGCGTTCCCGCCTGCCTTTCTAACTCATTAACCTAAAGATTATTTGCTTTTCCGCCGACTAATTAGGCAATATGGATTCAATGACACCGATTTACACCTGCTCGGCGGGCATGATCGGGCTGATGGTGTTCGCCGCTGTCTCCAATCGAAGAAGCGGCTGGAGAAAACAACGTGGAACTGCATTGCGGGATGTTTACGAGATGAGCGCCGTCTGGAAGGGATTGCAGAATACGGAAAAGCCGCAAGCCGGGATGCCTCTGCCCGCCGAAGCGAATCTCACCGTTGAGAGCGTCGCGAGTTTTTCCCATCAACTGGCGAACCTACAAGCCGCCTTGAGTCCCCAGGGCCGGATAGTTCCCGAAATGCATGCTCGGGTGGAAGTGAAAGTTCCGGCCTGATCGCACTGTGGGCCGCAAAGTGCTTGGTTGTACGGAAGTCAAACTCTAACAAAGGACTACCGTATGTATCATCACCTTAAAAAGTTAATGTATACCGTCAACGTTGGAACCCCGGATCCACGCTTTGGCAATATGCTTTTGGAGCAATTCGGCGGCGCGAACGGCGAACTAGCGGCGGCCATGCAATATTCCATCCAGGGCCTGAACTGCACCGATCCGGACCGGAAAGACCTTTTGATGGATATCGGGACGGAAGAGTTGAGCCATCTCGAGATCGTTGGAACGCTGGCCCGCATGCACTTGAAGCCGATGAAGAAGTCGAAGGAAGCGGCGGAAGCCGACCCGCTCGTCGCGATCGCGGGCGGCGGCGGCGTGACTCTGTGTAATTCGATGGGCAATGCCTGGACCGCGGACTACCTGAAGGTCACCGGCGAGTTGGATGTCGATCTACGGAGCAACATCGCGGCGGAAGCGCGCGCCAAGATCGTTTACGAACGGCTAATCGATTTCTGCGACGACCCGGGAACGAAGGACGCGCTTCAGTTTTTGATGACGCGCGAGATTACGCACATGAAAGCGTTCATGCTGGCTCTGGAAAGCATGGGCAAACCGGCGCTTTCCATCGGAAAGATTCCGCCCACCCCCGGGCTAGTCGACGAGTATTTCAACGATTCGACGGGTACCGGGGATCAGGGCGAAACGGACGTCCGAGGCCCTTGGAACGAAGGCCACGGCTGGAAGTATGTTGAAGCTCCCGGTTTCGAGGGCTTGACCAACGGCGGCTCGGGCTCCGCCAGCCTGCATAAGAAAACGCCAACCAAGACGAAGTAACGGCTTACTGCAAGTAGATCGCGATGGGCGAACTGCACGCGTCGCCCGAGCACACCTTTATCTCGGATGTCGGGGGTCCCGCCAAATCCGCCGGAATGGCCACATTCACCTGTTGGACGCCCGGAATCCCCGGCGCAGCCCCGGCATACAGCGGAATGGAACTGTCGCGATCGGGAAATTTCACCGCCACGACACCCGTTCCGTCCGGGGAAATTAATCCCGTCGCGAAAATCTGCAGAATGCTCCCAGGCGTGGCTGGGCCGGTCCGGGAGTTGACGCTGCTGTCCTGATTCAAGATCCCTCCGCTGAAAATCGCCGGGGCGACGGGAGCCAGGGCGACAGTCTGGGCCGCGCTGCTCACCCCATCCACCGTGATCACCAACTGCGCCGAGGTCTTGCCTATCAGCGCATCGGGAAGTTGGAAGTTGATCTGCGTGGCACTGCTGTAAAGCACCGTTGCCGGTATCCCGTCAAACGCGACCGCAAGCGTTTTTCCGCTAAAATTACCGCCTTTGACGGTCCCGAGCGACCCTGCCACGAGCGGCCCAGCCTGTAACGATGCCGCATTCGTCACGCTCGATACCGCGATCGGCGGCGCAGACGGTGGAACGGATGTTGGAGGGGCGACCGGGGGTGTAATCGGCGCCGCGCTCACGCTAAACGTCACCGGGATGCTACGGCTCCCGGCGATCGGCCCGCCATCGAGCAAGATCGCCGCCCGATAAGTTCCAGGGGGCAACTTCGACGGATTCGCCACCGCGCGCAGCGTTGCCGGCGCCGCGCCAGATGGCGGATCGACGGACAACCAGCCCGCGCCGGACTGGTAAAAAAAAATAGAATCCGCGAACTGCAGCACGCCGCCGCCCTGGTTGCGGAATGGAACGAATTGGATCTGGGCCGCTCCGCCGGAAACGGCGGCGAACTGAAGCGACGCGGCGTCCACCTGCAGGCTCGGAAAATAATTCGCGCCGCAATCGCCCACCGCGCCGCAATCGGATGGAGGCGGGGTCGCGAGGTAGCGTGGCACGGGCTCGGATGCGGAGGCAACCGCAACTGTCGAAACCGGAGCGAAGGACACCGTTTCCGTCGCGGTAACCGGATTTGCGCTCGACTGCGGCCCGAGCCCCAGGAACGTCGGAAATTGCGCGCCCTCCCGAGCGTAAGGATTCGCGTCGACGACTTCGTAAACCGCCGCTCCCGCGCCATTGGCGAGCGGCACTTCGCTCGCGGAAGTGAAAGCAACCGCGCCCGAACCCGGACTTGCGGGCATATAGACCGGCGTGCCTCCGGCGCCGCGCGCGTCCGCCCCGCTTACGCGGGCCAGCAGCAACGATCCCGCAGCAGACGGCGCATACGCTCCGCCCGTTTGGGGCGCGCCCAAGTCGCCGCCGGCGGTGGGCTGGAGCGCGCTCGATCCCGCAATTACGTCGGGGATAAATAACCGAGCGCCAGTTGGAAAACCGGTGTAGCTCACCAAAATTCGCGTGCCCGTATCGGAAAAAGGATCTTTCGGAGTGAAAGCTTGGGCGTATCCTTCGGTGACGCGCGTCGACACAAAGCGCGTGCCGGCGGCGAAAAGGCTGGGAAGATCGGTCGTGGCCGGCAGCGCGGACCCCGTGCATCGAATCGAGGTAGTGGCGCCGATCGACAACAATCCGCGATTGAGAAAGCCCAGCGTCAGCACGGGCGTGGTGAAATTGAAACCGTTGGACGCGAGGTTGGCAATGACCGGCAATTGCGCCGCCAGGCCAAGCTGGCTGACGCTCGCGCGAATATTGCTAATGCGGATGTTCACCGCCTTCGAAGCGGGGACGGTAAAGGTTAGAGCGTCGATCGAAATCGCATTTGCGCCCGCAAGCTGAATCGAAGCGTTGGCGGGCACGGGTCCCGAGCCGGTATCGACCGTAACGCCGATATCGGGAACATTCGCGGCCGAAATGCGATTCGTGACGTTCGCCGCGAGGAAGATCGTGAGGTTGGTCGTGCTGGCCGCGCCCGGAGTTCCGCCGCTGCATTGCAGAAGAATATCGCCGAGGCGTTCGGCCAGGCCTTCCGTGCGGACAAGCGCCGGGACCGCGCTGGCGTTGCAATAAAGAGCGGTGTTTTGGGCGGTTGCGGTGAATGGAAAGATCGCCGTGAAGATTAAGGGTAGAAGGAAAACCGGTTTACCATTCCGCATACGGGGTCCCATCCAGGCTCATTTTATCCGATCCGCTGTGGACGTCGAATATTCCGGGCTCGTTCTGATTGACGCTTTGCCCGGCGTCTTCCATGATTATTTTCCACGACGTGTTGTTGCCTTCGATGGGGTCCCGGGGAACCTCGCGCAAATAGCCTTCGCTCACCAGGTCCTGAAGAGATTGCGGCGCCTTCTGCTTGTCGTAAGTGTATTCGTCGAGCACTGTCCGGACGGTGAACAAGTTATTGTGCAGGACGCTCTCTTTGGCGCGCAGAATCGACTTCTGGTAGTACGGAATCGAGATCGACACCAGGATGACGATAATCGCCATCACGATCATCAGCTCGATGAGGGTGAAACCGTTTCTACCATTCCGAATACGGGGTGCCATCGGCCGCCTTTTCATTGCTCTTGGTGTACACGTCGAAAACGTTTTGACCGCCCCAGCCGGAGGATTTCGGGTCGTCCTGCATGCTGCGCTTGCCCCAATCGGTCGAATTGGTGAACGGGTCTTTGGGGATGTGGCGGAGGAATTTCACTTTGGTGTCGGCTTGCGGGCCCGCGCCCTTCACGCCTTCGACCAGGGATTCGAGCGTTTCGGGATAACCGTTGCTTTCAATTTTCGGCATCGGAATCTTGCCCAAGTCCACCGCATCCTTGAACTTGTCGATGGCCTTGCGTATTTCGTCCAGGGCAATGCGGTATTCGCGTTCGCGATTGCGCCGGACCTTGGAGCGCGCGAGCGGAACGGCCATGGTGGTGAGCAGCAGCATGATGGTGAAAGCGACGATGAGCTCGACCAGCGTCATCCCCGATCGCGAATTTTTACCGGAAAAGCGCATCTACTTTACATTGACGGTCAAAGCCGGCGCGGGCGTTGCAATGGGTTGGCCGGCGGAATTCTTTAGAGTCAGTTGGGGGATCGTCACCGTCGTCGTCCCCTTCCCCACGGCCTGAAATACGATATCGATCAACCCGCCCGAGCCGGCAACCCCCGGTTTCCCGGGAGCGCGCGCAAGGCTCACCGTCGCGTCGCCCGAATCGTTCAGAATGTTCTTCGACGGCTCGAGCGCCGGCCCATCGCGTTGCAATAGACCGCCGGCCGTCACGCTGTTCATCCGCAGGATCTTGGGGTCGAACTTCAACTGCGCCTGGAGCGAAGCGAGATCCGTCACGCCCTCGGCTTGCAGGGAGACGGTGATTGCGGAACTGAGCGGCGCGTCCATGCTCGGTTGCGCGAAGAACACGCGCAGGGGCTCAACCGCGGGGGAAACCGGCGTCCCCGGCGCGGGCGGGGCGGTTGCCGGAGGCGTTGCCGGGGGTGTCGCCGGGGGTGTCGCCGTAGGTGTCGCGGGAGTTGTTGCCGGAGGCGTCGCGGCCGCGGCCGGGGGATTAACCGAAATGGCCGGCATGCCGCCCGGCTCCGGTTTCCGCGGCGCGTAATTCAGCTTGATGTTCGTCTCGTTTCCAGCGGCCACACCCTTGGTGTTCAACTCCGTAATCTCGGGCGAACGCACAATATGGGGAATCAGGGTGATCAGCAGTTCGCTCTGGTCCTTTTCAATCTGCTCCTGGCTGAATAGCCGCCCCAAAACAGGAATTTTCGACAATCCGGGCAATCCCGTGGTGGTCTTGCTGTCCTGTTGCTGGATCAATCCGCCTAGTACGTTTACCTCCCCATCCTTCATGCGTACATCGAGAGTCAACCGCCGCTGGCCGATAATGGGCTGTGAAATGCCCCCGAGATCGATGTGATCCTTGACTTGCGAGATATCGATATCGAGGTGCAGCGAAACCTCATTGGCGTCGTGCACGTGCGGCGTGATCTCGAGGTTCACGCCGACGTCGAGGAACGTGAACTGCGTGGTCGGCAGCGAGCTGATTCCCACATTGCCCACGCCGCCGAATCCGCCAAAGCTTCCCGTGGCCGTGGGGACCTTATCGCCCAGCTTGATAATCCCCTTCTGGTTGTCCACCGCGCGGACTTGAGGGGCCTGCAATACGCGCGTGCCGCTATCTTTCAATAACGCTTCGAGAAACGCTCCGGGGACGTTGGTCAAAGAGTAATCGGCGGTCGAAATTCGCTTCAGGTTGGGAAGGAGGATGGGCGATCCGGCGGTGGTTCCCGCGCTCGTTCCCGTTGTGCCGCTGGTCGTTCCCAGACTGGGGACCACCGCGTTACTACCGGATGAAGTGGTGCCGGTAGTGCTTGTACCGGTGTTCGTGGCGGCGGTCACGGGGCCCAGAATGCTGTTGCGCGGGGTGAAGATGATACTCGAGTTAATCCCGCCGGAGGCGAAAGCCGCCGCAAGGTTCCGGGTGTGCGTCCGGCTGACCTCCATCACCATCACGTCGACGACGACTTCCGAGCGCGGCTTGTCGAGGTCGGCGATGATTTTCTCGGCGAGCGCCATCTGATCCGTTTCGGCGCGGATAATCAAGGCATTCTGCGAAGCGAATTGAAAGATCTTTTGAATTGCAACGGCGGTTCGCAGCGCGGTTATGATTTCCTGCAGCTCCTGGGGAGACGTCACATTCGTTAAGTAAAAAATCTTGACCACCTGCTCGGAATATTCGCGGCGCTTGGTCGGGTTATCGACCGTGACGAATATCGTGTTTGGCGATAGCGGCTTCCAGAAGGATTTCGTGACGACGGACAGGTAATCGAGAGCCTGTTCCAGGGTCGAGCCGTTGAGATCGATCGATTGATTCTTGCCGGGCGAACTGTCGTATTCCGGGTCGAACAGGACGTTAATGCCAGCCATCTTGCCCACGGTCTCAAAAAGAATCTTGGGCTTCTGATTGTTCATTTTGAGATTCATCGGCTGCGGATTGAGAGGCCGCAATTCGGGCACGGGCAGCATGCTCTCGAACTTCTCGTTCTCTTCTTTTTTCGCCAGTTCGTGCGGCGTAAGCCCCCGCTCTTCGGGACTTTCCGCGGCGGCTTGCCCATCCCCCGGCGTTTTCGGTTGAGCCGCTTTTTTGCGTTCCCGCTCGATCATGGTTCGAGTACGCTGAACCTCTTGCTGGGCAACCTCCAACGACGGATCGATTTCGTAGGCTTTTTGAAATTCCAGCAACGCTTCGGTCAGCTTGCCCTGGGTTCGGATTTTCTGGCCATTCTTGACGTGGAAGTTTGCGGATTCGAACCGCACGCGGCGCGTTTCGAGCTGATAGGCGGCATCGGTCGGATCTTCGCTCAGGGCTTTCTCGTCGAAATCGAGCGCCTTATCCCAATCTTTGCGGACCTCCGCGGCGCGGCCCTCGGCGAGAAACTTGTCGCCCTTCCGGGTGCGGGCGGAGAGCGGGGGATAATCGGCCAGCAGGCATGCAATCAGGACAACAACATGAATCGGACGGAAGCGCCTTTGGCTGCCAAGCGGCAGCGGCGCGTGCTGGCTTATCATCTAAAGTGTTGACGCACATCGAACTGCCTTCGTTTAGGTTCAATCGCGGAAAGAGCATCGCAGTTGGCCGATAAAAATTACGATTTCAAGATCCTGGGTGAGAATCGCCAAGCCGGCCATAACTACTTTCTGTTGGATAAGTATGAGGCGGGGCTGGTTTTGACCGGTACCGAGGTGAAGGCGGCCCGGGCCGGAAAGATTCAGCTTCGGGAAAGCTACGCCATGATCGACCGCAACGAGGCGTGGTTGATGAACGCCCACATCAGCGAGTACTCGCATGGCAATATCTCCAATCATGCCCCCATTCGCAGCCGCAAAATGCTGCTGCATCGAAAGGAAATCGATAAGCTGCTGGGCGCCACGCGGGAGAAGGGGCTCTCGCTGATTCCCATCAGGATCTATTTAAAGCACGGTCGCGTAAAAGTTGAATTCGCGATTGCCAAAGGCAAGAAAATGCACGACAAACGCGAAACGGAGCGGGCGAAAACGGCCGACGCGGAAGCGCGTACGGCCGTACGGAACAGCAAAGCCCGGCAAAGTTGATACATGCAAATTACACTTGAGCAGGCGGAAGCATCGCGGCTGGAGACGGACGCGTTAGTCCTTATAGGCTTTGAAGGCGTCCCGCGACCCGATTTTGTTCCGCATCTGTATGAAGCGGGAGAGATCACCGGAAAATCCCTGGAAATGACGCTTCTTCACCAGACGCCGGGCTTCGCGGCTACCAGGATATTACTGGTTGGGGCGGGAAAGCCGGACGGGTTCAATTCTCACGAGCTGCGAAAGCTTGCCGGGGCGGCGGTGCGCCATCTGAAAGCGAAATCCGTTCGGCGCGTCGCGCTTTCGCTCGACCAAGCGCATGCCGCTCCAGAGTTCGTTTCGGCGGCCGTCGAAGGGGCGATCCTCGGAAATTTCGACCCCGATTACTTGAAGAGCGACAAGTCGGATTCGAAGCGCATCGAAAGTTTCACGATTTCGGTGGAAGGGGATGCGGCGGGACTCCAGGCTGCAGTGGACCGAGGGCGGACGATGGCGGAAGCGCAGAATTTCGCCCGGGATCTGGCGAATGCTCCGCCCAATCTTCTGGGTCCTTCCGCTTTGGCCGAACGCGCGCGGCATATGGCTTTCGAGGAGGGGCTGGAGTGCGAGATTCTCGATCGGGACCGCATGAAGCAGCTCGGCATGGGCGCGCTGCTGGCGGTGGCGATGGGGAGCGCCGAAGCGCCGGCGACGATCGTCCTACGCTACAAGCCCGCGCGAGAGCCGCTCGATTGCGTGCACTTGGGACTGGTGGGGAAGGGCGTTACCTTCGACACCGGCGGCATCTCGATCAAGCCGGCCGAAGGCATGGAGAAGATGAAATATGACATGGCGGGCGGCGCCGCGGCGATCGGGGCCATGCGGGCGATCGCTCAATTGAAGCCGCGCATTGCGGTAACCGCGCTGATCCCCGCGGTCGAAAACATGCCGGGGAGCCGCGCCCAGCGCCCTGGCGACATTGTGACAACTCTCTCCGGCAAGACTGTCGAAGTGATGAATACGGATGCCGAAGGCCGCATGATCCTGGCCGACGCGCTGACGTACGCCAAGACGATCGGGTGCACTCACCTGGTGGATGCGGCGACGCTGACCGGCGCGATTGTCGTCGCCCTGGGAACAATCAACGCCGGCGTTTTCGCCAACAACGAAGAGCTGCAGCAGCGGTGGTTGAACGCATCGAAAGCCGAAGGCGAGAAGATGTGGGCGATGCCGATGGATGAGGAATACAAAGAGCAGCTCAAGAACGTTTACGCGGATTTGCAGAATATCGGAACCCGGCAAGGCGGCGCGATCACCGCGGCGATGTTCCTCAAGGAATTTGCCGACCCCACGCCCTGGGTGCATCTCGACATCGCGGGTATCGCGTGGCTGGATGAAGCCAAGCCGTACATGGCCAAAGGCCCCACGGGCGCGCCGGTGCGGAGTTTTGTGCATTTGGCGATGAACTGGGACTAACGCGGTATTTGAGCTCAACTTGACTCCCTCCCCGCGTATCCCTAGAATTGAGTAGAGGAGGCCTTATGAACTTAGCAGGACTTGGTGGCCTTGGAATGCCCGAGTTGTTGGTCATTCTCGGAGTGGGCGTTCTTCTTTTCGGCGGCAAGAAAATTCCGGAACTCGCAAAGGGTTTAGGCGAGGGTATCCGCAGCTTTAAAACATCGCTGAAAGAGGAAGAAGCGGCTCCGAAAGTCGAAGAGAAGAAGCAGGCGTAAGCTTCGTGGATTGCCCGCGCGTTGGGCGGTGAGCCTTCTCGACCGAGAGAGTACATCTTAAAAGAAATGAACCCCGCGGGCAACGCAAACGCCGCGGGGTTTTGAATTTCAGAACCTGGTCGTTTAAAGCCGCTTAGGGCTTCGCTTTCTTGGGCGGGACGATGGCATCTTTCGCCGCTTTCGCTACGCGGAACTTCACCACTTTCTTCGCCGCGATCTTGATCGATTCGCCAGTCGCCGGATTTCTTCCCATGCGGGCTTTGCGTTCGACGCGGACCAGCCGCCCGAGTCCCGGCATCACAAAAACTCCGTTCTTTTTTACTTCGCTCACCGCCGTGCTGGCAAGGTTGTCCAGAAACAGGCGGGCGGTCTTGTTGGGCACCTCGCACGCCTCGGCGAGCGATCTAGTCAATTGCGTCTGCGTCATTCGTTGATTGGGCATCAAGCCTCCTCTTTTTTGCATCCACATCGCCAAAGGGCAGTAAAATCAGGTCCGCGAACGATCCCAATGTTGTGGAAACGTTACAATCATACGGAACGCCACGTGAGATGTAAAGGTAAAACATGCAAAAAGCCTAGGTTTTCCGCATATTTTGGCGGCCCATGGCTGTTTAGACCTTCATTTATGCGGTTGCAAAGAGGCCGGACGGTCCCGGCGACTGCGGCGGCATCTCCAAAACGGGCGTTAATTTCAACAGGCTTCTGAGTTCACCATCGAGGCGGCCCATTACGTCCGGGTGCTCCTTCAAATAATTGCGCGCGTTATCCCGCCCCTGCCCGATTCGCTCGCCCTTGTAACTGAACCACGATCCGCTTTTCTCGACCAGGTTCCGCTGCACGCCCGTATCGAGAAGATCGCCCGCGCGCGACGTGCCTTCGCCGTAAAGAATATCGAACTCGGCTTCGCGGAACGGCGATGCAACTTTATTTTTCACGATCTTCACGCGCGTGCGATTGCCGATGACGACGTCGCCGTCCTTGATGGCGCCCGTGCGGCGAATTTCCGCCCGCACGGAGCAGTAGAACTTCAGCGCGCGGCCGCCGGTGGTTGTTTCGGGATTCCCAAACATGACGCCAATCTTCTCGCGAATCTGATTGATGAAGATCAGGCACGTATTCGTCTTCGAAACCGCTCCCGTGAGTTTGCGAAGGGCCTGGGACATCAACCGGGCATGGAGACCCATGTGGCTGTCGCCCATTTCGCCATCGAGCTCGGCTTTCGGAACCAGCGCGGCGACGGAATCGACCACCACCACGTCGATGGCGCCGGACGCGATCAGCGCGCCGGCAATTTCGAGCGCCTGCTCTCCGGTGTCGGGCTGCGAGACCAGAAGATTGTCGATATCGACGCCCAGCTTGCGCGCGTATGCGGGATCGAGCGCGTGCTCCGCGTCGATAAACGCGGCCACCCCTCCCGCGCGTTGAGCTTCGGCAATGACCTGCAAGGTAATGGTGGTCTTGCCGGACGATTCCGGCCCGTAAATCTCAACCACGCGGCCGCGTGGAAAGCCTCCGACTCCGAGAGCCGTGTCGATTGAAATGGATCCCGACGAGATCACGGACACGGGGACAACGCTTCCCGAGCCCAGGCGCAATACGGAACCTTTGCCAAACTGCTTATCTAATTGGGAAAGGGTAAGATCGATTGCCTTGCGGCGCTCGCGTTCATCCATGAGAACACTCCTTATGAAGCACAGGAGTGCGCGAATGGCCGGATTGTTCTCAATCGAGCGGTCGTGTGAAACATCGGGCGTTCGGAGCGAAGCGGTAATGTTAATGTTTGACCCGGCGCGCAAGGTCGGAACCTTCGATCGCAAAGTCGATTGAGCGGGGCCATCCAGCGTGAGGGTATCGGGTTTCTTTCAGAGCATATTTCTTTACGATCTTTGTGAAGAGATCCTTCTGGAAAAACTGCGCAATATATTGGGATCGCCTCCAGTCAGCCGCGAACCGGCTTTCCGCCACTTAGCTCCGGAGTATGTCCGCTTCGAGCGGCCCCCGGTTTTGGAGACTCTTCCGCCCCAACTCCTCGAGAGCGGCGAGCGCCTGAATTGCCGGGTGAACTACCACGATTACGGGGTCGTCAGCATTGAATTCGAATTGGGCTTCGACTTTGAGTGGGACGATCTGGTGAATTTCTCCGCAACGTGGATCGCCGCGCCGGAAATGGAACGGCACGCGGCGGAGATCGCCAAAGCATTGGGGAAGCGCGTGGGGGCGCCGCTGGTGAAGCCCTATGAATATCGCTTGAGCGAAGACTACTATATTTTTCAGATACAGCCCATGACAAGCGGAAGTGGCGCGGCGCTCGGCGTGGGAGAATTGATATCGAATTACGGTTCGGATATCGCCCGCATTGTCCGAGGCGAGCCAATTCCGTTGTCGACGGACGAGCAGTCGGAAGTGCTGCAATCCAGAATGTCGTATTATCCGAACGATCTGCTGGTAGCCGGCTGGAGCGCGGCGCTGGTGTACGACACGGCCGACGGGGCCGCTCCGACGATACAGTTGCTCGAGTACGCCAATTCGCAGCTGCTCGAATTCCGGCACTACGATCACGTGCTGTCGCAGCTTCTCGACCGCGTCTACGACTCGCTCAGTAGCGGGACGGGGTTCTTTGCGCGCTGGCGCATGGCTCGCGAGGCGGAGCGATTGAGCGCGATGCGGCTCGAAATTCGGGAACTCACCGAGCGCGTCGACAATTCGATCAAGTTTCTTAGCGATACCTTCTCCGCGCGCGTTTACCGCCTCGCGGCCGCAAGAATCGGCGTGCCGGATTATCGCAAGCTGGTGGAGGACAAGCTGAATACCGTCGGCGAACTGTACCAGTTCATGATGGACCGGTTTCATCAGGGGAGAGCGTTCGTGCTGGAACTGATGGTTGTGATAATCCTGATCGTCGAGCTTGGGTACCTTTTCCGCGGAAAGTGATCGGGATCGCGCTAATTCGCGGCGTTCTTGACCGGGTCGACGAACACGTTCACCGCGAGCGGCTTTAAGTCCGCGTCTTTCGTAACGTCCACGGTGAGCGAAGCTCCCATCGGAATATCGGCGGGCTTGATCTCCCGATTGTCCTTGAGGAATTTGGTCTTGCGGTAGCGTCCGATGGAAAGGGCTTGGTCCTCTTCCGTTTCGATGACGATTTCCCTCTTCGTAAGTTCTTTCAGCTTGCCGTGGAACGTGACCGCGGGGCCGCCATACGCGCCCGTGCTCTTGGTTTGGTTGGCCGATCCCGAGCGGCGCGCGCGCGGATAACCGTACTGGCCCAACAACAGGGCCGGCATCAAAACGGCAATCAGCATCGCAACCGTCTTGCCGTGCATGAGCCTATTCTCCCGCACCTGGACGGCAGGCCGAATTTTCGAATGCCGCGAGCAGTTTGCGGTAGGTGGTTTCGAGCGTCTCCGGAAGCACGCGCGTTTCGCCGATCACGCTCATGAAATTGGCGTCGCCCAACCAGCGTGGAAGCGCATGCATGTGAATGTGGCCTGCAATTCCAGCGCCCGCGCACGCGCCCACGTTCATGCCGATGTTTATGCCCTCCGGCTTGTAGACCGTCCGCAAGTGCCGCTCGGATTCGCGCGTGAGTTGGAACATCTCGGCGGCCGTCTCTTCCGGCGCGTTTTCGAGGGTCGCGAGGTGCGCATACGGCACCACCATCAAATGGCCGCTGGTGTACGGATATAGGTTGAGAATTACGAAGTTAAACCGGGCGCGCCGCAGAACGAAATGCGCGGAATCGGTATTATCGGCCGCGATCCGGCAGAATACGCATCCGCCAGGCGGCTGTCCTTCAGAAATGAAGCTGTAGCGCCAGGGACTCCAAAGGCGATCCAAATGGGTGAACCGATTTCAGACCGCTCGCGGGGATTCGGACTCCAAGCCTGCCGGGGGCGTCGAGCTGTTGACGACATCTTTCAGCTCTTTGCTCGGCTTGAAGTAGGGAATTGTCTTGGCCGGCACTTCGACGCGCGTCCCGGTCTTTGGATTCCGCCCCACGCGCGGCTGCCGCTGCCGCGTACGGAAGCTGCCGAAGCCGCGAATTTCGATTTTATCGCCGCCGCGCAACGATTTCACGATGCTATCGAAGATCGCCTCGACGATAACTTCGGATTCCTTCCGCGTCATCTCGACCACGCGGGACACTTCTTCAATCAGATCGGCTTTCGTCATTTTCAGGCGGCTCCTGGATCGCCCGTGGCCTATTAAACGAGCTTGGTAAATTCGGTCTACTCAATCGATTAGGGGAGAAATTCAGTATCTCGTGAACGGCGCGATTTTGCAAACTCCGGTTGCCCCGAAGGACGGCCGCCGACTGTAACGAATGCAACGAAGGGTCGCCGGGTGAGGCAAACAATGGCCGGAATCGTGCTCCGTTTCGGGATGAAAATCATGTGGGACCTGGAGCGCGTGTTGGATGAAGCCGGCCTCGAAATCCGGGAAGGGCGGTTTCAGCGATGGCTGGCTTTGCTCGCGGGACTGTCGAGCGTTCTGAGCGGCCTCGAGGTTTCGTATGAACATTATCGCGGCAGCTATAGCCGCCGAATCATGTATACGCCGGTGATTCTGAGCGGGACTTTGCTGGGAGCGGGGGTATGGGCGTTCCGGAGCCGCCGCGCGGCGAGAACGGTTCTGCCCGCCGTCTCGATGATAACCCTCGCGGATTGCCTCATCGGGTTCTATTTTCACGTTCGCGGCATTCAGCGCAAGCCGGGAGGCTGGCGTTTACCGATCGTCAACATGATCATGGGACCTCCCATATTCGCGCCGCTCTTATTCGGGATCGGCGCTTATCTCGGCATGATCGCCTATTTTTTGCGGCGCGGCGAGCCCGGCGACAAGCGTCTTCCACGCCCGGCTAGCCAGCGGCACATGGCCAAACTGCTCGCTGGCGGGCACGACTCAATCGGATGGGAGCAAGACCTGCGGGAAGGCAGGTTTCAGAAGCACATGGCCGTGTCGACCATCGTGTCGGCGTTCTTCAGCGGCTTCGAGGCGGGGTACTCACACTACAAGAATAACTTCCAGTACAAGGTTCAGTGGACGCCGATCGTTATCGCGCCCATGTTGATGGCCGCCGCCGCCGGCGCGGTGAAAAGCGAACGCGTCGGTCACACGGTTTTGCCCGCGGTTTCGGCGATCGCCATGCTCGATGGCGCAATCGGCTTCGGGTATCACGCGCGCGGGGTTTTACGCCGGCCCGGCGGATTGAAAAAGCCGCTCTACAACATAATGTACGGACCGCCGGTATTCGCGCCGCTGCTGTTCGCCGCCGCCGGTTTCCTAGGAATCCTGGCAAGCCTGCTGAGGAGAGAAAAACGATGAACCGCACCGCCCAGCCCGGCTATTATCCCGGTTACAGCACTTTAAGCCAGCAGGATTTCTGGGATGCGAAGACCCGCGAGGTGGTTCTCGACCGTGTAAATAATATCCCGCCGATTCGCTTTTTCACGTCGGAGGAAGCGCGGCTCATGGAGGCTATCGGCCGGCACATTATTCCACAAGACGACCGCGACCCGCAGCACCAGATCCCCATCGTCCCCTGGACCGATGAGCGGCTCTACGAAAATCGCGGCGACGGGTACCGCCACGAAGACATGCCGACGGACCGCGATAGCTACCGGATCGGGTTGGCCGCCGTGCAGGAAATCGCCAGGCATCTGCACGATCGGGAATTTTCCGAATTGGATTGGCGCGAGCAGGAGCTGATTCTGAAATCGCTGCACGACGCCAAGCCGGCCGCCGGCGAAGACACCTGGAAGCGTTTGCCGTTGGACCGGTTCTGGCTGCTTCTGGTGAAGGATTGCGTCGAAGCCTACTATGCGCATCCGTGGGCTTGGGATGAGATCGGCTATGGCGGGCCGGCGTATCCGCGCGCGTACATGCGGCTGGAGCACGGGCAGCCGGAGCCCTGGGAACGCGACGAGAAGCGATACGAGTGGAGCGCGCCGCAAGACAGCGTTTCGGACGTGTATGAACACGTAGGCGGGAAAGAGAGCCATTACGCCTCTCCGGGCCAGGTAGGCACGCATTGAAATCGCCCCTATTCGGAAAATTCGAAAAGCCCGAAGGCGAGCCGCACATGCTGGGGGCGATTCAAAAGCTGACGACCCCAATGCGACGCTTTGGCGAGGGCGAGGAGGTTGACTACGCCATTGTAGGGGTGGGCGGCGGCGGGGGCGTGCTGGCGCAGCGGCTCGCGCGGGCCGGATTTCGCGTGATCGGTTTCGATGCCGGCCCGTTCTGGGATTCGGAGCGCGACTGGGTCAGCGATGAAGCCGGTTCGCACCGGCTGTATTGGAACGACCATCGAATTACCGGCGGCAATCATCCGCTCGCGCTGGGAGCGAACAACTGCGGCAAGGGCGTCGGCGGCAGCACGGTGCACTGGTCGGCGTTCACGCCGCGGCTGCATCCGTCGGACTTCCACACGTACTCGCTCGACGGCGTCGGAGTAGATTGGCCCATTACCTACGACGACATCAAGCCGTACTACGAGTTGATGGAACTCGAGATGCCGGTTGCGGGCCCGGCCATGTTTCCGTGGGGCTATCCGCATGGGTACCCCTACGCGCCCCATGCTACCGGCGGCGTGGCCGATATCATGATGCGCGGCTGCGTCAAACTAGGCATTCGCGTGTGCCCGGGAGGTCCGGTGGCGATTCTCGAAGGATCTCGAGGGGACCGTCCGCATTGCATCTATCGAGGATTTTGCCACCAGGGCTGCAAGGTGGGCGCCAAGGCCACCACGCTGATCACGCACGTGCCGGATGCGATGGCGAACGGCGCCGAGATACGGGCGGATAGCATGGTATCGCGCGTTGAGCTGGGCGCGAACCGGCGCGTTACCGGCGTCCACTATTTCGACCGCGACGGCAATCGAAAATTTCAAAAGGCCAAGGCCGTTATCGTCGCGGGTTATTCCATCGAAACGCCTCGTCTCCTGTTGAACTCGGCTTGTCCCAGTTTTGAAAATGGCTTGGCGAATTCCAGCGGCGTCCTCGGCCGTTACCTGATGGCGCAAGCGGGAAACGTGGCGTTGGCCCGCTTCGAGGAACTGGTGCGCATGTACAAGGCGCCCCCGGCCAACTGCATGACGGAAGAGTTCTATGAAACGGACCCGCGGCGGGATTTCGCCCGCGGCTTCGGCATTCAGAGCGTATCGCCGCTCCCTATTTCCTTCGCGAAGGAAATGATGGTGGCAAAAGGCGCGTGGGGGTGGGGAATGCGCCGCGTGATGATGGATTACAACCATTGGGCCGCCATTGCATTGATCGGCGAGCTGCTGCCGCATGAAGACAATCGCGTGGAATTGGCCGAAGAGAAAGATCAATGGGGCATTCCCGTGGCGAAGGTCACGTTCAACCTGCACGATAACGACAACAAGATGATCGCCTTCGGCAAAGGGAAATTGATTGAGGTGATGGAAGCGGCGGGCGGCCGGGATCTTGCCCAGGAGTCGCGTTTCGCGCATTTGGTGGGAGCGGCGCGCATGGGGAACGATCCGGCTACTTCGGTGGTCGACGGGTTCGGCCGCACGCACGATATCGCCAACTTATTTATTTGCGATGGCAGCATCATGCCCACGCAAGGATCGGCCAACCCGGGCCTGACGGTGCAAGCGCTGGCGGCCCGCACGGCCGATTACTTGATCTCGCGCGGCGAATCGGTCTTCAACTCCGTCGAGCGCGATATGACGCCCGGACCCGTGCGCCGCAAGCTGGCTCCTCCGGATACATTTGGGCACGGCGTCCCGCGGCTGGCGTGAAGCGCCGCACATTGCGCGAGGCGGATCGGCGCAAACTGGCCTGAGTCGTGAATCGGTATTGCGTGGGTATCAATCAGATAGTTGAAGCGCGAGATCGCGCTAAAAAGAGAAAGTGAAATGAACGGGTTAAAGACATCGATCGCGTGCGCCGGCTTATTCGGCGTCATGCTTGTACCCACGCTCAAAGCCGATTTGTGGAACCACAAGACCAAGCTGACTTTTAGTGAGCCAATCGAAGTTCCCGGGAAAGTGCTTCCGGCGGGGACATACATTTTCAAGCTGATGGATTCGCAAGCCGACAGACACATTGTCGAAATCTATAATGCCGATTAGACTCAGCTTGAAGATACCGTTCTGACATGGTTCTATCCGGGCGCCCGTTTCGGCGAACGTTTTGTTTATCCGCATGACAAGGCCATGGACTTAGCCAAGACGAATAAGGAACCCGTGCTTTCCACGCGCTCGGATATGAGTTCCTATAACAAGCCGATCGCTTCGGAACAGGACTCGAATGCCGCGGAGATGCGTAAGGCGCCGGTCAAGGCCGTCAAGCCTACAGGTGAAGAAATCGAGATCATCGAGATGTATAAAGTACCGGCTAATCAGTAGGAATTGCGGCTGGTGCGTAGCGATGGCTGGAAAGTGGAATGTAGCATTTGCCGCGATATTTATGTCGTGCAGTCGCGCGGCGGCGCAACAAGCGCCGCCTCCGAAACCTGTTGTCATCGATCTGCGGGAGGTACTTCGGCGAGCCCGCAGCTATAGCCAACAGTTTCAGACGGCCGTTGCGAACGCCGCCATAGCTCGCGAGGGAATACGTCAGGCTAGAGCGGCTGAACTTCCCACGGTGAACGCGCTCAATCAATTCCTTTATACCCAAGGGAACGGCACTCCATCCGGAGTTTTCGTCGCGAACGATGGCGTGCATGTGTATAACGAACAGGCCGTCGTGCGTCAAAATCTCTTCTCACTCGTAAGGCGGGGGGAATACCGGCTCGCGGCGGCGGCGGTCGCGGCCGCTCAAAAAGAGATTGCCGCGCGCGGCCTTGTTGTAACGGTCGTGCAGGATTACTATAACGTTGCCGCGGCTGAGCGAAAGGTTGCCAATGCGGATCGCGCGCTACACGAAGCCGGGGATTTCCTGGATCTCACGCAGAAACAGGAGCAGGCGGGGGATGTTTCTCATGTCGACGTGGTCAAGGCTCAACTGCAAGTCGAGCAGCGCGAGCGGGATTCGGAAAATAGCAAGCTTGTCGGCGAGCAGGCGCGGCTGACGCTGAGCGTTCTGTTATCCGCGGACTTCGATGAAGATTTTACGATCGTCGACGATCTCTCGGATTTGCAGGCTCTTTCCGCTTGGAGTGAAGTGCAGGCCCAAGCGTTCGTCCAAAACCCGGAAATGCGGGCCGCGCAAGCAAGCCTAAGAGAGGCACGGTCCGCGATCTCCGTGGCCAAGTACGCATATTTACCCTCGCTGGCACTCACTTTCTATTACGGTTTCGATGCCAACCAGTTTGCCGCGCGCACCAACTATCCCACGGCTGGTGTGAACCGAAGCAATCTGCCGAACTTCTTGGTCCCCCATCGACAGAATTTGGGCTATGCCGGCGACATTACCCTCGATATTCCGGTCTGGAATTGGGGGGCCACGTGTAGTAAGATTCGCCAGGCCGAGTTTCGCGGCCGGGAGGCTCAAACGGGTCTAAGCGCCACGCAACGTCAATTGCGGGCCAATCTGCGGGCGTTTTTCCAGGAGGCTGAAACGGCACGGGCCCAAGTGGCCTCTTTCGAACGTTCGCAAGATTTTGCCGCTGAAAATATCAGGCTGACACTACTCCGCTACCAAGCCGGCGACGCGACCGCGTTGGAGGTGGTGACGGCGGAGGATGCTTTATCCCTGGCTCGCAACGCCTATGACGATGGCCTCGCCCGTTTCCACGTGGCGCTGGCGAAACTGCAGACGCTTACGGGGAGCATGTAACTTTATGGAATGGAGGAGCATGAGCGCGGTCGCATCAATTTTCCTCTCGGCGTGCGGCAGTGCGCCGCCCCCGCCGGCTCCGCCGCCAGTCGTCACGGTTCATACCACGTTGGCTAAGCTTCAAACCATCGCTGAAATCGTTACCGCCGCCGGCGCGCTCTATCCGCTTCATCAGGCTTCCATTTCTCCTAAGATCAGTGCGCCGGTTCGCACTTTTTACGTGAGCCGCGGAGATCGCGTGCATCGAGGGCAACTGCTCGCCGTGCTGGAAAATAAGGATCTCGCCGCGACCGCCACTGCCTCCGAGGGACTCTTCGATAAAGCACGGGCTAACTACGCGGCTACCATAAACACGACTCTCCCTCAACAGATACAAAAAACGGAACTGGACCTTGAGAACGCCCAATCCAGTCTGAACGCGCAGCAGAAGCTTTATGACAGTAACCTGTGGCTCTACCAGCAGCGGGCGCTAGCTCGCAAGCAGTTGGATCAGGCGGAAGTAACACTCACGGCGGCGAAGAGTCAATTCCAGATCGCGAAAAAGCAGTTGGAAAATTTGCGATCTTGGGGCGCGGCCGAGCAAACACATGCCGCCGAGGGCCAATTGGAATCGGTTCGCGGCCAATACCTTGCGGCGAGCGCTCAACTGAACTACACGCATCTGCGCAGCCCCATCGACGGAGTGGTGGCCGATCGCAGCGTTTACCCGGGAGAAATGGCCGCCGCGGGGACACCCCTGATAATCGTGATGGATGTCTCGAAAGTCACCGTGCGGCTGCACGTACCGCAGCCAAAGGCCGCTCTCCTAAGACTCGGAGACAAGGCGACTCTCCACGTCCCAGGCTTGAATAACGGGGTTCCCGCAACGGTCACCGTGTTTAGCCCGGCACTCGATCCAAATAGCACCACGGTGGAAATCTGGCTGGAGGCTTCGAATCCCGGTACTCGTCTTCAGCCGGGCACGAGTTGGGATGTGTCGATTGTCGCGAAGGTGGTGCCCGATGCACTCGTCATCCCTTCTTCCTCCATACTCACCGCATCGGACGGGACCACTTCGATTATGGTGGTCGGATCCGGGTCGCGAGCTTACCGCCGGAAAGTCACGACCGGCATTGAAGAGAACGGGAATTTGCAGATACTCGGCGGCTTGAATCCGGGTGAGGAAGTCATCGCGACGGGCGCGTACGGACTACCCGACAAAACGAAAGTCAAGACCGTTCCCGTTGCCTCCGGCGCGCAATCCTGAGATCCGGCATGGAAGTCGCGAGTCCCGATAAGAAAGAGGAAAAAGCCCAGCAGCCGTCATACTGGTTTGTCGACTATTCGAAGCCCCTTATCGCGCTTATTCTGACTCTGGCTGTATTGGGCGTCTATGAAGCCTTCCGAATACCGACCGCTGTATTCCCGTCCACCAATTTCCCTCGTGTGTTGATCGCGGTGGACAACGGAGTAATGCCCATCGATCAAATGCTGGTCAGTATCACGCGGCCGGTGGAGGAAGCCATCAATAGCGTACCCGGCCTTCAAGAAGTTCGTTCCATCACAAGCAGGGGAACGGCTGAAATCGATCTGTTCTTCGACTGGAAGGTGGATATGTTTCAGACCTTGCAGCGCGTCGATTCAGCCATCGCGACGGTTCAGGGGACGCTGCCCACGACGGTGAAGATCGCGGCCCATCGTCTCACGTTTGCAAGTTTCCCGATTCTGGGCCTTAGCATGACATCGGATACCATGACGCCCGCCCAGCTCTGGGAGCTTGCGACATACCAACTAAAGCCGCGGCTGAATCGTGTGATTGGCGTGGCGACGCTCACGGTTCAAGGAGGGCAAGAGCCGGAATACCAGGTCAAGCCCGACCCGGCGAAGCTGATTCGCGCCTCAACCACCGTTCCCGAGATTCTCAGCGCGATTCAGCGGACCAATGTCGTCGATTCACCCGGTCTCATCGTCAGCGAGCACCACCTTGTGCTCGATCTGGTCGACGGCCAAGTGCACGATCCGGTGCAACTCGCCCGCATCGTGATCAAGAAAACGAGCGGCGGAGTGCCGGTGCATATTGGCGATGTCGCGGAGGTTAGCGCATCGGTAAAGCCGGTCTATACAGTGGTGACCGCTAATGGAAAGCCGGCGATATTACTCAACGTCACCCGCCAGCCGGGCGCGAATACGGTCACGGTCGCCAATGGGGTTCGCGCGGAATTGGACCAGGTGCGAAAGACTATTCCGCCCGGCGTGCACTTTTCTACTTTCTACGATCAATCGGAAGCGGTGAATTCTTCCATTAGCGGCGTTCGCGATGCCATTCTGATTGGAATCGCGCTTGCCTCGCTTGTCCTGATTTTGTTTCTGCGGGATTGGGGCAGTTCTCTCGTCGCCGGCCTGGTGATCCCGGTGACCGTTGCGATTACTTTCGTAGCGATGAAGCTGCTGGGTGAAAGCTTTAATCTGATGACACTCGGCGGCGTGGCGGCCGCGGTCGGATTAGTGATCGACGATGCCATTGTCGTGGTCGAAAATATTGTCATCCACCGCGATGCGGGAGAGAATCGGCAACAAGCCATCCAGAGCGCCTTAAATGAGTTGACGATCCCCTTGTTTGGGTCCACGATTACCCCCGTTGTAGTCTTCCTGCCGCTGGTCGCCATCACGGGAGTGACCGGCAGCTTTTTTCGCGCTCTTGCGGTTACCATGGCGGCGGCTCTGCTGACCTCGCTGGGTCTCGCACTGACCTGGACGCCGAATCTGAGTCAGTACTTGGTTCGTCGCAAAGACAAGACGCCTCCCAAGAAAGTTGCAAGCCAGGGGGACGACAAGAAAACGGAGGTCCAGCGTCTCATGGCGGCCGAACATCCCACGGGACTCATGGGACGGATCATCGGCGCCTACGAGAAGCTCCTGAAGCTGGTGCTGGAACACCGCTGGTGGCTAACCGCTTTTGCGGCTATTCTGATCGTCGCGTCTTATTTGTGTTACCAGGCGCTGGGCTCCAATCTCTTGCCGCCCATGGATGAAGGCGGTTTCGTGATCGATTACATCATGCCGGCCGGTAGTTCTCTGGCCGAGACGGATCGAGTGGTCAGCCATGTGGTATCCATCATCCAGTCGATCCCCGACGTGGAAACCACGGCCCGGCGCACGGGACTACAGCTTGGATTGGCGGCTGTCACCGAGGCTAACAGCGGTGATATTTCCGTAAAGCTCAAGAGCAACCGCAGGCATAGCACGGATCAGGTGATTGGGGAAGTGCGCTCGAAAATCGAGCAACAGGAACCCGGTATCCATGTGGAATTTGGGCAGCTATTGCAGGACATGATCGGCGATCTGACTAGCGCGCCGCAGCCTGTCGACATCAAACTGTTCTCGGAAGACGCGGCCCTTCTGGACCATTGGGCCCCCATTGTCGGCGATAAGATCAAGAAGATCGGCGGCGTGGTTGACGTGCTCAATGGGATTGAAAACACCATCAGCGGTCCCGCCCTGGTTTATCAAATCAAACCCGAGGTGACATCCCGGACGGGCTTCACGCCCGATGAGGTGGAGACGGATGCGAACGCGCTGCTTCTGGGTGAGCCGTCGGCGACGCCTCTCGTGGTGAACTGCCGTTCGTACACCATTCGAGTCCGCTTCCCGGAAGCCAATCGCGCCTCCGTCGACGCCATGAACAACACGCTATTGAATAGCGCCGCCGGGACAACCGCCACGCTCGCATCCCTAACCGGCATCACCAGAGTTTCAGGACAGACGGAGATCCGGCAGGAAAATCTGCAGCGCTACGTGGCCGTCACGGCTCGGCTGCAAGGCACGAACCTCGGCGCCGCGATAGCGAGCGTGAAGAAGACGGTCGCGGCCGCCAATTTGCCTTCTCGGATCCGGGTCGAGTATGGGGGGACCTATCAGACTCAGCAGAAGTCTTTTCGCGATTTGATGCTCGTCCTGGCCATCGGACTGCTGCTGGTCTTCCTGGTCCTTCTTTTTGAATTCAAGAACCTGTCCGGGCCCTCGCGATCCTGGCTTCCGCGGTGCTCTCGACGTCCGGAGTATTCCTGGCGCTGTTATTGACGGGAACCACTTTCAACATATCGTCGTTCATGGGCCTGATCATGGTGGTGGGTATCGTGTCCAAGAATGGCATCCTTCTGCTCGACGCCGATCAAACCTTTCGCGCGGCGGGGCTCACGCCGGAGGATGCCATGATTCAGGCGGGGCGAAGGAGGTTAAGACCAATCGGGATGACGGCGATGGCCGCCGTCTCCGGGATGCTGCCCTTGTCATTGGCTTTGGGATCGGGATCGCAAATGCTCCAGCCGCTCGCGATCGCCGTCATTGGCGGCATTGTGATTTCCATGTTTCTTTCGCTGGTCATAACACCCGCGGTTCACTACTATTTGACCGCGAAGCCAAAACCGGCCTAATGGATATCGCGAGCTTCACGCGCGCCGCTTGCCGGTCATGAATTCTTCGAGGCTCGAAGTGGTTGCCGCCGCTTGCCGCTGATAGTCGTCGAGTCGCGCCTTATCCTGGTCCTCGCCGACCGCCTTCAGGCTGAGGCCGATCTTCTTCTCCGCTTCACTCATCCGGATGATCTTAAAATCGAATTCTTCGCCGATAGCGAGCGGCGCCGGATCGGATTTGCGACCGGAATAGCCGGGCACTTCGGAAAAATGGCAGAGACCCTCCACTCCTTCCGCCAACTCCACGAACGCTCCGAAGCCCGCGAGCCGGCACACGCGGCCGTGGACGATTTCGTTCACGTTGTGAGCTTGGAAATACGTCTCCCAGGCATCCGGCTGCAATTGTTTAATCCCGAGCGACAAGCGCTTCGATTGCGCGTCGATGCCCAGAATTACGGCTTGCACAATCGAGCCTTTCCGCAACACTTCGGACGGATGCTGCACCCGCTTGGTCCACGATAAATCGGACACGTGCACCAAGCCGTCGATGCCTTCCTCGATCTCGATGAACGCGCCGAAATCGGTCATGTTGCGAACCCGGCCTTCGACCACGGAGCCGATGCTGTACCGGTCTTCGATGGTGGTCCAGGGATTGGCCTCAAGCTGCTTAAGCCCGAGCGAAATGCGCCGGTCCTTGGGATGGACCTCAAGCACGACCGTTTCGACTTCGTCGCCCGGTTTTACGACCTTCGACGGATGTTTCATGCGCCGGGACCACGTCATCTCGCTGACGTGAATCAGGCCCTCCACCCCCGGCTCCAGCTCGACGAACGCGCCATAATCCGCCACGCTGACCACGCGGCCGACAACGCGCGTGCTCACCGGATAACGCTCGGCGATGTTCTCCCATGGGTCCGGAATGAGCTGCTTCATCCCGAGCGACACGCGCTCCTTGTTTGGATCGTATTTCAGAACCTGAACGGTAACCTCATCGCCGACGTGAACCACTTCGGAGGGATGCGCGACGCGCCCATAGGACATATCGGTCACGTGAAGCAGGCCATCCAGTCCGCCGAGATCGACGAACGCGCCGTACTCGGTCAGGTTCTTGATCACCCCGGTAACGATCGAACCTTCCTGAAGCTGCTGCAGCGTGATGGCCTTGCGCTCGGCGGTTTGCTGCTCGATCGCCAGTTTGCGCGATACCACCACGTTTCCGCGACGGCGGTTGATCTTGATAATTTTGACCGGGATGTCCTGGCCGGTAAACTGGTCGAGATTGCGCGCGGGACGCGTATCGATCTGCGAGCCCGGCATGAACGCTTCAATGCCGACGTCCACCGAAATTCCGCCTTTCACGCGCCCGAGGACGTGTCCCGAGACGATGAGCTGCTGTTCATAAGCCTTCTCAAGATCGTCCCAGATGCGCAGGCGGGAGGCCTTTTTGTGGGAGAGCAGAACGTAGCCCTCGACCGGCTCGCCGCCATGATCGATCATCACGTCGATCACATCGCCTTCCTTCACGGACACTTCACCCGAATGCGACTGGAACTGCTCGATGGGTACGAGACCTTCGGACTTCGAGCCGAAGTCGACGATCACTTCCTTCGGCGTGACCTTCAGCACTTTGCCCGGGAGAACTTCGTTTGCCGCTGGAGGCACGAAGTGGGTGTAATCGTCGAGCAGGTGTTCGTATTCTTCCGGGTCGAGCGGCGCGGAAGAATCGGGCTCTCCGAGATTCTGGTTTTCGGCCATCGTCTACGCTCCGCGGTGCTTCGAGGGTCGCTGATTCATCTTAGGCACAATTGGGGGAAAAGAGTTAAGTGCGGTGACAGCAACCTACTGGCAAACCAGTATTTTCAGCAACTATAGCGGACGGGTTTGGGGTTGTCAACGGCCCCGCCCAGTCCGTCAAGGCAAAGTAGAAATGTACGGTTTCGGGCTAACGTATCCGGGCGTTCCGCTTGCGGCGGAGATGGAACCACAGCGCGATCGCGGCGGCGATCGCGATGGCGCCGATGAGCACGCCGCGATCCACCTGGCGCGAAACGCGCGACCACTCGTCGCCCACAAAATAGCCGATCGAAACGAAGCAGATCACCCATGCCAAGCCGCCTGTATACGCGTACAACGCGAACACGGGAACGCTCATTTTGGAAGTTCCGGCAACGACGGCGGTGACATGGCGAACTCCGGCGATAAAGTAGCCGAAGAACAACGTCCAGCGGCCGAACCGCTCGAACCAGTCATGAACTTGCGCGAGATGCTTTGCCCCAAAATTCCGTAATGGGCGGAACTTGTGCATCAAGAGCAGCACGCCGGTGCGGCCCAGGGTATAGCTGAGCGTGATCCCGCAGACACTGCCCGCGTAGGCGGCGAGGACTACCGGGACGAACTGCATTTGCCCTTTGTGCACCAGAATCCCGGCGAACACGAGGATGGTTTCGTCCGGGATCAGCGGGCCGACAATGCCTAGCATCAACAGCCCGAAAATCATGATGTAGCTGTACTGCGCGATGAGGTGCTCGACGCTCATCGCGCGGCGATTTCTTCGCGAAGCGCGCGGACGGCTCGGACCGGATCGGGCGCGCGCGTGACTTGACGCCCGATGACGAGATAGTCCGCGCCGTCGCGAAGCGCTTGGGCGGGAGTGGCTATGCGCTTCTGATCCCCCGCTCCGGCCCCGGGCGAGCGAACCCCCGGAGTAACGAGCAACGCATCCGGCCCGGTGATTTTCCGAATTGCGGCAGCCTCGAGCGGCGAAGCGACCAGCCCGTCCATTCCCGCCGCCATGGCTTTGCGGGCGCGGAGCGCGACCAGGTCGCCAATGGGGCACTCATATCCAAGATCGGCGAGATCCCGCTGGTCGAAACTCGTGAGGACCGTGACTGCCAGAAGCTTCAGCGCGGAGTTGCCGCGTCCTTCCACGGCGGCGCGCATGACCGCGTCGCTACCATGGACCGTGAGGAAGCGGATTCCGGTTTGGGCCACCTGAGCGACCGCGCGCTTGACGGTTTCGCCGATATCGTAGAACTTCATATCGAGGAAAACGTCATGGCCTTGGGCGATGAGTTCGCGCGCGAACGGCATGCCCGCGGCGGCATAAAGTTCCATGCCGATTTTGTAGAAATGGATGTACGGGCCCAGGGCGGCGACGAGGGCGCGCGCCTGTCCTGCGGAATCGAGATCCAGCGCGACGATAATTGGATCGCCGAGTGGGTCGCCGGTTGTCAAATTCCTCCCATCACCCGAATGGGTTTATCCCCGCGAACTGCCACGCGGCCGATGCGGTAGGCCCCCGGCTGTTCCCTCTCCATCTTCTCCGCCCCGCTTTCGGGAAGCGCGATCAGCAGGCCGCCCGAAGTTTGCGGATCGTAGAGCAGACTTACGATTTCGGCGGGTAGCTTGTTCCCTATCTCCACGCACGATGAAACGAATTCCCGGTTGTTGTTGAGACCTCCCGGTATCGCATCCTGCCGGGCGTAGTCGACCGCGCCGGGCAGGAAACGCACGTTTTCCGCGTCGATTTCGAGCGTCACCGCGCTCGCGATCGCCATCTCGCGCGCATGGCCCAGTAGTCCGAAGCCGGTCACGTCGGTGCACCCATGCGCTTCGCACTCGATCATCTTCTCGCAAGCCTCGCGATTCAGCGCCAGCATCGAAACGATCGCGGACCGTACGTCGCGTTCAGCCGCCATGCCGCGCTTGGCGGCCGTCGCGACCACGCCCGTACCAATCCTTTTCGTAAGCACGAGAACGTCTCCCGCGCGCGCGCCGGAATTGGCCATGATGCGATCCGGGTGAACCGTGCCGGTGATCGCATATCCGAATTTGATCTCGTCGTCCGCGATACTGTGGCCGCCGGCGATCACGCACCCCGCCTCGTGAATCTTCTCCGCGCCGCCTTTGAGGATCGCTTCCAGGTCGTCCCAATCGCCCTTCGCCGGATACGCCAGAATCGAAAGCGCCGTGACCGGCTTGCCTCCCATGGCATAGATGTCGCTCAACGAATTCGCGGCCGCGATCGCGCCGAATGTGTACGGATCGTCGACAATCGGCGTGAAAAAATCGACGGTCTGGACCAGCGCCAGATCGGATGTCAGTCGATACACGCCGGCGTCGTCCGCGGTATCGAAACCGATCAGCAGATTGTCGTTCGCAACGCGCGGGATCGCGGCCAGCACCCTGTCCAAAACCTTTGGACTCAATTTCGACGCTCAACCCGCGGCTTTCACGTGAGCCGTCAGCTTCTTCGCCATTTCGCAGCTACAATCATAAGACGATGCGTCGTGTAGACCTCTTGTTAACCCTTTCATTTTGCGGCGCCCTCCTGATTTTCGGCGCCGGCGAGCCCCAGACCGATCCGCGCTTGAAAAATTCGTTCCGCAAGCCGGATCAAAACGGATGGACGTTCGTGCATCTCGAAGGATCGCCCGCCGAGATTGGATTTCAGCACGGTTATTTACTGGCCCCGGAGATCCTCGAAGGGCAGAAGGTCACGGCGCTCGAGTTGACTCACGACACACATAAGAAATGGGAGTTCTTTCGCGATTCCGCGAAGAACGTGTTGTGGCCTCATATCGAGCCGGAGTATCGCGAGGAGCTGCAAGGCATTTCGCAAGGCTTGAACGCGAAGGGAATCAAGCTGGATGTTTGGGACGTGACGGCGCTCAACGCTTCGCTCGAGTGGTCTTATTACGTGAAGCAATTCAACAAGCGGCGCGGGATTAAATCTCCGGCCACGGTTACGGCTCCGGAGCATTGCAGCGCATTCGCCGCCACGGGCAGTTATACGAAGGACGGCAAGGTCGTCATCGGCCACAATAACTGGACGAATTATCTGGATGGCGAGCGGTGGACGATAGTCTTCGACATCGCGCCCGCGCAAGGGAACCGTTTCATGATGGATGGATTTCCGGGATTTATCCATAGCGGCGACGATTTCGGCGTGAATGCGGCGGGAATCGCAATCACGGAGACGACCATCACCGGGTTTTCGGGATGGGACTCGAACGGCATCCCCGAGTTCGCGCGTGCGCGAAAAGCGATGCAGTATTCGTCGTCAATCGACGATTTCGCCCGCATCATGAAAGAGGGAAACAACGGGGGATACGCGAACGACTGGCTGGTGGCCGATCGCAAAACCAACGAAGTGGCGAGCCTGGAGCTAGGGTTGCGCAACGTGAATTTGCAGCGCACGAAAGACGGCTATTTTGTGGGATCGAACTTCCCGATCGATACGAAGCTCGCGCGCGAAGAGACGGATTTCAAAATGGGAGACAAGGGCAGCAGCGCCAACGCGCGTCACATCCGGTGGGAACAGTTGATGCGGGAAAACAAGGGCAAGATCGACGTGGATTCGGGAAAGCGTTTTCTGGCCGACCATGTCGACACATTCACCGGGAAGACCGGGCCGAGCGAGCGCACGCTGTGCGGGCATGTGGATCTCTCTCCGAGAGGCATGGGATCGTGGCAGCCGAAGTACGGGACGGCGGGCGCCGTGCAGAATAAGATTGCGGACGCGGCGACGATCGAGAGGATGTCTTTCAGCGCCGCTGCGGGACATGCCTGCGGGCTGAATTTTCACGCAACGGAGCATCTGCGGGCGCATCCGAAAATGGCCTGGGAGAAGGAATATTTGCGCGATATGGACTCGCGGCCCTGGACGGTTTTCGAAGTGACGCGGTAGGCTGTTCGCCCTGGCTTGTCAGGGCTTCATCACCACCTTGATGTAGCCGTCTTTCTTCTCATTGAAAGTGGCATAGCTTTGCGGCCCGTCGTCGAGCGTCAGGTGATGCGTAATCACGAAGGATGGATCGATTTCGCCCTTCACGATCCGATCGAGCAACGGCCTGGTGTAGCGTTGCGTGTGCGTCTGGCCCATGCGGAAAGTCAGCGCTTTCGCAAATGCCGCGCCGATGTTGAACTTATCGATAAACCCGCCGTACACGCCCGGTATCGAAACGGTTCCACCTTTCCGGCACGCCTGAATCGCTTGCCGCAGCACATGCGGGCGATCCGTCTCCAGCCTGACGGCCTGTTTGGCGTAATCGTAAATCGCATCGACGCTGGTTCCGTGCGCTTCCATTCCCACCGCGTCGATTACGCTATCGGGGCCCCGGCCGGCGGTCATCTCTTTCAGCTTTTCCTGAAGATCGACATCTTCGTAATTCAGAACTTCAGCGTTGCCCTTCTTTGCCATTTCCAGCCGCTCGGGAACATGATCGATGGCGATCACGCGCTCGGCGCCGAGCAAGTACGCGCTGCGGATGGCGAACTGCCCCACGGGGCCGCAGCCCCAGATCGCAACCGTATCGCCGCCGTGAATATTACAGTTCTCGGCGGCCATGTAGCCGGTCGGAAAAATGTCGGTGAGGAAGAGCGCCTGCTCATCTTTGACGCTCTCCGGAATCTTCAGCGGCCCCACGTCGGCGAAAGGCACGCGCGCGTATTGCGCCTGTCCGCCGGCATATCCGCCATACAGGTGCGAGTAGCCGAAAAGGCCCGCGCCGCTGTACCCGTAAAGCTTCTCCGCCATTGCCGCGTTGGGATTCGAGTTGTCGCAAAGAGAAAACAGGCTGTGCTTGCAAAAAAAGCAACCGCCGCAGGCGATGTCGAACGGCACGATCACCCGATCCCCCTTCTTCAGGTTCGGAACATCGGCGCCGATCTCGACCACCTCGCCCATGAACTCGTGACCTAGAATGTCGCCCTCTTTCATGGTTGGAATATAGCCGTTGTAAAGGTGCAGGTCTGAGCCGCAAATGGCGGTCAGCGTGATCTTCACGATCGCATCGCGCGTACTCACCAGCTTCGGCTCGGGGACGTCCCGGACGCGTACGTCGTTCTTTCCGTACCAGCAAAGAGCTTTCATCGATTTTCTCCTAATGGGCTAGCGCACGGTTAATACGCCGGCGCGTCGCTCGCCGGAAACGAGGCCTCGGACGCATGCGACACTTCATCCGACAGCGCCTCTTTCTTTTGCGTCTTGGCCGCTTCGTCCGCGGCCCGGCCCGATGTGTGCGCCGACGTGGGAAGCTCTCCGGTTTCGAGCATCCGCTTGAAGCGGCGGAGGTCGTTGTCTATCTGCTGCCCGGGTTCCTCCCCAAACAACTTCGCGAACATCGCGCCGAGCACGCCGGCCGGCGGATTGTATTGCAAGGAAACGCGCACTTCGGTGCCGCGGCCGCCGGCCGCGTCGGCGAATCGGACGGAACCGGCATTGTCCACGTCGGCGCCCGGCAGCGAACGCCAACCGATCAACTCGTTCTCGATTTCATTGACGATTTCCGCGTCCCACTCCATCGTCCGGCCAGCGGGAGCTTTGGCAATCCAATGCGACCGGTTGGAGCCGGTCACCTTTACGCTTTCCAGGTGGTCCATAAACTGTGGCAAATTCGCCAGATCGCGCCAGAATTGGAATACCGCTGGGCGCGGCTTATCCACCGTAACCGCCCGGTCCACGCGCACCCCCAACTCATAGGGCACGCTGATGTTCTCGCCTTGTCCCTTGGCTGCCGTGCGAATCCCCAGCGCCTGGTAGGTGTGACAAAAGCCGGTTATTCCGCGGCGCAATCCGGCAACACCAAGCAGAGCGAGAGCCAAACCGCCTTTCGATTTTTGTTTCAGCCCGTGGTAAACCAACAGCGAACCGGCCATTATGGACGCTCCGCGCTCAATGGTTCCCACGTTCGTCGTGGTGTAGGGATGTCGAACGATTTTCATAAATCTCCTCTTATTTCCGCTTTGCCAGCCGGCTATTCCGGCAGCTTGTGTTGCAATTGCGTAGCGAGATCCTCGACGGCGGTTTCGGTGCTCAACTCGTGAAAGTCATCGGACTGCGATTTCTCTTCGATACCCACTCGGGCGCCAATCAACTGGAGCATTTGCAGAGCCAAAGTGATTTCTTTTTCAGTCAGCAGGTTGATCTGCAGATCGAGATTAGCCCGAATCTCGGCGCGGCGGCTCATGCGATTCTGCTTCATGAGAACGAACGTGGATAAGAAAATCGCTTCAATGGATACCGCGACGCTCAACAGCAGAAACGGAAACTTGTCGAATTCGGGAATCCCGGGGACGAGCCCAAGGTTGACCAGAATCCAAAACGTGAAGACCGCCAGATGCAGCGCGACGAAAGACATGCTTCCGCAAAATGTACCGATCGCATCCGCCAGCCGCTCGGAAACCGACCGTTCTTGAAGAGAGCGTTCCTCCAGCTTCACGACCGTTTCGATATTTCTGCGAACGGCGTTGCCGGCGGATTCGCTCGCGCGCGCGAACACGCCATAATCCTTTTCAGGCATTCTGGACCTGCCGCCGGGGCCGGGATTGAACATCGCCCTTGCGCATTGCGTAAACGTGCGTGAATTCCGCGCCGAAGAAAAATATCTGCGCGGAATAATAAACCCAGACCAGAAGAATGACCAAAGAACCCGCTGCGCCGTATGCGGACCCGATGCTGGCGCGCCCCAAATACAGGCCGATCACGGTCTTCCCCAGCGTGAAGAGAATTGAAGTGGCAGCCGCGCCGATCCACACGTCCCGCCATTGAATGGGAACGTCGGGAATGAGTTTGTAGATCAGGGCGAACAGGAGGGTGATCACCAGGAACGAAAGCAGAATGTTGCCGACGTGCAGCAATGTCGCCGGCACGGCGTGAAATTCGCTTAGATATTTGCTCATCCAAGCCACTATGGCGCTCAACACCAGGCTGACGAGCAGCAGGAATCCGATTCCCAAGACCATCGCAAAAGAAAAAAACCGGTACTTGATCATTCCCCAGAGTCCGGAACCTTCCGGTATCGGGACATCCCAGATCAAATTTAAAGAATCCCGCAATTCGCCAAAAACCGCCGATGCCCCGATCAGCAGGGTACCGACCCCTAGCACCGTCGCCAGCACTCCGGTCGACGGACGATGGGCGCTCTGCAAGATGGATTGAATGGATTTGGCGGCTTCGGCTCCGACTGTATCCTGGATTTCCCAGACGAGTTGGCCCTTCGCGGCTTCTTGACCGAACACCAAGCTCGCGATCGCGACCACTACAACGAGTAGCGGCGCGATCGAGAGCACGGTGTAGTAAGCCAAGGCCGCCCCGAGCCGCGGTGCATTATGCGTGTTCCACTGCACGGCGGTTCTCCGAAGCAGGTCCCACGCGACTTTCATAATCGTCCGCAAGTTTAACGCGAGGCGGATTGTGTCCTTTCCGCGCGCTGGCCCATGCACGCGAATAAATTAAGCATTTCTCGATTGAACGCCGGGATATCGTCCGGTTTGCGGCTGGTCACCCAGTTAGAATCGCACTCCACCTCGCGGTCGACCCAGTGGCCGCCGGCGTTGCGGATGTCGTCTTCAATTGTGTAATAGCTGGTAAGCCTGCGGCCTTTGACGACGCCCGCTGAAATCAGCTCCCAGGGAGCATGGCAAATGGCGGCAATCGGCTTCTTGGCGCCATCGATCCGCCGGATGAATTCGAGAACCTTAGGCTCGGCGCGGAGTGTATCGGCATTCAGCGCTCCTCCCGGCAGCATCAGCGCGTCGTACTCCTCCGGACTCGCTTCGTCCAGAGTTCGATCCACGTTGACCTGGATACTCTTATCGTGATGTTGGAAAGCCTGGATTCTTCCGGGCTTGGGCGAAATAACATCGACCTTGGCCCCGGCTTCCTTGAGCGCTTTCACCGGTCCGGTGAGTTCAGCTTCTTCGAACCCATCGGTGGCGATAACCGCCACTCGCAAATTTTCTAATTGTTTCATTATCGAACTCCTGCAAACTTCATTCTTCAAATTGTGCCGCGGGGCAACTCAGCCCGGCGGCACCGAGGTTCTACGCCGGCGACCCTTTCGCGGCGGTGCATTTCGTCTCGTGAGCACTCAGTTCCGCCTGGGAATGGAAATGGTCTCCACACTTTTCGCAAACATAATGAGTATGCCCGCTCGGGGCCTGTTCCGTTTTCGTGCTATTCGGCATTTTGCTGTCTCCTTCGTGACCTTTTGACCGGTAATCCGTGCCGGCCGCTTCAAAATCGCTATCGCGATCCGGTTTATCCAGCCGGTCGTCCCCCACGTAATCGCCGGCGTCCGTTATGTCGCTCGTCCAATATGGCTTTTTTCCATAGTGCCCGTGGATTTGCGAACCCCAATGAGCATCGGCCATATCGGGCCAATTATCCTTATCGAATCCGGGTGCGTGTTCCAGCACCTGCTTGTCGACGTTTAAGACAAACTCGCGATCTTCGGTATTGATCGCGAGTGCTTCCCAGGGCACCGCGAAAAGCTTATCGCCGATCCCGAGGAAGCCGCCGAACGAGAGCACGGCGTAGGCGACGCGCCCCGAATCGATATCGATCATGATTTCTTCGATCTTGCCGAGGTCCTCCCCGGCGGAATTGCGCACGCGATCGCCAGTGAGCGCGCTCGCCGCGAGAACACGGCACGGGGATTTCGTTCGGGGGATGTCCTGTGGTGTTTCATGCCTGATGTCCGCCATCGTTTCCATTCCATTCTCCTTCCAATGAACAAAAATTAATATCGGATGAACGTAAAAAAAGAGCGAACGGCCGGTTCGCTCTTGGAATTCCGGTCAGTAGGCCGGAGTCAACTGCATCGGCTGGTCCAAACGGAAATTCAAAACGGTCTCCGCCGGTATACGCACTTCACTGCCTTTAGTGAGAACCTGAACGCCCGCGCCAGCCGCCGCTCCGGCGAGCGCGCCGATCAAGGCACCAGTGCCGCCGCCGCCAATCGCGCCAAGCAGCGTACCGAGAGCTGTCCCGCCACCCACGATCTCCGCGGTCCGCTTGTTTGCGCCAACGCCTTGCCGGCTGTTCTGGCGAACATCCTGCGTGCTTACCGTGTAACGCTGTCCGTTAACCGTTACCGATTGAACATCCAAAATGAGATTGGAACTGCTGGTAATGCTTCCCCCATTCAGGCTCTTGATTACCAGGTTCGCGTCCGAACCTTGCGGAATGACAGCGTTCCCATTGGCGTCCATTACGTTCTGAGCGATCGCTGCCGAGTATGTGCGACCGTCGGTCGCGGTCTTCGAATCGATCGTCTCGTTGGTTCTTACCGAAAGCTGGGTTCCCGCAGGAAGGCTTCGGTTGTTAGTGGACGCGTAGTTCGTGTTGTTGTTGCCGAAATTGTTGTTCCCGGCATTTCCGAAATTTCCGGTCGAATTCGCGCCCGGGTTGGGATTCACGTTCCCGAAACCCGCGCCAGCCGGATTGCCGTTATTTCCGTTATTTCCGTTGGAATTCTGACGAAGCCAGCGATCGCGGTCCGAAGCATTCCGCGGCCCGTTGTAACCCGAGTTGTTGTTATTCCCGTTGTTTCCGCTATTGTTGCCGTTGTTGTTCGAATTGTTGAAACCGTTGTTCGTAAAGGTGATCGACTGCACCTCGCTCGTGTCGAAGCGGTGGTTGTCGCCGTTGTTGTCCTGAAAAGTAATTGAATTCGTGGAACCGTTGGTCATGGTTCCCTGAAACTGGCTACCGTTCTTTAGAGTAATTGTCTGCGTGCCGGCCGCAATCAAAGCCAAGGGCCAAATTGCAGCCAAGGCGAACGTCGCGATTTTTCCCATACGTACCTCCATACGAGGTCCGTAGGAGCAATCGCGTGACCACTCGCGCGACGACTCGTCATACCCGGTGCTTATCGTTCCGGCCGATGATAATTCGGGAATTCAGGGCGCTTGTACTCCGGAGCCGGATGGGCCTTCAACTCCCGCATGAGCACATCGACGGCCTTCTCGAGTTGCGGATCGTGGCCCGCCCTAACCGCCGCCGGGTCGTACTCGACTTCGATATCCGGGGCCACGCCGCGGTTCTCCACATCCCACTCCGATTTCAAGTTATAAAACGCGAGATTCGGCGCGGTTACCGATCCGCCGTCGATCAGGCCCGGAAAGCCGAAGATGCCCACCAGACCGCCCCATGTGCGCTTCCCGATCAGCGGCCCCACATGCTCCTGCCGGAAAAGCCAGGGCATCGCGTCTCCGCCCGACCCGGCGTATTCATTAATGATCATGGCCTTGGGGCCGAATATCGCGTTCTGCGGGGTCGTAAACGGCTCGCCCGCGCGCGTCATGAAAAAATTAGTCTGGGTGCGGCGCATGTTGTCGATGATGTAATCGGCAATTTGTCCGCCGCCGTTGAAACGCTCATCGATCACCGCGCCGTGGCGCCCAACTTGAGCAAAATAGTAGCGATTGAAGTTCGTGAATCCGCCCTGACCGGTGTTCGGCAGGTAGACGTAGGCAAGCTGGGAGCCGCTCAGCTTGTCCACTTTGCGCCGGTTTTCCTCGATCCAGGCCAGATTGCGCAGCGCGAATTCGTTCTCGACCGGAACTGCCGTCACCTCGCGCGAGCCGGTTCCATTCGGATCCGGGCCAACTTTGAGCACCACGGATTTTCCGGCGGTCTCCTCGAAGAAGCTGTAAATGTTCTCCGCCGCCGTTACTTCCCGTCCATTCACCGCAAGCAGATACTCGCCCGCATGCACGTTCACGCCGGGTTGCGTGAGCGGGGCGCGCAACTCGGGATTCCAGTTTTCGCCGCTGTACACCCGCTCAAACTTGTAACGGTTGCGGTCGATGGCATAATCGGCGCCGAGCAGCCCGCCCTTGAGTTTCTTCACGTCGGGAAGCTCGCCGCCGCGAACAAACAGGTGCCCGACACTTAGCTCGCCGAGCATTTCCGACAACAGATAGTTCAAATCTTCACGGCTGGAAAGGTTATCGAGATACCGCGCGTACTTCGCCTTGTAATCCGCAAGATTGACCCCATGCAGATGCGGATCGTAAAAAAAGTCGCGCTCGATTCGCCAGACTTCGTTGTACATCTGCTTCCATTCGGCCCGCGGATCGACGCGCACCTCCATGGCATCGAGCTTGAGCGCGCCTTCCCCCGGTTTCGGAGGAGCCGTCGCGCTCACGATCGACCAGGATTGGGCGCCCAAAGACGCGCCGTGCCGGTATAGCAACTTTTCGCCATTGAACGACAAGTCGAACGACGCCACGCCGTCGAGCAGTTTATCCGTCTTCCGCGTTTTCAGATCGAATTTGTAAAGAGTCCCTCCGGCAGGCGGTCCCACGGCGTTCTCGATTCGCTCGACCAGGAACAACGTGCCCGTCTTTCCACTCGCCATCGCTTCGTAGTCGCGTCCGGGAATCGGGAGCGCGACAATTCTCTGGCCAATATTTTCGAAATCGATGCGGACCACCGGCGTTTTCGTGTTATCGCCGGCCTTTTGAGCGCCGGGATCGTTCTTCGCCGGAGTGGAAGAGGCGTCCGCGGCTTTGTCCACCGCGGGGGGCGGCGGCTCCTGATTCAGGGCGAGCGTTTTCTTGTCCGAAGGGGTCGTCTCTTTCGGAGCCGCTTCGTCGTCGCTCTCGGGAGCGAGCGGCGATGGCTCGTCCTTATTCAGAACCACCATGTAAACATTGCGCGTGACCGGATGCGCATCGCTCGACATATCGAGCCAAGCCGTCGAAAGCCCGAGATTCGTACTCGCCGTGAAATATAGATATTTTCCGTTCTTATCGAAGCTGGCGAATTCCGCGTCGCTCATGCCGTCCGAAACCTGATGGCACTTGCCGCCGGCGATCGAATATACGAAAAGGGCGCGAAGGTGATTTTTCAGCAGCTTCGTATAAGCAATCCACTTGCTATCGGGCGACCAGGCTGGATTGAGATCGCGGGACGGCGTATCGTAGGTGTCCCGATCGATAGAGACGGGCTTCCTGGCCGCGAGATCGATCACCTTCAGTTCGAGATTACTGTCGTGATAAACGATCTTGCCGCTGTCGGGCGACCAAAGCGGATCGTAGTAGAAAGCCGGCGGATTGCCGAGCGGAATCTTCTCCGCCTCGCCCATGCCCGTCTGTTGTCTCAAATGGAGCGCGTATTCGCCCGATTCGTCCGAGAAGTAGGCGATCCGTTTGCCATCCGGGGACCAGGCCGGATTGCGTTCGGCCGCGTTCACGGTGTTCGTCAAATTGCGAATGTCTCCCTTTTCGACGGGAACCGTCAGTATCTCGCCATGCGCTTCAAACACCGCCCGCACGCCCGTGGGGGAGATCTTTGCGCTTACAATTTTCGCGGCGGTTTTCAGGTAAGTCGGGCGCACCCCGGGTATATCGGCGGCGATGCGGATGTCGATTTTTCGCTCTTTGCCCGATTTCCAATCGTAAAGATGAATGTCGCCGAACTGCTCATACGCGATGGCGTCGGGGCCCGCGCCGGCCGATTTGAGATCGAGGCCGCGGTTCTCAACGCATTGGGTGACTTTCTTGTTACGCGTGTCATAGGCGAACAGCGTGACGGGACCGTTGCGATCCGACAGGAAGTAAACGCGATCGCCGACCCACATGGGATTGAAGTCGTTCGAATTGTCGCGCGGAATTTTCTGGATTGTGGCGTCCGAGAGCTTGGCGATCCAGATGGGCGTGGTACGGCCGCCGCGATAACGCTTCCAGCTTTCGAATGCGGGCGCAATCGGCATGTAGGCGAGTTGCGTTCCATCGGGCGAGAAGGAGCCATACTCGGCCATCGGGAGATCGACCGGCGATGGGAATCCTCCGTCGGCGGGAACTGTATAGAGCCTCGAGAAACGCGAATAACTGTCGCGGGCCGAACGGAATAGAATCGCCTTTCCGTCCCGCGTCCAGCCCACGGGACGATCTTCGGCGGGATGCCAAGTCAGGCGCTTCGGCTCGCCGCCCGCGGCGGGTATCACGTACACATCGAAATTGCCATCGTATTCGCCTTCGAATGCGATCCGCTCGCCATCGGGTGAAAAAATCGGATTGGTTTCAAGGCCGGCTCCCGCGGTGAGGCGAATCGGCTCGCCGCCATCGCGCGGGACTCGCCAGAGGTCGCCCGCGTAGGAGAAAACGATCTGGGTTTTGCTGACCGTCGGTTTTTGCAGCATCAGCGGGGTTGTGGCATCCGCAAAAGCGAGGAGGGGCAAAAGCGCGGTGAAGATAGATTTCATGTGGAGCCTTCTCCTGTCACTTTCAACATATCTGGCATAGCGTCGTCAATATGATTTGGCATACCCTTTGAGTATGGACGGACTGGCGGGTCTGTCGGAAGAGGCGCGGAGGCTGGCGATGCAACGGTTTCGGCTCCTCCAACCTCACATTGAGAACAACGAGCCGCTAACATTGGTAGCACGCTCCGCCGGGATTCCATATCGGACCGCACATCGTTTGGTTTCGGAGTATCGCCGGATCGGGCAGCCGGGAGTTGGCAAGACGCTCTCCGCCCGGAACTACAGCCGATGGGATAAGATAAAGCAATCGGACCGTTGGGGTTCAGGACCAACAGAATGTCCCATGCTCGATACGGTTTTCTATACGCCTGACGTGGTCAATGTGCCCAGCAGCATCTCCTCCGGCATCCGGTATCGCCGCGACACATTCAGGGACCTTGCGAGACGGCCGCTTCGACTGGAGAAGGAGGAACAATTAGATTCCATTCGGCGCAGAGACGAAGAGCATCAAGCGGACGCTTCTAACCACGCATGACTGGTTGTCCGGGCCACTTCCAGAGCTCCAGCCTTCATACGGTGATATCGCCAAAAAGTACAGCCTGCAAGATATGGCAACCGGCGACCCAACGACACTCATCATCGTTGATGAGGCTGACCGGCTGCGGATGGCCAGCCTCGAACAGCTGCGTGCGATCTTCGATGCCGCCGAGATCGGCGTGATTCTGATTGGAATGCCGGGGCTGGAGAAACGCTTGGCGCGGTATCCGCAGTTCTATTCCCGCATCGGTTTCGTACATGAGTTTCACCCGCTCGGTGCGCCGGAGATTCGCCAACTTCTGGAGCAGCGTTGGACGCCGCCCGGCGTGCACCTTCCCGCTCTGCCTTTGGATCAAGAGACGGTCGCGGCCATCATCCGCATCACCGGCGGCAACTTCCGGTTGCTGAACCGTCTCCTCACTCAGATAGAACGAATTCTCGAAGTCAACTCGTTGCGAGAGGTGACCAAAGCTGTCGCGGAGGCTGCGCGGGAGAGCCTCGTCATCGGACGGGCTTAACTAAAAAGCTCTACGATATGCCGTATTGCGGGTTCTATCGTAAACTCGGCCCAACCGATTCGGCGGTCAGTCGTCTTAAGAATGGATCTCAAAGCGAAAATGGCGTTCGCACGGTAACCTTTTCGGAATTCGAGAGTGTATAGCGTGTGAGGTCGGGCAAAGGGCTATCGAAGGTGAAGTCAGATCATATGAAACATCCGGCGCGAAAGTTGCTTGTATTTCTGCTCTTGTTCTCCACAATCGTATCGCTTCAGGCTGACGAGGTAGACGATTGGGTCATGGCCGAGATGAAGAAGATGCGCATCCCCGGCCTATCGCTTGCCGTCGTAAGTGAGGGACGACTGGTCAAATCTGCCGGATATGGCTTGGCGAACATTGAGACCGGCACGACGGCTAAGCCTGAGACAGTATACAAGATTGCCTCGCTCAGCAAGCCGATTCTGGCCACGGCGGTAATGCTGCTCGTACAACAAGGCAAGGTTAAGCTGGACGACAAAGCAGCGAGATATCTGCACGGATCGCCCGCGTCATGGGAGAACATCACCGTGCGGCATTTGCTTTCGCGTACGTCCGGTATTGTCCGCGATCCATCTGACTACCATCCGTACAAGGACCAACCACCAAGCGATGTGATCGCGTCCGCTTATTCCATCCCGCTCCAGTTCCAACCAGGTGAAAAATGGCTGTACTCGAACATCGGCTATTACGTGCTGGCCGAAATCATCGGCAGAGCGTCGGGCAAACCGTGGCACGAATTTGTGGCAGAGCAACTTTTTGAACCAGCAGGCATGACCGCTACACACCTTACCACCGTTGAAGCGATTATTCCACAGCGCGCGAACGGCTACGAGAACGGAAGTGCCGGCATTGTTAACGCCGAGAATTGGATCGCCATTCGTCCCAGCGGCGCATATATTTCGACGGTGATGGATCTGGCCAAGTGGGATGTCTTCATGGACTCAACAAGGAGCCCACTGAGCCCTTCCAGTCGAGCCGACATGAAGACATTGACTCGACTGACCGACGGCAAGGCAACAAACTATGGCCTCGGCTGGAACGTGGATTCCTTCCTTGGTCGGACAAGGATTCACCATGACGGCCAGTACCCCGGATTCCAGAGCGATTATGAGCGTTTCGAGGACGACAAGTTGAGCATTGTTGTGTTGGCCAATTCAGGTAGCGCTAGGGTGGAGCGACTAGCGCTCAAGATTGCAGGATTCTATTCAAGGGAGCTCGTTAGTCCAACGTTTCAGACCAGTACAACGCAATCCGTTGAACGGTTTCCAAGCGGGAAACCGGCTATGATTGCCGTCGAGGTCAAGAACGGTCCGCGCCCTGCACCGGACAGTGTGATCGAGTTGGAAATCTGGGATGAGTCGCTCAAGGCCATCCACAAGCAAAGCAAGACAAACGAGAGCTTCACTGCTGGGGAATCCAAGATCTACCAATTCAACTGGACCCCGCCGAAGCCCGGAAAGTATACGATCAACTTTGGGGTCTACGGTCCGAAATGGACACCAAGCTACTCGTGGAACCAGGGGATGACGACGATTACGGTCGACTAAGCTATAACTGGAAAACAAGCGGATCCACACGCAGCCGCGATCAGTCGCGCAGCTTTCCGCGAAGTGATACCAGGATCGTAGCCGTACCAGCGGATCGTCGGCAGATGGCTTGCACAAACGTTCGTTTCTGCAATGCAATGCCGAGCCTGCGTTTCTGTGGAGTTCTGCGTTGCAAAAAGGTGTTGCTTAATGTAGACTAATGGCAATACATTATTGCAATGCTTATTAGGTTACGCCCGAGTCTCAACCAACGATCAGGAAACCGCCACGCAGGTGGCGGCGTTGAAGGCGGCTGGGTGCGAGCGCATCTTTCGAGAGAAGGCATCCGGTGGTCGCTGGGATCGGCCTGAATTGCAACGACTCCTCGATCAACTCCGGAAGAGTGACGTGCTCGTGGTTTGGAAACTGGATCGGCTATCACGGTCCCTTCGAGACGTCCTTACGATCATGGAACGGCTCGGGGAAGCCGGGGCCGGATTCCGAAGCCTGACCAAAGCGACAGACACGACCACTCCCGCCGGTCGAATGATGATGCAGATGGTGGGCGCTTTTGCGGAGTTCGAACGGGCCATGCTCAAAGAACGCACCAAGGCCGGTCTGGATTCAGCCCGCGAGGAAGGACGGATAGGCGGACGCCGCCCCAAGCTGTCCCCCCAACAACAGGCGGAGATCCGAAAGATGGTATCCAAGGGCGACAAAACGGCTGCCGACGCGGCGCGGTTGTTCAAAATTCATCCTGCGACGGTCTGTCGGCTCCTCGCCCGGTCGGCGTCAACCAAGAAGACCAGCTATGCCAAATAATGTTGACGATCTATGCCAAAGAATTCTGAAAGTGACACCTTCTCCAAATTCTACAGCCCGCGGGCCGACCGGCGGAGTTCGAGGATCAGTTGCATCACTTGGTTCTCAATATCCTCGCAAACCTGCTTATAAATCTCCGGACGAAGCCGGTACGGATCGCGGATTTTCCACTCGCGCACCGGAGCTTCCACCGGCTCCGGCAAGTCGTACCCGCTCATATTGACGATCAGGTCGCAATCGAGCGCTTCGAGTGGATCGAAACGTTTTGGGAATTGCAGCGAGATGTCGATATTTTTTTCCCGCATGGTCCGCAGCGTGTCGGCATCGATCGAGACGGTCGGAGCGAGTCCCGCGCTGCCGGCCGCCAGCACGTCCCGCCCATAGGTGTTCGCGAAACCTTCGGCCATCTGGCTCCGGCAGCAATTGCCAATGCAGACAAACAGCACCCGTTTCA
>JBPCKZ010000213.1:0-30876 GCA_051003795.1 Bryobacteraceae bacterium | reverse complement strand
CGGCACTGGCACGGCTAAGCCGGCACGAACGGCAACTGGACCGCTCCTTCTATCAAGCCCTTGAGAAGTTGGGAATGGTCCAGTATGCGCGCGTCCTGGACTGCAGCGTCTTTTACGCCGCCAATCTGCGAAAGTTCTCCCCGCCGGATTCTGATCGCGCCAAAAAAAATGAAGAAGGCCATTACCGGTCTGGGGCTCCGGCGCCCGTGGTATTCCACGACGAATACCCGACGAGGATGCGATGAGAACCAGGAGCACATTCAATTCTGCCGGGAGCGTATCGACAACGAGATAAAATTATGACCACACGCAAACAGACGTTAGCGAACCGCCGGAACGCTCTCAAAAGCACCGGCCCTACGACAAAGATAGGCAAGCAGAGGATCAGCCAAAACGCCCTGGTTCACGGCATGCGGGCTCACACGACGGTGCTTCCCGGTGAAAACAGTGAAGAGTACGAGCAATTAGCCGATCTACTCCGTTCCCAATACCAACCCGAGCCTGGCTTTGAAGCAAGTCTGCTCGAACGCATCACCCACTGTTTGTGGCGGTTGCAAAGGGGACCGCAAATCGAAGTCGGCATATTCCTGGCAGAGCAACTGAGGCGCATCCAGACACCCACCTACGTGCCCAAAGGCCCGGGTGAAGCCAAAGCAGTGGAATTTGAGACCCAAGCTAATGCCTCGCATCCCGGAGCCTTGGACCTTGCGGATGCTTACAGTCGAATCGCGTGTCTCTACCGCTATGAGGTGCAAGTCGATAAGCTTCTCCGCACGAACGTGGAACTACTCGAACGAATGCAGTACGTCCGCAAAAGCGGGATGGATCCCTACTACCTGTCCAAAGTGAAGTCCTTTCCTGCGCCAAGCCCGCGCAAGCCCGAAAACTTGCAGCCGATTTTTGCCAAACAAAGCCAATTCCCACTAAGTACCAGCAAACTAAATAACTTGGCGACTATCCGCGGGGAGAAAACAAGGCTGCATGACGACGAATTGCCGCCCTGTGTCGAGCGCGGCGGGTACACACATACGGCAAAACATGAACCGTAGCTCCAGAGGCCGAACCCCATTCGCCGGAAGCTTTCACCGGCGCACTCTGCTGCAGCCTGGCGGCAAAAAGAGATTTATTGACGGAAATGGGACGAAATGCGGTGATTTCGGGGCGCGCCCGGAGGTAGTGTGCGGATTCTACTAATCATTGATTAATCAAGGGTGAATCCCAGGTTAACTTACCAAACCTTCCATTTTACATTTGTGTATGCGGTCCGATTTACGAAGCCATGGTTCTAATTGCCGCGCTTGCCGAAACCATGGAGAAAACTCGCCGAATCCACGCGGAAACACGGCGCTTGTCCGTCGAGATCAAGGCACTTGGAAACTGGCGGCGTGATGAACTGGAAGCGCATGCGCAAAAGATCGGAAGGCTTCCGACGGTAAGAAATCCAGCAACGCGGGCCCGCTGGTAGACTGGGAACAGAATGAGCGAAGCCGAGAACCCCAGCCCGGAAGAGGCTTCTCAAGATATCCAGGCGGGAACCCAAGAGGAGCCGGAATTCGACATGCCGCTGCCCCCGGCCAGCTTCGAATTTCTCGTGATTTCCTTACGCGCCCAGGCGGAAATGCAGATTGGGTTGATGCATTTCGGCCCGGATAACCAGAAGCCGAAACCGAATCTCGAGATGGCGCGCCACAGCATCGATCTCCTCGACGTCCTTCACGAGAAGACGAAAGGCAACTTGAGTCTCGAAGAGAAGCGGTTGATTGAAAACACACTGACGGAACTGCGTTTCCGATACGTTCAAGCCGTGAAAGAAAGCGCCCCCAAATAGGATGGGCTCAAATGGGCCGGCCTCGAATCTAAAAATCACCGTCTTGGGATCGGGCACGAGCACGGGCGTGCCGACCATCGGTTGCCGCTGCGCGGTTTGCCTGTCCACCGACCCGCGCGACAAGCGCTTGCGCGCCTCCATCCTGATCAGCTACGGCGGACGCAACGTCGTCGTCGATACGACACCCGATTTCCGCACGCAGGTCTTGCGGGCAAACGTGGACCGGCTGGACGCTATCGTTTTCACGCACGCCCATGCCGACCACATCATGGGCCTGGATGACGTCCGGCCGTACAACTTCCATCAAAAAACCAGAATTCCGATTTATGCGGCGTCCGACACGCTTGCCACGCTCAAAACGGTTTTCGGCTATGTCTTCGATGGCCGGCAGCACCGCACGTCGGTTCCGCAGTTGGACGTAAACACCTTAAGCGGGGAAGCGTTCGAGCTGTTCGGGTTGACTTTTCAGCCGATTCGCTTATGGCACGGGAAGACGCCTATTTTCGGATTTCGTTTCGGGAACGCCGCGTATTTAACGGACCACAGCGAAATCCCGGAGGATTCGATGGCGCAGCTGGCGGGCCTCGATGTCTTGTTTCTGGACGCGCTGCGCCACATCCCGCATCCCACGCATTCGACGGTCGCGTGTTCCGTTACGAACGCGCAAAAACTAGGGACCAAGCGAGCGTTTTTCACCCACATCAGCCACGATCTAGGGCACGGGAAAACGGAGAGCGGGCTGCCGGAAAATGTACGCCTGGCGTACGACGGGCTGGAGTTGCATGTCGATTAGCGCCACGTGATGCAAATATTCCGCAACCTGAGCGAGGTTCCCGCCGATTTCGGGCCGTGCGTCTTGACCATCGGCAATTTCGATGGGCTTCACGCGGGGCACCGGCAGATCATGCGGCGCGTCGCGGACATTGCACGCGAGCATGGGTGGAAGCCGTCCGTCCTTACTTTCGATCCGCATCCCACCAAGGTGGTCGCCCCGGCGCGCGCTCCGAAGCTCATCACAACGATTGATCGCCGCTGCAGCCTGATGCGCGAAGACGGCATTGAGGAGGTGCTCATTTTGCCGTTCGATTTGAGCGTCGCGCAATGGACTCCGGAACAATTCGTGAAGGATTTGTTGGTGGATCGGCTGTCCGTGCGAGTGGTCCTGGTGGGGGCGGATTTCCGCTTTGGCCACAAGCAGGCCGGGGACACGCGTCTTCTGGCCCAGCTCGGCGAGCGGTTCGGTTTCCGCACGGAATTGATCGAGCCGGTTAACGTTCGCGGCGATCGAGTGAGCAGCAGCTTGATTCGACGGTTGGTTCAGGAAGGCGGGGTGGCGCGCGCGTGCCGCCTTCTGACGCGGCCTTTCGCGCTCGAGGGGAACGTGGTTCCGGGCCACGGCATCGGATCGAAGCAGACCGTACCCACGCTGAACCTGGCGGCCGAATCCGAAGTGCTGCCGAAGGACGGCGTTTACATCACCGGAACGGCGGATTTGGGAGGCGGCCGCGAATGGCGGTCGATCACGAACGTGGGCTACCGTCCGACGTTCGAGGGCGATGCGCTAACCATCGAAACGTTTCTGCTGGAGCCGCTCGCGGGGGAAAGTCCGAAACGAATCCGCGTCGAATTTCTATGGCGTGTCCGCGATGAGCGCAAATTCGAATCGCCGGAAGCGTTGAAGGCCCGGATTATGAAGGACGTGGGGCGCGCCCAGGCATATTTCCGCCGTCGCGCGGCGTTTCAAAGATCGTTCGAAGAGATACAATCGGGAAGAAAATGACACCAGGAAAACGGAAGCACATGGATGCGCTCGCAAATAAAGCGGGCGTGATTGCCGCGGCGGCAATGGACCAGCGGGGAAGCTTGCAGAAGTCGCTCGCGTCCGCGAAGGGCGTCGCGCAATCCGAAATTTCGGACACGATGATGCAGGATTTCAAGATTGCGGTCTCAAAGGTCTTGACGCCGCATGCGAGCGCGATTCTGCTCGATCCCGAATGGGGCATTCCCGCTTCGAAAGCGCGCAGCTCCAACTCCGGCTTGTTGTTGGCTTATGAGGAGAGCGGTTACGACAACACCAAGCCGGGGCGGCTGCCCGATCTTCTGCCGCACATGTCCGTCAAGCGCATTGCGGGCCTCGGCGCGGACGCCGTTAAGATTTTGATCTATTACACGCCGTTCGACGACCCGAAGGTGAACGACATCAAGCACGCGTTTATCGAGCGGGTCGGCGCGGAGTGCGAGGACAACGAAATCCCGTTTTTCCTCGAATTTATCGGCTACGATCCGCAAGGCGGCGACGAGAAGGGATTGGAATTCGCGAAGAAAAAGCCCGAGATCGTGACCCGGAGCATGGTGGAATTTTCGAAGCCGGAATACAAAGTGGATATTTTGAAAGTCGAGGTGCCGATCAACGCCGAATACGTGGAGGGCAGCAGCGTATATAAAGGCCGGAAAGCTTATTCGCGCGCCGAGGCGCTGGACCATTTTCGAAAGGCGGCCGAAGCGGCGAAAAAACCGTTCATTTATTTGAGTGCCGGCGTAAGCAATGCGCAGTTTATCGAATCGCTGAACATGGCGGCGGAATCGGGGACCGATTATTCGGGAGTGCTGTGTGGACGGGCGACGTGGAAGGATGGCATTCCGGTGTTCGCGAAGCAGGGCATGCAAGCGCTTGAAGATTGGCTATCGGATGAGGGAGTGAAGAATATCGAGGCGGTGAATCAGGCGATCCGGCCGGCGAAGCCGTGGTTTGCAAAGGCATCGAACTGAAATAAAGCAAGCTAAGATTCGATCCGAATCCGTGATATATAATCTCCGGCACGGGGATAAATATCATGCGCGTAACATTGGCGTTTCTAGTTTTCGCGTTTTCCGCGGTTTCCGTTTTCGCGCAGGCGAATAGCGGGAGCATTCGAGGAACCGTTACGGATCCGAGCGGGGCCGTAATTCCCTCCGCGAAAGTAACGCTCACCAACGTAAGCACGGGCGTTCAGCAGACCGTTACCACCGACGGGTTGGGCGATTACCTGTTTGAGTTCCTGCCGCCCGCCACTTACCGTATCAATGCCGAAGTTTCCGGCTTCAAGAAGTTTGTCCGGGAGAGCGTCACACTCGATGTCACGCGGCAACTACGCGTCGATATCGGCCTCGAGCCGGGGCAGCTTACCGATACGGTTAGCGTCAACGCGGAAGCTTCTCTAATCGAAACGGAGACCGGCGCGCTTGGCACAACCGTCGAGAACAGGCAAGTCACCGAGCTGCCTTTGCTCGGGCGCGACCCGCAATCCCTGCGCCTGCTGGCGCCCGGCGTGGTGAACACCAACAACGGGCCGATCACCCAAGGCGGCCTCGTGCGGAAAGATCCTTACTACATCGACGGGGTGAATAGCAGCCTGCACGTTTGGAGCGGCAACCCGGTAAATCCGAATCCCGACGTGATCCAGGAATTCAAGACGCTGACCAACAGCTTCTCCGCGGAATACGGGGAATCGAGCGGCGCCATCATGATTTCGACGACGAAGTCCGGGACCAACGCCTTTCACGGGACACTTTTCGAGTTCTGGCGTAACGACGTCCTGAACGCCAGCAACTTCTTCGCGCATAAGGTGCCGGTACTCCGCCGCAATCAATACGGCGGAACCGTTGGCGGGCCGATCAAGAAGAACAAGACCTTCTTCTTTTTCGATACGCAGATCACCAAGCAGATCGGCGCGGCGGCGTTCACGAATATCACCGTGCCGTTGCCGGAATTCCGCGCCGGAGATTTCTCGCGAATTCTAGGCGCGCAATTGGGTACGGACGCCTTGGGCCGTCCGGTCTTCAAGAACGAAATCTTCGACCCTTCGACAACCCGAACCATCGCGGACTCTTCGGGCAAGAGCGTTGTGATCCGCGACCCGTTCCCTGGGAACGCGATTCCCGCCAACCGGATCAACCCGGCGGCGTTGAAGGTCCAGGCGCTATTTCCGACGGCGCAAATCAACACGCCCTTCGCTAATTTTACTAATTTCGGATCGACGTTGAACGACAACCTGGAGTGGGACGCCAAGGTCGACCATAGCTTTTCCGACAACGACAAGCTCACGGTCCGCTACTCGCAGCGCCGCTTTAACACGGACCAGCCAACCGCGTTTGGTCGCTTGGCCGGTGGTCCGCTGCCGGGCACGCTTGGCCCCGGCTTCACCAAGAATCCGGGCAAGCAGGTGGCGATCAACGAAGTGCACATATTTTCCCCGCGCGCCACCAACAGCTTGAATATCGGATGGTTCCAGGTATACCCGAAGCGCACGACGCCCGGGTATGGAACAATCAGCGAAAACGATCTCGGCATCTTCGGCATGCCGAACGGAGCGCAGAAACTCGGCACGCCTTATTTCAATTTTCTGAACTTCGAGCAGCTCGGCGCCACCACCGACACGCTGTTCTTCGAGCTTCAGAACAATAACAGCCTGACCGATGTGGCGTCGCTCGTCCTCGGGCGGCACAGCCTGAAATTCGGCGGCGAAGCGCGGCACTTGCGAACGGATAATCTGCAGCCGGGTCCGATGAATACTTCGTGGACTTTCAACACCAATTTCACGGATCAGCGCGGATTCAACGGCACGGGCTTCGACTACGCCGGCTTTCTCCTCGGACTTCCGCAAGCGATGAATTACAGCATTTTCCCGGACTATTTCCGGACGCGCACCGCGGTTTACGCGCTATTTTTGCAGGATGATATTCGCGTGAGCCGCAAGCTCACGGTCAATCTCGGAATTCGATGGGACGCTCCGCTCTGGTACCACGAGGCGCAGAACCGCAGCAGCAATTTCAATCTGGGGCAGGGGCAATACCAGCAATTGGGCGTGAACGGATTTCGCAACACGCCGTGGAACAATAACTGGTTGAATTTCGGGCCGCGCTTCGGATTCGCTTACTCCCCGTTCGCCGATTCCAAATTGGTGGTGCGCGGCGGGTTTGGCATGTTCACGGTAGGCACGTTGAGCGCGGGAGCGAACGGCTTCATGAACAACACGCCGCTGTTCGCGGATTCGGATGTGGGCCGCTACACCAGCACGGATCAGATCACGCCCAAAGTCACGCTCAACCAGATTGCGTACGCTCCCGCGGACAAGACGGGCAAGAATGCGACATCGGTCGCCGTCTTCCCCGACCACAATTCGATGTCGTATTTCGAGCAATATAACGTGAATGTGGAGCGCGAATTCAAGTCGGTACTCCTGGAAGTGGGTTATGCCGGTACGCGCGGCGTGCACTTGCAATACGGTTCCTATAACCTGAACGCAATTCCGGTGGCTCTCGCGCCGCTCGCGCAGGGCAAATTCGCCGCTCCGTATGTACCGTATCCGCAATATCCAATCGGTGTCACAAGCAATAGCTGGATCGGCTCTTCAAACTACAATTCGCTTCAGGTCAAGGCGGAAAAGCGGTTTTCAACCGGCCTGGGGTTCATCGCGGCTTACACGTTTTCGAAGCTGATCGATGTGGGGCAGCTTGGTTATCGCGATCCGGTCGTAAATCGCAATCTGGATCGCGGCCTCGCGCCGGACAACGCGCCGCACCGTCTCACGGCTGCGTACAACTACGAAGTGCCTTTTGGAAGAGGCAAAAAATGGTTTACGAAAGGTCCGCTGGCGTACGTCTTCGGAGGGTGGGAAGTGAGCGGGATCACGACCTTCCAGAGCGGCTTTACCCTGACGCCCTCAACCACGGTGAATACGTGCGTTTGCGGCAACAACTTCGCCGTGCCGAACGTGTCGGGCAACCCGAACATCGATCCATCCCAGCGCAGCTATGGGCGCTGGTTCAACATCAACGCGTTTTCGATTCCGGGACAGTACACGATCGGGAATGCCGGCCGCGGCATTATCAACGGCCCGCATCTATTCAACACCGACCTGAATGGGGCAAAACGATTTCCGCTGCCGTGGCGCGAAGGGATGAGCCTGGAATTCCGCGCGGAGTTTTACAACGCGTTCAATACGCCGCAATTCAACGATCCGAATACGACCATCGGATCGGGGACCGCGGGGCAGATAACCGGATCGAAAAACGAGCGGCAGGGGCAGTTGGCGCTGAAGCTGTACTGGTAAATCGCGATCGCGGCGGGACGATATTCGACGATCCTCCCACCGTGCGGAAGCCCGGTTCCTATCTTAGGGTCCGAGTCTCGATTTGTGAAGCCGTGAAATCTCGGCCGCGGTCGTCTCGAGCCGCGCGACCCTCTCGTTGAGGAACCACGGGAAAACCTTGTCGCTCATCACGTGGCGCTTCAGGTCGGTGAAGGCGCGGACGAGCACCGTGCCATCGCTCTCCCGCTGGAGTCGCGGACGCATGCCCTCGCGCGTCAAGTCGAAGGAAAACGGCCGGGGAACGACCGCCGGGCCGCAGGTTGCCCGCGGGATTGTAGGGATTCGGCTCGGCGAAAACCGGGTTACTCAGAACTAAAAACGGCTTGTGGCAGATAGCGCATCCTACCTGAGTAAAAACCGTCTCGCCCCGATCGACGTATCCGACGGAAAGACCCGGCCCGGATTCCCCAAGCGCGGCCTGAAAGATGGTCAATGCGGTGATCTCCCACGCTGATCTCGTCCTGCACGCCGTCCTGATCGAAATCGGTTGTACCGGTCTGCGCCGCGCCAAAGCGCTCTACCGACTGGTCGGCAGTCATTTCGCGCGCCAGCAACTCGATGGCGCCCGAACCAAACATGCCGAGAAGGTCCCGCTCATCGCCAAACTCGGTGGCGAACGATTCGGTCGGAGGATCCGATTCGTTCGCGCCTATGTGCGCGTCCATGGAAAAATCTCGCGCTCCCCCGATACTCGGTTGATTATGGCAACCGGCGCACGAACTGGCCGCCAAGAATAGTGAAGCGGGATGCTCTTAAATCGCGGGTACTTCGCCGATTGCCGGCGGTTTCGAGCCGGGCGCCTGGGCTACGGCGCGAAACTGATTCGCCCATAGCAAAACAGAAACAACGGCGGCGCCCCCGATTAAGACGATGGCCTTGCGCTTTTTCCGAAGCCAAGAAAATCCATTCGCCCTTCTCTCCGGCTCGGACGTTACTTGTCCATCTTGTCCATTTTCTTGTGCATCATGGACCCGCCCTTCATCATGGCCATTTTCTTTTCCATGGGCATCTTGTCGAACATGTCCGCTTTATCCTGGGTTGACATTTTGCTCATCATGTCCATCTTGTCGCCGGACGACATGGTGCTCATATCTTTACCGGACATCTTCATTGCGGACATCTTGTCCTTCTCCGTCATTTTGTCGAACATGGCGGCTTTGTCGTCGACGGACATACCGTTCATCTTGTCCATCATCGCCTGATGGGACATTTTCTTGCCCGACATCTTCTTGCCCGACATACTGTCACTGGACATTTTTTCGTCGGACATCTTCTTGTCGTCGCTCGTCTGGGCGCGGGCCGAACTTAGAGCAAGTCCGCTAAGCAATCCGACCGCTGCCAAAACCGTCTGTATCCGTTTACGCATTTGTGATTCTCCTTTTCACTTCGTTGTCGATTGACTCGTTTTTTTACGGAACTACAACTTCAAACTTCAATGGGCTCCCTCGATCCGCCACTCCGCCCGATAGCCGGCCGGCTTCCATCGTTACTGGCGAGGAGCGCCTCTCCCGCCGTCCAGATTGCGGCCCCGAGCAAGACGACATCTTTCACCAGAAACTGCCCAGGCGCGCCGGATAGAAACGGGAACCCATAGTCCGGCTGCCAAACTCCGGGCGTGGTCAGGAGAAAGCTTAGTGTCGTTAGGAACATCGCGATAGCGCCCAGGCTGCCAACGGCGGACGCTCCCGGCCAAACCCGGCGAGTGGCGATCAGCACCGCTAACGTAATTTCAACGACCCCGAGCGCGCGAGAGAAATTGCGCTCATCGAGGATCCCATACGCCCACGAGAGCAGTGGGCTGTTGGAAGCATGGGCGAAAACGCCCTTAGCCTCGTACGCCCTAAATTTCAGGCAGCCAATCCAAAAGATCACCAGAACCAACCCATATCGGATTACTTCCGCGCCCGTGTTCTGAAGCATTCGCCCCGCGGAGTACCTATCGTTTTCCATAGTCTTTGCCTAACTGAATACACCCGCGGGGACCGCAGTCCTATGATCCAGGTCATGTAGGTTTGGGAATTCGTAAAGAAACATACCCTTTCTTTCGAGCCACGATGCCTTCTTTTTCTAGTTGGGCTAGAGTCCGATAGAAGCATTCATGGGTGAGACCAATGTCGTCCGCGACGCTCTTCAGGGGACGATCCAGGATCATCCTGGACTGTCCCGGGGCGGCGGAGGCGACGAGGTGTTGAAGAACGCGCTCGCGGGCGGATTGCACGTTGCGCAATTCGAGCCGATGGCGGATCAGATTAAATCGCCTGGTTAACGAAACCATGAACTCCCGCGATATTGCAGGGTCGCCATGGAATGCGGCGAGAAGCGGTCCTTTGGGAAATACCGACAGCCGCGAGGCCACTTCGGCAACAACGTCTCCACAGTAACTCTGGGCGAACAGGGCCGCTTCCGAGACGCATTCGCCGGCGCGGATTACATATAGGGGAACCGGTTTTCCTCCACTCGTATAAGAAAGCAGTTGGAGCCTGCCACGCTCGACCGCGAAAATCGCGTTCGCGGGATCGCCGCGGCGATACAGCAGTTCCCCGGCGATCAGTTCTCGATGAGTGGTGGCGGCTCGTAACTCCGAAGGAAGTCCCTCGGGACGCAGCAGGAGCATCGTTCTTTGACCGTCTAGCGTCAAGTGGCTGCTCCCGTATGATCGGTTGCCCGATTGGGCACGTATCCCGCGTTCAGTCGGGGGCGGCACATTGAATCATGCATGCATTCGTGAATTCGCGCCGGCCGGTTGAAAAGTTACGATTTGGACTCCGCCGGGTGAAGTGGTAGCGGAAGAGAGACTGAACTTAAAGGCGGGGCAGTGAAGGCGAGGGTACTGTTGAATCGCGATCGCCGTGGGAAGATCGTCGATCGTCTTCCCACGGTGATGAAGCCGTTCAAACCACGCGGCGGCCGGAGAAGATCTGAATGACCGCGACGATCAGGGCCACGACAAGCAAAATGTGGATGAACCCTCCGAACGCCGTACCAGTAACGAGTCCGAGCAGCCACAGCACCAGCAGAATCACGAAAATTGTCCAAAGCATGGTTTTCCTCCCGTTCGCGTGACTGTCGCACGCCAGAACGAGATTGAGGTGAAGCAGTTAGAGTGCCAAAAGAAAATACTTAGCGGGTGGGTAACAGCGCCCGAATGGTTTCGAGCGTGTCGGCGTCTTCGGGTTTCTTATCGATCCGCCATCGCGCCATTCGCGGAAACCTCACTGCAATTCCGGAACGATGCCGCGGACTCTTCTGAATCCCCTCGAACGCCAGCTCGAAAACCAGTTCCGGCTTGACGGACCGCACGGGGCCGAATTTCTCTAAAGTGTTGCGGCGAACGAACGCGTCCACTTTGCGAATCTCTTCATCCGTCAGGCCCGAGTACGCCTTCGCGAACGGGACCAATTCGCCGCCGTCCCACACCGCGAACGTGTAGTCGGTAAATAAGCTGGCGCGGCGGCCGTTGCCCGGCTGCGCGTAGAGCAGCACCGCGTCCACCGAGTAGGGCTGGATTTTCCATTTCCACCAATCGCCGCGCTTGCGGCCCACGCGGTAGGGGGAGCCCAGCCGCTTCAGCATGAACCCCTCGACGCGTCGTTCGCGCGCCTCCAGGCGCAGGGCCGCGAGATGCTCCCAGGAGCCCGCTTCGACCACGGGCGAGAGCACGATGCGGCCCGCCGCCTTGATCGTTTCCACGATCTCCGCAAGCCGCGCGCGGCGCCATTCGAGCGGACGCTCGCGAATGTCGGACCCGCCGAGTTCGAGCAGATCGTACGCGATCGCGACGACGGGAACTTCGCTCAGAATTTTCGAGCCCAGAACCTTCCGCCCGATCCTCCGCTGGAGCTGCGCGAACGGGAGCGGCATGCCCTCCGGCGCGGCGCCAACCCACGGTAGAATTTCGCCATCGATCACGGTGCCTTCCGGCAGCAAGCCGCCAAGCGCTTCGAGCTCCGGAAAACGCTCCGTGACCAACTCTTCGCCGCGCGACCAGATGAACGTTCGCCACTTGCGCCGGATCAGTTGCGACCGGATACCGTCCCACTTCCATTCCACCTGCCATTCGCGGATGCCGCCCAGCGATTCGATCTCGCCTTCGATCGGATAGGCAAGGAAGAACGGGTACGGCCGGCTGACGTCCGCATCTTCCGAATCCTTCGCGAGAATGCTCGCCTGAAAATCCGCCGTGGGTTGCCAATCGCCCATCAAGCGATGCGCGAGCACGCCGGCCTCAATGCCGCTCACGCTCGCGAGCGCGCGCACCACCAGGCTTTGCGACACGCCCACGCGGAAGCCGCCGGTGATGAGCTTGTTCCAGACGAACCGCTGGCCTTCATTCATCTCGCGCCACGCGTTCACCAGTGAATTGCGGCGGCGATCGTCGTCCCATTCGCGCATCGGCAGCAAGCGCTCTTCAACCCAGTAATGCAGCGGCAGATCGGTCGATTGTTCCGGCTTGGGGAGGAGCAGCGCGATGGTTTCCGCCAAATCTCCGACCGCGTGATACGATTCGCCGAACAGCCAATCCGGCACGCCGGCTTCGGCACTGGCCCATGCCACCAGCTTGCGGGTTTCGATCAGCCTTTTCGGACGGCGGCCGATTAGAAAATGCAGCGCCCAAGCGGCGTCCGCTGGTGGAACGGATGAAAAATACTCCGTGAGCGCGTGAATTTTTTCATTGGTTTTCGTGGTGTCGTCGAGCGCGGTGAAAAGGTTCGCGAACGCCTTCACGATTCTTCGCTCCCGCCAGGTTCGGTCGAGGAAGCCGCGCCTTCATCGCGCTCGCCTTCGAATTGCGTCTCCAGCGCCTCCGCCTGTTTTCCATTTTCGTCGAGCCACCGCACCAGCGCCGAGCGGTAACCGTGAGTCACAAGGATCCGCTCCGCGCCGGTGGCATCGATGGCGGAGAGCAATCCGGGCCAGTCCGCATGATCGGACACGATGAAGCCGCGATCGATCGAACGCCTGCGCCGCGTTCCGCGAATTCGCATCCAGCCCGACGCGAAGGCTGTCGATACTTTGCCGAACTTGCGCATCCACGGCGTTCCGTTGCATGACGGCGGGGCGACGATCAACGCGCCGCTCCAGTCCGTCCCGCGCGCCGCTTCCCCCGCGTATAGCGTGGGCGGCAATTCGACGCCTGTCTCGCGATAGACGCGATTCAACTTCTCAACCGCGCCGTGGCAGTAAATAGGACCAATGGAATTATCGACGGCGGCGAGGCAGCGTTGCGCTTTCCCGAGGGCGTAGCCAAATAAGATACTGGCCTTTCCCGCATCCCGATTCCGCCGCCACCAGGCGTCGATTTCCGCGGCAACTTCGGCCGGCTTCGCCCACCTGTAGATCGGCAAACCAAACGTCGACTCAGTCAGAAACGCATGGCAGCGGACGGGTTCAAATGGCGTACAGGTCGGATCGCGCTCAAGCTTGTAATCTCCCGAAGCAACCCACACTTCTCCGCCGTATTCCATGCGGATTTGCGACGATCCTAAAATGTGACCCGCCGGATGCAGCGATACTTTCACCCCATTCATATCGATGGCGCGCCCGTATGGCAGCGCTTCGATCGCGCTCTCGGGACCCATGCGCGCGCGCAGCACGGCTTCCCCCTCGGCGGACGTAAGATATCGTTTCGAGCCGCCGCGGGCATGGTCGGAGTGCGCGTGGGTGACGACGGCGCGCGCGACCGGACACCAGGGATCGATGTAAAAATCCCCGGGCTCGCAAAAGAGGCCATTCGCATTGACTTGCAGAATAGTTTCACCCGAGCGAAGCTTGTCTACGTGAAGCTGTATCTAGTTAAGTATAGTTGCGAAGCGTGCCGGGAAGGGCGCATGATACAGTGATTTACCAGACTCAATCGGGGATTCCATAATGAAGCCATTTTCTATCGTTCTTCTCTTTGTAAGCTTGGTTGCAGGGCTACGCGGAAACGAGAGCGTGGACCGGGCGGCGCAGTCCGAAAGGTCCGGCAATGCCGGAGCGGCGCTGGAGATTCTGGCCAAAGCCGTTGCGATCTCTCCCAACGATGGGGCCGTGCTCACCGGTTACGCCGAGTTCTTGGACCGCTACAACGATCCCGGCAGCCGCGAAGCATACCGGAAAGCGCTCGCCGTTTCCAAGAGTTCGGCTATCGCCCAACGCTTGGTTTTGCTCGACCTTCTGGCGGGCGACCGCACGGCGGCAACGCAGGATTTGGCGGCCTACCGGTCCGCCGGGGGGACGGATTGGCGGAACGCGACTGTCCCCAGCGGCGAGGGCCAGCCGGAAAAGCTTCAATACATCCAGATCCCCGGTCCATTACGTTCCTTTGCTCGTATGGCTGCGATATCGGGCGATGTCAGCCCCGGCGACGTCCTTCCGGCGCTCGCGCGAAACGTCGTGACGAACGGCTACCAGGCCTCGCACAGCAACGATGCGCTCGAGCAGACCGAATATCTAAAGCTGGTGCACCGGTACGTTTCGCAAGCGCGTGAACTCGAGAAACTCGCGGGGCCGGCCAAAGCCATCAAGATCGATAACTGCGATTCGGCCCAGGCCGGCGAACTGCTGCGCATCATCGGTTTCCGAATGCGGGGCGGGTGCGGCAGCGAAGTTGTGCTTGAAACGGTCAACGCCACGCGCGCGTTTTTAGCGACGGATTCGGGCTTTCCCATCGCCGAACTCGAACAGGCTCTGCGCACCAACCACCCGTTCACTTACGATTACCAGGCGACGCAGGTTCCGGTTCTCTATGGCCCGGATTACTGGATATCGGCGAAAGAAAAAGGGACCGGCGATTTCATCGACGCATTTTTGGCCGACCCATCCCTCTGCCGTTTTTACCTGGGACTTTCGAAGCTGGATCGATTGACGGCGGACGAACTTCGCAGGGACGTTCCGATGATGCGCCTCCGCGCCTACGCGCACGTGCTCGACTTTTTTGGCGGGATGTTCGAGATCCGCAACGGACACGCGGTGGTTCCGGGCGGCGCCCGGTCGGCGGCGGCCTGGGGAAGATTGGCCGGCGGCTCGCCGGATAAAGGCGCGGCGTTTTTTGAAAAGATTCTCGCCAAAGACGATGGATGGCTCGCGAGCCTCTACGATGCGCTGGCCCGAATTCGCGGCCCGGTCCAGGTCTATTTGACCGATCCGGCGCGCATGGAGCGCTTCTATAGCGCCGTGCGCGGACGCGTGACCAGTCCCGGCCCGGCACGCCCCGTGTTTCGATCGAACGCCGACATGATGCTGCTCACTACGCGGCTTCGCATGGACCAGAACGGGCAACCGCATATCCCCGGCAACCTGGAAATCTGGAAGAATCTTTTTATCAATCACCCTCACGGCAAGTACGATGGCAAACTGACCAAACTCGCCGCCAACTGGCGCGAGCCGGACGACGTGCTTGAAGCGCTGTTCGGGTTGAGCCGGAAAGCGGTCGAGAACGAGCCGCTGAAGATCTTCATGACCCTGAGCGATCTCGATCGCAACCGCGCGCGTCCGCTTGCGCCCGGCACGGTCGACCGGTTGGCCCGCTCCTACAAAACTTACGGCGCGCAGTACGCGATCTTCAACGACGCGCCATCGATTAGCGACCAGACCATTCTCCAATTCATCGACACGGCCGAGGCGATCGATCACATGAAGGACCAGTTGCTGCGGCAGAACACCGCCGCAACGATGCAATCGCTGGTCGGTCTCTGGCAGATCTTCAGCCGCCAGGGATCGCTTCCGGCCGCCAAGGCCAACGATGCGCTTGCCGGAATTTTAAAGCCGTTCGATTCCGTCAGGAACGACCGCGATTTGTTCGATGGCGGACGGGCCGGCGTGAAGCTTCTGCTTTCGGCCACGGGCGCAAACCCGAACGACCCGACGCCCCAGGACCGGATTGTCGCTTTGCTGGCGGGTTCCGCGAATCCCAACGATTCCGACGCGCACGCGCAGATGGTTCTGGAAATGCAGCACATCCTGGACGCGCAAAAGATCATTTCACTCAATACGCTTTTTCAACTCGCGGATAATCTGAACGGCCAGAAAGAAAATGCCGCGCTGTTGGGACGTCTCGCGGCCAAGGTGGCGGAAATTCAACTGCCGCGCGCCTCGCTTTCCGGGGCCGAGAAGAATGCGCTGGCATTCGGCTACTGGACCGAGCGGCACATCGAGGGCGAACGCAAGCTCAACGTTCGCGCCGCGCTCAACAAAGCGGGGAACGATCCCGAAAAGCTGGCCGATATTCGCGGATCGCTTGCCCCGTTCATGCGCGACGCGCTGGTGGCTTACAACTATGTGCACTACGCTCCGCCGGGCGCGCAGATTCTTTACACCAACCCGTTGTTCGTGCGCGGCCACGATTTTATCGGCATGCAAGGCGCCAATCACACCTGGAAAACCACCGAATTATTCGGCACCGGCTGGCCCTCGAATGGCGGCGGGCGCCTGATCGGATCGCTCGCGGGCCTGCCTTACGCTTTGGCGGAAGCCGAGCAGAACTTCCTCATTCCGACGCAAACGCAAGCGCTGATCTGGGGAGATCTGGCGCCCCAGATGGTGCTCGCCGCCAAAATTCCGCGATGGTGGAGCGTCACGCCGGCCCAGATTCACTGGGTGGGCTTGAACATGCGCTACGCCGAGTCCCTGCTGGCCGCCGCGGCTCTCGATCCCGAGCTGCGCACTCAGGTTCTGGCGGTCGTGGGACGGCAGGCGACCCCGGCGCGCACCCTCGAGGCATCGCGTTTTCTCGATGCCGGGGACGTGCGCGGGGCCATCGAAAGACTGACACCTTCGGAATTGTATGTGCTCTCGTCCGAGACGATCGACAAACGGCCGCTGGGGAAGAATGTCTTGGATGCCGAACTTCGAAGCCTCCGGTCCGAACACGCGGCCGAAGTGAGCGATGCCGCCATTTCGAGCGCGTTCGGGACCCCCAAGCCAACGCTTGCGAACTCCTACCGTCCGGAATTGCTCAAGCTGCGAACCTTCCCGACCCTTATGGGTTATTCCAGCAGGATCATGGCGGAAAGTTGGGAATCGAACACGCTCTATTGGGCCGCCTTGGCCGATCAGATGCATATCGCGCCATCGCAGTTGAATGTTCTGATTCCAGAATGGACGCAAAAAGTAGTCGAGCGCATCTTCGCCTCGCATCTGGAAGACTGGCCGGCTTTGCTGAAATCGCTTCGCTTGGTGGGCGACGAGGTAAGGGCCAAGTCCGCGGCGCAATTGGCGGCATCGAGAGACTGATTCAGTCGGGAGAGACCTTCGTGAAGAAGATTTCAACACGCACAATCGCTGGAGTGGCGCTTGCACTAGGCGCCGGCGGGATTTGGCTGTGGGCGCAGGAAGAGCGCGTTCCCGTTTTCAAATCGAAGGTGGATTTAGTGGTGCTCAGCTTCACCGTCACCGACGGGAAAGGGCACTACATCAACGGCCTGAAGCCGGGCGATTTTAAGGTAATGGAAGACGGCATACCGGAAAAGATTTCCACCTTTGCCGAAGGGAACAAGCAGGCGATGGAGGTGTTGAGCGACGGTACCTTGCGGCCATTGATAACGCAGCCTGGCGCTTTGGAGCCCGGCGCGAAACCCGGGATCGATTTACGCTCCGATGCATTCATCGGCACCAACGTTTTCGTTTTATTCGATACGAGCAACTTTATGTATCGAGGCTTCGTGTATGCCGAGGATGCGATTGCCGACTTCGTGCGCGGCCTGGATCGCGCGGACTCGGTGGCGGTCTACACGTTCAGCCGCAATCTCTCGCGCGCGGCATCTCTGACGAAGGATCGGAGCGACGCAATTAACGGCTTGCGGAAGGCCGTTGCGGGGGACGATACCGCGCTTTATAACACCTTGCTGTTGACGCTGCGCGATGCGGCGAAAGTGCCCGGCAGGAAGGTCGTAATCGTGTTTTCGAATGGCCCGGACAATGCCAGCATGGTCGCCCCGGACGACGTGCGCGCGGTGGCCGAGGACGAAGGCATTCCGATCTACGTGATTTCGACCAACGAAGTCAACAAGGATTCCATTTCGAGCGGCGTATTCAAGCGCATCACGACGCGCACCGGCGGGAAGGCGTATTGGGCGAAGACATGGCAGAAACAAGTGGAAGCGTTCGAATCGATTCGCGAGGATCTGGGTAACTCGTACTCGGTGACTTACTATCCGGCTCCGAATCCGAACGAAGGTTTCCGGAAGATCAGCGTGGATATCCTGACGGATGTTGGCAAGAAATACCGGGTTCGATCGCGACCGGGATACCGGCCACGGGCTTACTAGGCCGAGGGTCGCGTTCCAGGGCAGGATCACTTTAAACCAGCAGGGCTACCGATGGGCGGTTCCAACTTCACATTGGTGAGCGCTTGATATAATTCTGAAATGCAATTTCCACGCATGCTCCTGGTTCGCCAGAACTTTCCCGACCGGTCCGTTGCCAATATCCCTGGAACCGTGGCGAAAGAACTCTCGACAGCCGCTTTTGCGGCCCGCTTGAAACCCGGATCGCGCGTGGCTATTGGAGTAGGCAGCCGCGGGATCGGCAACATCGCGACCATTGTTCGAGCGGTGGCGGACTATTGGAAATCGTACGGAATGAAGCCGTTCATTTTTCCGGCGATGGGGAGCCATGGCGCGGCGACGGCCGAAGGCCAGGCCGATGTGCTGGCGCACTACGGCATCATCGAAGAAACCATGGGTTGCCCGGTGATCAGTTCACTCGAAGTCGTTCCCGTGGGGAAGACCCCCGACGGCATTCAAGCCTTCATGGACCGGAATGCATTTTCAAGCGACGGCGTCATGCTGGTCGGCCGCGTGAAATGGCATACGGATTTCGCGGGCAAGATCGAGAGCGGCTTGTTCAAGATGATGGCGATCGGCCTCGGCAAGTTCGCGGGCGCCCAGCATTATCACACGTACGCTTATAATTTGGGCCTGGAACACGTTATCCGCAGCATCGGACGCGCCGTGCTTTCGTCCGGCAAAGTACTCGGCGGTCTCGCGATTCTGGAAGACGCGAACCACAATACCGCGCAGCTCACCGCCGTTCCCGTCGAGCGCATGGAACGGATGGAAGAGGAGCTCCTCGCGCTAGTGAAGTCCTGGATGGGAAGGATTCCGTGCGATCTCGATATCTTGATCCTCGATGAGATCGGCAAGAACATCAGCGGCGCCGGGATGGACACCAAGGTGGTCAATCGCGGAGTGCACGGCCAATACAATCCGTGGGAAGGTCCGCGCTTCCAACGCGTTTTCATTCGGGATCTCAGTAGCAACAGTTATGGCAATGGCGTTGGCCTCGGCATGGCCGATGTGATTAGCGACCGGCTGCTCGACAAAATCGATTGGAAGCCCACGCGCATCAACGCGCTTACCGCGTCCACCCCGGCATCCATTCAGACCCCGATACACTTTGCGACGGATCGCGAGTGTTTGGAAACCATCGCGCCGACGGTCGGCAAGTTCGACATGCGGCAGCTCACGATCGGCTGGGTGAAGAATTCACTCGAAATCAGCCCGATCGCCTTAAGCGAGAATCTGCGGCCGGAGATCGAGAAGAACCCGATGCTGGAGATTGTGGGGGACGCTCAGGAGATGCCTTTCGACTCGCATGGCAACCTGGAATCCATGGTCGCGGCCGGCGAACTCGTGGGCGCGCACTAGCAGTCACGCGTCAACGTAAATTTCTTAGTGAGAAGGCGGCCTTCCGGCGCACTGTAGTTCGTGATGCGCAAAGCCCTGATTACCGGGATTACGGGCCAGGACGGCTCATATCTCACCGCCAGCCTGCTCAGGAAGGGATACGAAGTTCACGGCATCCTACGGCGCGCGAGTACCTTCAATACGGAGAGGATCGACCACCTCTACCGCGATCCGCACGATTCTTCCGCCCGGCTATTCCTGCATTATGGGGATTTGACGGACGGCAGCAGCTTGCGCCGCATCCTCCGGCGCGTTCAACCGGACGAAGTCTACAACCTGGCTGCCCAATCGCACGTAAGAGTTTCGTTCGAGCAATCGGAATACACCGCCGACGCCACCGGGCTGGGCGCCTTGCGATTGCTCGAAGCTCTTCGCGATTATTCCGAGGAAACCCAGTTGGCGGTCCGGATCTATCAAGCGGGTTCGTCCGAGATGTTTGGATCCGCCGCTCCGCCGCAAAGCGAAGCTACCGCGTTCTATCCGCGTAGCCCTTACGCGGTCAGCAAGGTTGCGGCCCACTGGTTTTGCGTCAACTACCGCGAGGCGTACGGCATGTTTATCTGCAATGGAATTCTCTTCAACCATGAGTCGCCGTTGCGGGGAGAGACATTCGTAACGCGGAAGATCACCAGGGCGTTGGCGCGAATCCGGACTGGGCTTCAGGAAAAGCTGTATTTGGGCAATTTGGATGCCAAGAGGGATTGGGGATTCGCCGGCGATTACGTGGAAGCGATGTGGCTGATGCTGCAGCAGCCCGGCGCGAACGATCTCGTGATTTCTACTGGAGAGGCCTTTACCGTCCGGCAGTTCCTGGACGAAGCCGCCAGCGTGTTAAATCTGGATTGGCACGCGGTCGTCGAGATCGATCCGCGCTATCTCCGGCCGACCGAGGTCGATCACTTACTGGGCGATTCATCCAAAGCTCGAAAGCAATTAGGGTGGGCGCCCACGGTGAAATTCCCCGCGCTGGTGCGCATGATGGTGGAGCACGATCTGGAACTGGCTAACCAGGAACGGACCCTGCTGGAGGCGGGCCACAAAGTACCGCTTCGCGGGGCCGCCGCGGCCTGATGGCCCGCCGGATGGATCGTCAGGACCGGATCTTTGTCGCGGGACACGGCGGACTCGTGGGTTCGGCGCTGGTTCGAAGATTGGAAGCGGATGGCTTTCGCAACCTGATCCGCAGGACCCGCCGCGAATTGGATTTGACGGAACAGGATAGTGTCCGGCGTTTTTTTCAGCGGGAGCAACCCGAATACGTGTTTTTGGCGGCTGCCAAGGTGGGCGGAATTCTGGCGAATATCCACTGCGGCGCGGACTTCATTCGGGAGAACCTGCTGGTGCAATGCAACGTCATCGATGCGGCGTACCGCGCGGGAGTCCGCAAGCTTTTATTTCTTGGATCTTCCTGCATCTATCCGAAGTTCGCCGAACAACCTATCAAGGAAGAGTACCTGCTGACCGGGCCGTTGGAGCCGACTAATGAGCCGTACGCGGTGGCTAAGATCGCCGGAATTATCATGGCTCAGGCGTACCGGGCTCAGTACGGGTTCAACGTAATCAGTTTGATGCCCACCAATCTGTATGGGCCCGGCGATAACTTCGATTTACAGGGATCGCACGTATTGCCGGCCCTGATCCGCAAGTTTCACGAAGCGAAGATGGCGGGGGCCGAAGAAGTCGTCATATGGGGCGGCGGAGGGGCAATGCGCGAATTCCTTTACGTCGACGATTTGGCGGACGCGGCCGTCTTCCTGATGCGCGGATACGAATCGGCGGCGGTTATCAATATAGGAACGGGATGCGATATCCGTATTAGCGAACTCGCGGCGCTCATTTCGTCGGTGGTGGGTTACGAGGGCCGGATCGTGCAGGATGCTTCGAAGCCGGATGGAACTCCGCGAAAGCTCCTGGATGTTTCGAGGTTGGGAAACTTGGGATGGCATGCCCGCGTCGGGCTGCGCGAAGGTGTTGAGCGGACGTACCGGTGGTATGCGGAGCATCAGTCCCGAGCGGCCCAGTCTTAAGCCATGTATTGATCGCCGGCGTAGGTTAGCGCTAGAATCCATCATGGTTAGCCGCGTATCGCCGATAATTTTTCTATTCTCTTTCCTGTTTGCGTGGGCGTGCTTTGGGCAGAATGGCCTTTCTCGAATATCCGGAACGGTAACGGATGCGTCCGGCGCCGTAGTCGCCGGCGCGAACGTCGCCGCCACCGACGACGCGACGGGCGTTAAATACACGCAGAAGACGACCGCCGCCGGACTCTACTCCTTTCCCTCGCTCCCCGTGGGTTCTTACACGGTATCGGTCGAATCGCCGGGCTTCAAGACATCCAGCCGCACGCATAACGTGCTCGAAGTCAATACTCCGCTCGCGATCGATTTGACTCTGGAGGTCGGCTCGGCCGCCGAGACGGTCAGCGTCGAAGCCACCGCCGAAGCGCTGCAAACCAACACCGCGACGATCGGCGACGTCGTCACGCAGAAGGCTATTCAGGATCTTCCCCTGAATGGCCGCAATCCCTTGACGCTGATCACGCTGGAACCGGGCGTGGTGCAGCGCTCGAACGGCGGCGCGGGGTCCGGCATTCACGTGAACGGATCGCGCGACCGCGCCTACAACGTGACTATCGATGGCATCGAAGCCAACGAATCCACGGTGCCGAATCCGGTAAGCAACCTGTATCGCTTGAATCCGGATAACGTCGAAGAATACAAAGTCACGACCAACAACGCCACGCCCGAGGAAGGCCGCAATAGCGGGGCTTCTACGGCAATCGCGACCCGCAGCGGCACCAACCAAATTCATGGCGTCGCGTTTGAATTCCTGCGCAATACGGATCTCAACGCGAGCGACTTTTTCGCCAACGCGCAAGGCACGCCCAAGCCCGATATCAAGCTGCACCAGTTTGGGTTCGAAGTGGGCGGGCCCATTATCAGGAACAAGACATTTTTCTTTGGCGGCTGGCAGCAACAGAAGGCCAAGTTCACTCAGCCCGTCGATCAAACTCTGGGCAACATCCCGGTGGTGTATACGCCGGAAGCGCTTGCCGGGACTTTCCGCTACTTCGTTCCGGACGCCAACAACGCGTTCGTCTTGAATGGGCAGAAGATCACGCGCACCGTGCCGCAACTGGTGAACGGCGCGACCGGCGCGCTTCAGCCCGGCGTGCGCAACTGCGCCAGTCCAAGCGATACGAATTGCATCGGGAGCTACAACATCTTCGCCAACGACCCGCGCAAGATCGGTCTCGATCCCAAAATTGGCGCGCTGTTGAAATCCCTTCCCCACTCCAACGTGTACACCAACGGCGACGGGCTGAATACCGCGGGATACGAATGGAATCCGCCCACGCAGCAGAACGGTCCGGCTTACACGGCGCGCATCGATCACACGTTCAACGAGCGGAATAACCTGTTTGTCCGGTATCTGCAATCGACGCTCAATACGCTCCAAGGCGACCCGCTGAATGGCCGCCCGCAAGTGTATCCCGGCTTTCCTCCCGAAGGCGAAGTGTTCCGCAACACCAAGAATCTGGCAATCAGTTACCGGCGCGTATTCTCGCCGAGCGTGGTGAACGAATTCACCGCCGGATTCGCGCGCTTCGTGTTCCTGTTTACGCAGGGCGAGGCCAATCCCGCGTTCCCGGATGTCCCGCCCTACGTCTTTAATTTCGCGACATCTCCTTACACCAACACGCCGCACAGCGCGCGGGCCGTCACGACGCCGCAGTTTCTCGATAATTTAAACATCGTAAAGGGCGCGCACGTGGTACGAACCGGCCTGAACGTCCGTTTTTATGAGCACAACGACAATCGCGGACAGCCCGGCGGAATCACCGTCACGCCGAGCCTAAGTTTTTCGGCCACCACCCGTCCGCCCACCGGCTTCACGCTTCCCACGCGTATCGATCCCACCGACGTGAACAACCTCAACGGCACAATTAATGAGCTGCTGGGAATTCCCGCGAGACTCTCGCAGGTGTTCTTGGGCGACCTTAAGAGCGATACGTTTCTGCCGCTCCGGACGGGAAAATCGGTCTCCTTGTGGGATCAGGGCACGCGCCTCAAACAGTACAACTTTTATCTCCAGGACGAATGGCGCATCCGGCAAAATCTGGTGCTGAATTACGGCGCGCGATGGGAGATCAATACGGCTCCGAGCGAAGCGGCCGGACGCGTCTACGTGCCCGACAAGCCTGTCGATGGCTCACAAGGGCCGGTCAGCTTCGTCAAGGCCGACCGTTGGTACCGGAACAACAACATTGGCGCCATCGGGCCGCGTGTCGGGATTGCGTGGTCGCCGCGCAATAGCCAAAAGACGGTGATTCGCGCGGGATACGGTATCGCTTTCGACCCGGTGTCTTCGTTCCAAGTCACGGCAGTGGCGGGACGCGTTCCCGGATTGACGACCTCGTGCAGCGCAACGGTGGGAGGTTCCACAACCCCCGGTTGCCCGGGCGTGCCGGACATCCGCATCGGCGAAGGCTTTCCGCTTGCACTCGCGCCGCCTACGACTAAGCCATCGTCGTTTTTGACCTTACCTGCGGTGACGCTGAACAATGCGCCGTCGCTCGCCGTGTTCGATCCGAACTTGAAACTGCCGACGGTGCACGAGTGGAATCTGACGGTTCAACATGAACTGCCGGGCAGCGTGGTGATCCAGGCCGGTTACATCGGGCGCCGCGGTACGCGGCTCATGCGCGCTTACGACATCAATCAGATTAAATGCGGACCCGATTCTGCCATCGTTCCTCGCGCTTCAGCAGAACAATGCGAAGGGCTGCAATCCGGACGGCACGGGCTGCCCGGCGGGCGTGACGCCGCAAGCCGTGCCGCTGATCGCCCAGGGAATCGTGACCAGCAGTTTCGTCAACACCAGCACCACGAAGAGCGACCTGCAATTGAACGCGGCGGGGAATTTCGCGGGCCGCATCGAGCAGACCACCCTCAGTGCGCATCTGCGTCCGAACCAGCAATTCGGGACCATCACGTATCTCGATTCGGGCGGCGACTCTTACTATCACAGCTTCCAGTTCACGGCGCGAAAGCGGTTCAGTTCCGGTTTGCTGATGGGGCTAGCTTACACTTTTGGCAAGTCGATCGACGACCAGTCGGTCGATCCCGTCGGCGCGTCCTCGGGGGGCGGTCTCAGTACCACGAACTCGCGCACTCCGACCGATATCCGGGACTGGCGCAACGAGCGCGCGCGCTCCGATTTCGACCGCACGCACGTGCTCACGACGAACTTCGTATACGATTTGCCGTTCGGACGCGGAAAATCGTTCGCGGCCAATGCGCCGCGAGTGGTGAACCAGATCGTTGGCGGCTGGAGCCTGAACGGGATTTATATTTTCATGACCGGCGAGCCCTTCAGCGTTCGCAGCGGCGTGAAGACTTCGAATTTCTCCCACGAATCGCGAGCGGATATCGTGGGGGCAAAGCCGCAAACCGGCTTGTACGAAGTGCCGCCGTTCGCGGGGCCGCTGGAGTTCAAGGATGCGAGCGGGTTCGCCGTGCCGGCTCCGGGCGGCGATGGCGCGGGCCGGAACATTTTCGTCGCGTCCAACTTCAACAACGTCGATTTAAGCCTGGGCAAGCGATTCAATTTCACCGAAAGTATTTATCTGCAGTTCCGCGCGGAGGCGTTCAACGCGCTCAATCACGTGAACTTCGACAACCCGCGCGATGCCTCTTCGGGTTCGCCCAGCTTCAAATCCAGTTCATTCGCGCAGACCTGCTGCGCCGCGGTGGCGCCGCCGTCCACGCAGACCGTGGTGCAAACGGGAGAAGCGGCGCGCGTGATCCAGTTGGGTTTGAAGCTTTATTGGTAGCCGGTCATGGCGATGCCATCTTCGGCCGCCGCGCGCCCAACTCGCAGAGCAGCGCCACGCCCGCGAGTACAGCGGCGGTGTAAAACGCCGCCTTGTAATTGTGATACCGATCGTACAGCACCCCGCCGACGCGCGGCCCGATGATCCCCGCCACGCCCCATGCCGTAAACAAAATGCCGTAGTTGATGCCCGCGTTTTTTGTGCCCCAGAAGTCCGACGCCGCCACGCCGTTCACCGAAAGTTGCGTCCCGTAGCACCAATAGACGACGAATACCGCCGCGTACAGCAGCGGCAAGTTGCTACCGGCGGCGTACAGCGCCGGCATCGCGACGATGCAGATCCCGATCATCGTCCGTAATACGTTGATGCGCCCGAGCCGGTCCGACATCCATCCCGACAGGATCCGTCCCGAGGCATTTCCAAACGCGCCCACCACCAGCGTCAGGGTCGAAAGTGCCGCCGCGGCAATTCCCACGCTCTTGGCGAAGGGCACTAACTGACTGATTACCATTAGTCCCGCCGAGCAGCCCAGCGCATACCCCGCCCACATCAGGTAAAACGTGGTTGTTCGCAGCATTTCACCCGGCGTGAATTCGCGCGCCGCCGCGTTCTTGGCCGCGGATGGCAGCCACCCGTCCGGCCGGTATCCCGCCGGCGGATTCCGCAGCAGAACCGCTCCCGCCATTGTCATGACGAAGAAAATTGCGCCCAAGATCTGAAAGGTCGCCGGCAGCCCGTAGGCCGGAATCAGCTTTAACTGCGCCAGGGGCCCGAATATAGCCGACCCCGCGCCGTAGCCGCCCACCGCCAGTCCGATCGCGAGGCCTCGCTTATCTGGAAACCACTTGGCCATCACCGGAATGGGCGTCGCGTACCCGAACCCGTTCCCCAGCCCTCCGATCACGCCGAAACACGCGTAAAGGTAGCCAAGGCTCGTGGTATACGAGCACAGGTAGAATCCCAGGCTCACCAGGATACCGCCCGTTAGCGAGCACGGCAGCGGCCCGAACTTATCTTGAATCCTCCCCGCCACAACGAAGCTGAGGGCAAACACGATCACCGCGATCGTGAACACCATCGACGTATCGGCCCGCTTCCATCCGAACCGGGCTTCGAGCGGCGCCACGAACACGCTCCACCCATAGAGCGTTCCGAGCGCAAGATTCATGGACAGCCCGCCTGCCACGCGCCACCACCGGCTGATCCCGGCGTCCTTTATTGCATGGTCCACGCCCAGTCCGTGCCTCCGGGATTCAGAGGAGCGCCGTGTGTGTATCCGGCTCCCTTAATCGTGGAAGCAAGTTCTGCGGGGGTTGTCTTGAAGGCGGCTAGTTGGCGCACATCCACTTCCACGACCAGCTTCGGATGAAACCGGCGCAAGGTGCCGAGGGCTCCCCGGAGCGCCTCCACCTCCGCGCCTTCAACATCGACCTTAATCGCATCCACCCGCGCCAAATTCATTTCACGGATTACATCGTCAATCCGGCGCGCTCGCACCTGGTATGGCCGGGGAGGCTCCTTGTACGTAATATCCGCGTTCTCCCGCGCGAGCGACGACATGCCGGTGTTGAAGCTTGCGGATGCCCAGAATGTCAAGGTCTGTTCGCGCGACGTGCATGCGATGGGCTCCACCATCACGTTCGCGGTCTGGTTTACCTGAACGTTCTCCCGCAGTAATTTCAGCGTCTCGGGATTCGGCTCGAACGCCAGAACTTTCCCGGTGCTCCCGATTTTTTTCGAAGCCTTCATCGAAAAGTAGCCGATATGAGCTCCCACATCGAGAAAAACCGAACCTTCCGGGAGCACGGGCGCCAAAGCCTCCCAAATCTCCGGCTGCCATTCTCCACCCCGCAGGATGGAGACGGCGATCAAATCCCGAGGGTCCAGAAGAAAACTAATCCCGGGCTCGACCTGAATGCGGGCCGGACCCAGGATCCCGGCGCGGCAGAGGTTGGGCACGGCGGTCGTGATCGCGAACTGTTCGACGGCATTCTTTCCCAATGCTCGCGGCCAATGTTCGATAAGCGTCTGCTCCGCCCAAAAGTAAGCTTTTACGGATGCCGGCCGGTTTGCGTGAACGAAAATCAGGAGCAGAATGGCAACCGCCGCGATCGCGCAGGCGATTCGAGCAATTTTGCGGAAGCGCGGCCTGCGCGTGGAGGGCTGGCTTGATGTCATGAATGGGCAATACAGGCGCACTCTTTTTTACCACAATCGCTTACAATCGGGCTTATCATCGTAATGAGACGGCGAATATCCATGCCGCTGAAGCGGTCACCGAAGTGGATTGCGTGGGCACTGGTTGTTCCAACGGCCCTCCTGGCGGCCCCCGCGGACCTCGAAACGGTTCTCTCAAAACCAATCCTGCCGCCCGATCTGCCGCTGGTTGAAGTTCAGGTTTACACGGGCACTCGCGTGCCGACAATGCCCCCGGTGCAGACGGCACTCCAGTGGCAGCGGCAGGCCGGGATACTGCGTCAAAAGGTTCTCAACGACGTGATTTTCCGGGGTGAAGCCAGAGCCTGGCGGGATGCCAAGCCCCGGGTCGAATGGCTCGAAACCATCTCGTCCGGCAATGGGTACAGCGTCCGCAAGCTCCGCTTCGAAGCCGTTCCCGGACTTTCAATTCCGGCCTTGCTTTATGAACCCGCCCAGCTTACGGGCAAGGTCCCGGTCGTATTAAATGTGAACGGTCACGAAAAGGCCGGCATGGCCACCCCCTACATTCAAGAAAGGTGCATCAATCTGGCGAAGCGCGGCATTCTCGCGCTCAACCCCGAATGGGTGGGCATGGGACAATTGGCGACTCCCGGTTTTGCGCATACGCGCATGAATCAGCTCGACCTATGCGGAACCAGCGGCGTGGCCGTATTCTACCTCTCTCTCAAGCGGTCGCTGGATCTTTTGTTGTCGCTGGATCATGCGGATCTCGAGCGGGTCGCGGTAACCGGCTTGTCCGGCGGCGGATGGCAGACGATTTTTTTGAGCGCGCTCGATCCGCGGGTTCGCCTCGCCAATCCGGTCGCGGGCTACTCGAGCTTCGTCACGCGGTCCCAGTTTCCGACTCCCGATCTAGGCGACTCCGAGCAAACCCCATCCGATTTAGCCGCAATTCTCGATTACACGCACCTGACCGCCATGATGGCTCCACGCCCGACGCTGCTTTCTTACAACGCGAAAGACAGTTGCTGTTTTCGCGCGGACTACGCGCTGGCGCCTCTGATCGAAGCTAGCCGCCCGATATTCCGCCTGCTCGATGCCGAAAAACAATTGCGCTACCACGTCAACTTCGATGAAGGGCATAACTACGGACAGGATAATCGCGAAGCGTTCTACCGGATGTTGCGGGATTCTTTTTATGCCGGGAACCCGGATTTCAATGTCGCCGAGATCCCGTCCAATGCCGAGACGCGCACCGCCGAGGAGCTTCATGTATCCCTTCCCGAAGACAATCTGGATTTTCACGCTCTCGCTACCCAGTTGAGCCGTTCGCTGCCACGGGCCGGCTCACCGGGCCGCGAGCGCCTGAGCCAACTGGTTCGCGCCAAGCGGTTCGAAGTTAGCGCCACGCAAGTAGACACCGCCAAGGAAGACGGCACGGAGATTACCCCCTGGCGCCTGCGGATGGGAGAAGACTGGACGGTGCCCGCCGTGGAGCTCTCCCCTGAAAAGCCTGAGTCCACGGTGATCCTGGTGGGCGATGAGGGCCGTTCCGGCCTGGCGTCCGACGCCCGGCGTCTGCTCGGGGAAGGGAAGCGCGTGCTGGCCCTCGATCCTTTCTACTTCGGCGAATCGAAGATCGCAAAAAAAGACTGGTTATTCGCGATCCTGGTCGCGTCGCTCGGAGACCGGCCTCTTGGAATTGAAGCGAGCCAAGTTGCCGCGGCGGCGAGGTGGCTGCGAACGGCCCGCGGACTGGGCCCGGTTACAATCATGTCCGCCGGTCCGCGCTCCAGTCTATACTCGCTGGTGGCGGCCGCGATCGAACCCGGCGCCATCGGCGGAGTCGAGACGCGCGACGCGATGGCAAGCTTGAAAGAAGTAATTGAAAAGGATCTCACCGCGGAAGCGGCTCCGGAGCTTTTTTGTTTCGGTCTTCTACGGGAATTCGATATAGCTCAAATAGCGGCCCTTGGGAGTCACCATGCGTTTTAGCCTTTGCATTGCTTTTCTCGTCCTCGCCGGCCTGCCCTCGAGGGCGGCGTCGGTCAAAGGGATCAAACCCGAAGACGCCGGCATTTCGAGCGACCGTCTGCTAAGAATCCACGAAACCATCCAGCGGCATATCGATTCCCACCAAATTTCGGGAGCCGTCACACTTGTCGCGCGTAAGGGCCGCCTCGTCCATTTGGAAGCGCACGGCCTGATGGATCTGGATTCGAAGAAGCCGATGGAGAAGAATTCGATTTTCCGGATCTTTTCGATGTCGAAGCCGGTCGCCGGGGTAGCCGTGCTTATGCTGATGGAAGAGGGCAAAATACGGCTCAACGATCCGGTTTCAAAATTCATTCCCGAATTCGAAGGCATGAAGGTGGCAGTGGCGCGCGAACGGCCCGCGGGCCCGGCCGCCGCGGGCGGTTCGCCCTCGGCGCCGCTGCAGTTTTATACCGTTCCGGCCTTGCGGGAAATCACGATTCAGGACCTGTTGACGCACGTTTCCGGTCTGGGCAGCGGCCCCGCGAGTAGCGCCCAAATGCAGGGGATCGCGAGGAAACCCGACGAGAAGCTCGCCGACTACATTCCGCGGCTGGGCACGACGCCGCTCGATTTTCAGCCGGGATCGAGGTGGACCTACAGTCCCGGCGCGGCGTTTGATACTCTGGGGCGCATTGTCGAGATTGTCTCGGGCCAGCCATTCGATCGATTTCTGCGAGAGCGCATTTTCGATCCGCTCGGGATGAAGAACGCGTTCTTCTACCCGTCCGAAGACCTCTGGCCGCTCATCCCTACCGCTTATCATCGATCCAAAGATTCCTTGCGGAAGACGGAAAATCAGAACCGGCTGGTCAGCAAGACTTATTTCTCGGGCGCGGGCGGACTCCTGGCCGGGGCGGAGGAATACGCTCTTTTCGGCGAGATGCTTCTGGAAGGCGGCCAATTAAACGGCAAGCGGCTGCTCAGCCCGAGGACGGTCGAGTTGATGAGGTCCGTCTTCGTGCCGGATACACTGCCAGGCAGGGCGCCCGGTCGTGCATTTGGCCTCAGCGTGCAGGTTATCACCGATCCGGTAGCGGCCGGCTACCGGGTTTCGCCGGGCAGTTTCGGATGGGACGGGGCTTTTGGCACGCATTTCTGGGTCGATCCGAAAGAAAAGATCGTGGGAATTTTGATGATTCAGACCGATAATCCCAACCGGCAGCTCGATCGCGATTTCGAAAATGCGGTGATGCAGTCAATCGTGGAATAGAGGAAGGC